>JADKDV010000005.1:300000-600000 GCA_016718315.1 Candidatus Obscuribacter sp. | reverse complement strand
TTGCCTGGGCACCACTTATTGAGTTTGCGCTGACGCTCTGGTAGCTGTCCATAGAGCTTTTGAGCCATGAGTGCGGGACACAATATATGACTCTTGCCGGCGGCAATCTCCTGGTCAGATCCAGGAGCCAGTGCAAGCTCAAAGCAAGGTGTTTTTACCTGGTCAGTTTCCTGGGCGCTATCACATTCAAAGATACTCCAACTTACTGGCGACTGTGAGGACACCGCCTGGATAGTAGGCTTACCCTGGGCGTCTTTACTCTCGACAATCCGGTAAGGAGTAGGAAAGTTTGTCTGCTCCAAAAATAACTCAAATTCTTCCCGGCTGCGCGCCACATATCGCTCTACACGCAAAGGACCACCGCCACCACATACAGTGCGATGGACAAAGTTAGGGGAGAGATACAGTCCTTTAATGTTACCGGTAATGTCACCGGTGATATTACTGGCACTGGCTCCAATTTCATGCATCGGATTGACCACTATGCCGCAAAAGCTCTCGTCTTCTAGGACCTCTTCAAAGATTTTTTTGGCTCGCTCAGATTTGATAGTGACTTCCGGGTCTCTGACATAGAGACTGTCACTATGCGTACCGAGAGTTGCGACTCCAGCACTTTGCCACAGCCCCTCGCTATACATTGCTGCAACAAAGTCTCTCTCTAGCAATTTAGCGGCAGCCACGCCTGACTCACTGACGAGCATAGACTCCAGCTCCACAGCGCTTGCCAGACTCTTTAACTGATCAAAGTACTCTTTACCCAGCTCACGCAATGGATCTGATCGCTCTATCTGGATCAGGAGCGCACTGATGTTAGAGGGCAAACTGCGCACCAGGCTAAGACCATCAATTACTTTGCAGACACTCTCAGCACCAGGCTCCCTGGCATACACAGGCAGCATCTGACCACCACGACCCTGGCGGTCAGTACGCCTGCCATCAGCTTTGTTTTCACCAGCAATGAGACGCTCGTATTCGCCTTTTTGAGCATTGAGTATGGCCCAGGAGCCATCACTTTTAACTGGTATGTACCAGTGGTCATGCTCCACAATACACCGCAACTTGTAAGGTCCCGCATTGTCTTCACCGTCACCGGATAAAAGACGCGCAAAGTTTTCGTTGAATTGTTTTTCCCGGGCTCTTTTTTTGGCCAGCTCCAGGCTCATCATCTCATCTAGTTCTTCAGCACTAAACGGTGTTTCGCCCAGTCCATATTTCTGGTCATTCATCAAAGTGTCTACTTAGATCCTATTTTTCTACACGCTTAGCTAGACTCTTTTTAGTGATGTCGACACTGACTGAGTTGAGCATTTTTTCGAGTTTGGCTTCGTCCTTGTAAGCCAATTGTCCGCCATTTTTAGAGATCATCTTTTCTTTTTTGGCGTTAATATCCTCTAGCTTCTCTCTCAATTTGTCTGCTTCTTTGAGAGTCAATTCGTTTTCTTTTTGCTTTTTGTCTACCTGAGCTTTGAGTGCCACCTGTCTATCATAAATAGTCAATTTTTTTGCCACCACAGCCGGACCGATCATAGCCACAAGTGACAGGGCCAGTACAAGCGCGCGTCTTTTGATCACAATAAATCCTCCAAATTAAGCAACCCAAATTATAGCAAGCCGGCCTCTTGCAAAAGCCTGATTGTAATTTCGCGCGCTTTTTTGCCGCCAGCACCATCAGTGCCCTCGATGCGAGTGGCAAATACATAAGTCCGATCGGGTCGCACTACATAACCAACAAACCAGCCAAGATGGTCCAATTTACCATCCCTCCCTGTGCCAGTTTTGCCATAGAGCACACCTCTATCGGTCATATCTAGGCGCAAAAGACCACGTACTATGGCAGTCGAGCGCTTGTCAAAAGGCAATTTATCTTCTACCAGACGCTCCAAAAACTGCTCTTGTTCGTCAGGACTAATTTTAAGCGAGCTTTCGAGCCAAAATTTGGTGATACCACCGGTAATATCTTCGTTACCGTAATGCACACTCTTTATGTACTTGCGCATACGTGACTCGCCAACGAGCGATGCCAGCTTTTGGTAGTACCAGACCACAGAGTTAGACATGGCAGTTTGCAAGGTATGGTCACGATTCCAGCTATCGATGTCCCTGTCCTTACCGTCCCATTCAAAAGCCTGCCTCTCGTCTTTGAGTACACCACAATCGAGTCCGACCAAACTATTGAATATCTTAAAAGTCGAACAGGGCGATTGCCTGACTGCACATTGCTCCGGCGAAAAGCGCATAAAAGAGCCATTTTTGAGGTCTTTAATAACAAAGGCAGCCTTGTAATCCTTAAAACTCCGCTCCATAAGTGTGTTATCGAGCGAGCCAAAATCAGATCGCTGCTCGCCACCGTAAGCCATATTGCAAGTCGGACCTAGCCCAGCGCCCAGAGCCACACTAAAAGTCGTGACAAGGACTGCAAACGTATCAACAAAATACTTTTTGGTTGCCATAAAAAAGAAACGCTAAAGCGTCCTTACCATCCTTTTTGCCATTGCGCTCTCAAAGCAGCCAGAGTTGCCACCGGATCAGCTTTGCCGCTGCCACCCTGGGCGGGAGCGCCATCCTGCAAGCGACTGTCAACAGCTGTGACTTTGCCCTCGGTATTAAAGGTAACTGAGCTAATTTTGTCACCGCTATTGCGATAAACACTAAAGTTGCCCACGTCCTCTTTGCCCTGCTCATAATAACTGGGGTCGTAGGGCTTACCTTTGACCTTAGTCGAATAATCCCAACTAGCTTGAACACCAACTGCATCGAGGTCGCTAACAACAGCATTCATAATGTCCTCGGCGTCCACAGGCTTTTTGCCAAAGCCCTGTAGAGCTTGCTCCAGCCTCTTAGTATCACCTTTGAGGATAGACTGCTCGATTGTCTTGACTGCCTGCAACTCCGGTACAGACATATTGAGCTTGCTGTTATCGGGGCGCTGGTCCATACGCTGCACCAGTCTGTTAAAAACCGCCTCGGGCAAGCCCGGACCATTACCGCCGGCATTTACACCAGGGGCAGGGCGATCCAACTGATGGATTAAGGCATCTGCATTATCTGGTTTGACCTTTGCACGATTATCGCCATCTAGTTTTTCGGCACTGCTATTTGCCATAAAATCCACCATCAACTGCTAGGTATCTGCCAGTAGCTTTAAGCCAAAAACAATTTTACAGCCTAAAGCCAACCATCTCTATGCCATCTGTCCGACAGCCACTCTATCCCTATACCAGGCAATCGCTCGACTCAAACCGTCGCTTAGCTCAAATTCCGGCGCCCAGCCCAGGGTTGAGCGGATTTTTTCGGAGCTGAGATACTGCGCCTGGATTTCTCTTGTGGCATGACCTTCTATTATGGGGCTCAAATCCTGGCGTTGCATCAATTTTAAAATGGCATCCACCATGGCAAGCACAGACACAGGGGCATCATTGCTGATGTTAAAAGCTTCACCACTGAGACCTTTGTCCTGCATCAAGCGGGAGGCGATAGCGATATTGGCACGAGCAGCGTCTTGCACATAGATATAATCCCGCACCGGGGAGCCGTCGGAGCGCACCACAGGCTGCTCGCCTTTGATGACAGAGATAATCGTGCCTGGCACAATGCGGCTGTAGTTGGTGTCTCCGCCGCCATAGAGATTGCCACAACGGGTTATTGCCACAGGCAAATTGTATGAGTGGAAGTATGAGCGAGCAATCAAATCAGCACAGCTCTTGGAGACATCATAAGGGAAGCGCCCCTGCATGGGAGCATCCTCTAGATAGGGCAAATTGACCTGATCACCATAGGCTTTGTCAGAAGAAGCCACCACAATGGCCTCAATTTGTTGACCGGCATCACGCAAAAGACGCGCTGCTTCCATGATGTGCCAGGTGCCCTGGATATTGGAGGTAAAAGTTGGTACCGGATTTTGATTGGCAACCCCCACAAGAGCCTGAGCCGCCAGGTGAAAAATCACCCCCACATTGTGATCGCGGATTACGCCGTAGGTCTTGTCATAGTCTTCGATGTCGACATTAACCAGCTTGAGCCGGTCGGGACCATCAGGATCCTGCATCTGATCCTTGAGCACTTGATGGATGCGCGAATCATCGTTATAAAGGCGGTCCAGACCAATAACGGTGCAGCCAAGCTCAAGCAAAAGCTCACATACCCAGGGACCCAAAAACCCGGCACAGCCGGTCACAAGTACAGTAGTGTCTTGAATTTGCTTGTTAGTCGTCACGGATCACCTTTGAAGCTGTATTCAAAATTATATCTTGAGACCAGCTCCAGGGAATACTGTGGACTATTTTTAAATAAGCGGGCTCGATCACTCTCGCTCCAATCTTTAGCAGATATAGAGAGATTTCTTAGAGCCTTCAACTGCTCCAGGACCGCAACAAATTCAGGACCAAAATCCTGGCCATTGAGAGTGAGCCTGTGCAGATTCTTTAGCTCTTTGAGGACTAGCAAATCGCGAGGCTTGATTTTGTCGCAAGTCACGGTCAGGGCGTACAGCTTCTTTAGTTTGGCTATTTTGGCAATGTCAGCAGCTTTGATACAAGTCCCATCGATATTGAGTAGTTCGAGGTCACGGCAGCCTTGCAACTGTCCCAATACTGGTGCCACATCGTTAATAAACCCGATGCGCAAGTTTTTGGCATTTTTTAAATACTTCCAGCGCACAAGCCCATGTCCATCGACATTTGTAGCAGTAAAATCGACGCTTCTGACAGCGGGCATCTGATTGAGGTAGTCAAAGATTTCATTGTCGACAAAACTATTGCGTACGTTGATGTTTTCGAGACGCTTGAGATGAGTGGCGTACTTAAAAGCCTCCGAGCGCACCTCATGATTATTGGCAAAGTGCAAGCCACGGAGATCGTCATCTCTAAACCGGCGCAAGATTTGTGGATAGACAGCAACACCGCTACCGGCACTGAGTACAACTGACAAATTGGCTGGCACGGTGACCTGCCCCACTGCCTGGACAGTCTCATCAGGGAGCTTGAGAGCACCCAGCGGCACATTCGGCAAAAATCTAAAGCCCCTAAACTGCTTTTCGCCAGCCTGTTCTATTGTGCTAAATTTGGCGTCGACACTAGCATAAGCAGCAAATTGCTTGAGGCGCAAATCATTACTTGTTATTTCGCTTTGACTGAGTGGCATACCGTAGCCTATTGCCAGTGTCTCAGGCGCGGGCAGTGATGGTAATTGCCTTGGCTTATCTAAACGACGCAAAGGCATATCAATAGCAAGCCATATAACCGAAAAACTGACCATACAGAGCGCCACAAAAAACATTAGCAAAATAGCCGGCTGTGGCAAAGTACGCATGCGAGAGGCACGCTCTTTAAGGACAGCCAGATAGTGGCGATTTTGTTGCTCGACTTTACGGCTAACCAGGGTGCCGAGCGCCAGTCTTGCTTCGTGGACGTCAGCAAACCGATCTTCCGGAGACTTAGCCAGACAGAGCAGCAAAAAGCTGACCAACTCAGGCTTATCATCAAACTCCAGATTGAGCCTGGCCAGTGGGTCCTCGCCTATATGCTTACCAATTGTCAAAAGGGCATTGTCCCCTCTAAATAATTGCTCGCCAGTCAACATCTCAAATAGCACACAACCAGCCGAGTATATATCTGTACGCAAATCGACACGCTTACCCAGCGCCTGCTCCGGGCTCATATGACTGGGGCTGCCGACAACGTCACCGGTGGTGGTGACAGCAATACTATCTCCCAGATCATCAAAGTAACGCGCCACGCCAAAGTCAAAGACTTTTACCGTAAGCCGGCCACCATCATCTCTGACCAGCATGATATTGGCCGGCTTGATGTCGCGGTGTACTACCCCCCGGGCATGAGCATAAAAAAGCGCATCCAGGAGCTGACCAAAAAGCCTGAGTGCCTCATCCTCATCTAGCGCACCATGAGAGTTTAAATGCGCCTCCAGTGTGACGCCGTGCAATAACTCCATAGCAAAATAACCAATACTATTTTGAGCTACGCCTATATCGTAGACTCGCACAATATTGGGATGGCTAAAACGAGCTAGTGTGCGCGCCTCATTTAAAAAGCGCGAGATCATCTTGCGGCTGAGATGTGTTAGCTGGATTACTTTGAGCGCCTGCCTGCGCCCCAGCCCTTGATGCAACACCTCATAGACCACGCCCATGCCACCCTGGTCAATCTCAGAGATGACCTGATAAGAGCCAGCCAGTATCTGTCCTGGGGACAATACCGACTGCCTGGAGCGCAGAGGTGCCTTGGGTAGACTCATCTAGTAATTTGGATCAAAAGAAAATCCAAATATAACTCTAGAGTTGTAAAAATTTTGTGTATTGATCTATTGATTTGAGCCAGGCAAGGCAGTTGTTCGTTTAAAAATCACGGCTTCCTGCTCCTCAAGGAGCTTTTGCCATTGGCTGGATTGCTTAAGCTTAAGCGCGATAGGAGCATTAGCACGGACAAAGACCCAGTCGATTTTGTATTTATCCAATTGCTCAGCATAATCAGGATGGGCCTCATTAATCGCCAGATAGTCAAACACCAGGCGATCACCATACATATCAAATCTAGTATCAATAAAGACCTTGGGCTCACCAGGCTTGCGCCAGATCATCACGTCGCCGTACTGAGGATCATTAAACATCCGTCCACCAAGCTCTTTACCAGAGCTAGCGATATAATCCAGCGCAGCATTAGGCACAGTAAAAGCGACACTGCTAGTGGGCAACTCAGGCTTGGTCACCCGGTTACTAATTAAAGCCACACCGGCAATAGCACAAGAACAAACAATCGCCAGCTCGCCAGCACCCCCAGTCTTCCACAGATCCAGGATATGGTGGTCAAAATGCCACCAGAAGCCTCTCTTTGAGACACTGGTAACGCGATCGCTATCCACCACAGGTAGCCCCTTAGCATGCTCAACGACCTCAGCAAACTCGGCATCCAGACTGCCCGATACCAGTCGTTTGAGACCAAGCAAAGCCGAGATCTCTGCCACCAGCATCAGTGCTATAAAAGAGATCAGCCGACTGGCTCTAAAGGCATTGTAAATCCCGATACTACCAACCAGAGCCGACATAACCAGCTCAGCCATAATCAGCTTATAGCCGAGATCGCTAGAGGCGATAGCACTGCGCACAGGCTCGGCACCACTTTTGACTTTGCCCATATAGATAAAGGCTTTGATATAGGTCAAAAGCCAAAAGGCAATGAGCAGCAAAAATGGCGCATAGACTACTTTTGTGGGATCGAGCGGAGCCAACTCTACGATGATTTTGTTGGTCTTACAAAAAAACAAACTGGGTATGTACTGCCAGAGCCCAATGCCGTAGGGATTAATCAAACTGGCAACAGCTATACCAAAAAACGCTACACCCAGACTGGTAACGAGAGGCAAAGCCAGCCTTTTTAAAAACGCCAGCGCAATCACCGAGCCAAGCAAACAAGCAAGCAACACACTGGCGCCAGTAATAAAGCCAGTATGCATATTGGCCATAGCACCATTACTGGTGCCAACACCAGCACCACAGGGAAGAGCGTCTTATCACCAGAAACAAAGCAAGCCCGGACATGGTGGATGACCTGCAAATACACCGACAAAAACACAAACGAAAAAATTTCTGGTCGCACTAGAGTGTGAAATGAAGCACTGAGCATGCCTAACAGCACCGCTGCAAAAGCAGGCATAAAGGGCGACTCACGTCTTACAGCAACACTCAAAGGCAATGACAAAAAGGCTGTGACGATACAGACTCCAGCCAGCATGAGTAATGTAACTAAGCCACCAGGCAATGTAGCCAAATAAAAGACTAGCTCTGAGAGCCACTGATAAAGGACAAATTTTTTGCCGAGAGCTTCTTCGCCAGCAAATGTATAACTAAAGGGATCTGTCCTCGGTATCGCGCCGTGATTATAGATATCTCGACCCAGAGCCAAGAGCCAGCAAGTATCAGGGTCGTGTAGTGCTGTGCCGGCCACCCAGGCACCGGCGATAAAAGCAATAAACAAAATCACGCCAAGCAGCGCCCGCGACCAAAACTGAGCCAGTAGTACTTCGCGTCTATAAACTAGCTTTGGACCTTCCTCGCGTTTTTTCTCGGGGACAAAGTCAAAGCCTTCTTTGCGAGCAAACTCCATCCAGTCATCGACCGGTTTGTCTGCAGAGGGGTTATCAGCTGAGGGCTTATTTGCCGCAGACTTATCTGCTGCGGATTTATCTGCTGCGGACTTATCTGCCGAGTGGCTTTCGCCCCCCGACTGCTCAGAGCTTGCATCACCCTTGTCTTTAGGGTCAGTCATAGACTGCCCCTCATTATTCCCACTCGATAGTAGCTGGTGGCTTGGAAGTAATGTCGTAAACGACACGGTTGATACCAGGTACTTCGTTGACTATACGCTGCGAGATAATCGCCAGTAAGTCATAGGGCAAGCGCGCCCAGTCAGCAGTCATGCCGTCCTCGGATGTAACGGCCCGCACCGCAATAGCGTTTTGATAAGTGCGTTGATCGCCCATAACGCCCACAGATTTGGTCGGCAAAAGCACACCAAAGACCTGCCAGATTTCGTTATAGAGTCCATGATTCAAGACTTCTTCACGGATAATCCAGTCAGCCTCTCTGAGTACTTTGAGGCGCTCCTCAGTGACTTCACCTAGCACACGTATAGCCAGGCCAGGACCCGGGAAGGGATGACGCTCGATAATGCTACTGGGCACACCCAACTCTTTGCCAACCAGTCTGACTTCGTCTTTAAATAGTTTGGCAAAAGGCTCCACCAGCGCAAACTTGATATCGTCAGGCAGACCACCCACATTGTGGTGTGATTTGATTTTGACTGCTACTGGCTTACCAGTCACAGGATCGACCTTAGTACCAGCTGACTCCACCACGTCTGGATAGAGAGTACCCTGAGCGAGATAGTCAAAAGGTCCGAGCTTTTTGGACTCGCTCTCAAAAACACGGATAAACTCAGCACCAATGATTTTGCGCTTTTGCTCGGGGTCTGATACACCAACCATCTTGGAGAGAAATCTCTCGGCAGCATCGATTGCATGTACATGGATATTAAACTGTCTCTCAAACACATCGACCAGCTGCTCTGACTCGTTTTTGCGCATAAAGCCTTGATCTATATACATGCAGGTGAGATTGTCACCGATGGCTTTGTGCAAAAGAAATGCCAGTGTTGAGCTATCCACACCGCCAGAAAGAGCCAAAAGCACGCGCTTGTCGCCGACATGTTCTTTGACAGACTGGCAGGCTTCTTCGACAAAGCGGCTCATGGTCCAGTTTTGAGGGCAACCACAAATATTGAGAGTAAAGTTGGCGATAACTTGTCTGCCACCCCTTGTATGCACTACCTCCGGGTGGAATTGCACACCGTAATAGTTGCGCAGCTCATCGGCAATGGCAGCCACAGGCGTATCGACTGTACGAGCAACTACGGCAAAGCCCTCAGGCAGCTTGGTGACGCTGTCACCGTGGCTCATCCAGCTTTCCATTGTGGGGTCGAGCCCTTCAAATAATTTGTCGTGATGCACAATTGTCAGCATCGCACGACCGTATTCGCGCACCTCGGCTGGCTCCACATGACCGCCCAGATCGCGGCTCATCAGCTGCATGCCGTAGCAGACACCGAGTACCGGCAGACCCATTTTCCAGATTTCGGGATCGAGCTGAGGAGCGTGCTCTTCGTAGCAGCTATTGGGACCGCCCGAGAGGATGATGCCCTTTGGGTTGAGACGCTTCAGATCAGCGGCACTGATTGAATGTGGCAAAAGCTCGGAGTAAACTGAATGCTCGCGTACTCTGCGTGCGATAAGCTGTGAGTATTGAGAGCCAAAATCGAGGATGGCTATGGCATCCTTGAGAGCGTTCTCTTCGTACTTGCTCTTACCTTCTTTGACCTGACTGGTTGTCATACATTCCCCTTAAGTATTGCCGCTGAGGCTATAGGCAACTATTATCAATCAGACTCGGGCGACCTTCCAGCTTTGATGAGGCATTTTAACTTTGACCTTCGAAAATTTCGACCTTAAACAGAATAGCCTCTCCCATTTTGAAGAGCTGACCAAGCTCTTGAGCGATCTGCCTAATTATCAAATGGTAAACGACAATCTCAGCCGGGGTGGTCAGCCCACCGACCGCGGATTTGTCAGACTCAAAGAGGAAGGCGTCAAAACAATCATCAATCTGCGCGAAGAACAATTGCAGATACTGGATGAAGAAAAGCTTGTCAAAGGCATGGGGCTGAATTATCACTCAGTCGCTCTCAACCCCTTTTTTAAGCCGCAAGAGCGCGACATCGAGAGATTTTTGCGCCTGGCAACAGACCCGGCTAACCAGCCCGTCTTTGTGCACTGCCTCCACGGTCAGGACCGCACAGGCATGGCTGTTGGCATATATCGCATGCTTGTAGAGGGCTTCAGCCTGGCTGATGCTTACGAGGAGATGATCGCCCTTGGCTTCCACGCTGAGTTTGCCTTTTTAAAAGAAGCAACTGAGAGCTATAGCGGCAAGAAATTGGAAGATGTACTGGGTAAATTGTAAAGACACAATGGCAACCCTGCTTTTATCGGTAAAATCTTGAAAGCACTGCTAAAAAACGGCAAATCAGTAACAGTAGCCAAAAGTGCCAAGCCAGTGGCAGCTGACACACAAGTTGTGATCCAGGTCGGACTGGCGGGACTTTGCCGCACCGACATATACGCAGCCCAAGGCAAACTCAAAGTACGCGACCCGCTCATCCTCGGTCATGAGCTAGCCGGCACGGTGGACTCAGTGGGCGCCACTGTAGAAGGAGTTAAAAGCGGACAACGCGTAACCGTCAACCCAATACTGAGATGCGACCATTGCAACCGCTGCAAACAGGGCGAGAGCTGCTGTGACACCGGATTTGTCGGGCTTGATTTGGACGGCGGCTTTGCCGAGTACATCGCAGTGCCTGCTTATACAGTACTGCCTCTAGCTGATGATGTTAGCTTTTTGCATGCTGCCTACACTGAGCCGGTCGCAGCATCACTGGCGGTGCTCAAGTCCGGCATCACCCCCGCAGAGCAAGGCGCCATCTTTGGCAAAAACAGATTTAGTGAGCTGATGCAGCTTATCCTAGACCTCTATGGCTTTGGCAAATTACCAGTCTATGACCTCGATAGCGCCGAGGAAATGCGTGAGCTAAAAGGACTATCAGGCAGTTTTGACTATGTGATAGAGACATTTGCATCATCGGCGGTGCTAAAGGCCATGGTGGCAGCAATTAAACCTGGCGGCAAAATGATCCTCAAAAGTCGGCAGTACGAGCCAGTCGCCTTTAAACTCATAGATGTACTTAAGAAAGAACCAGTAATGCATGTCGTCAACTACGGCAGCTTTGATGATGCACTGGATTTGCTCAGTAGTGGCAAGCTCAATGTCGACGGACTGGTGGATGATATCTACGCCCTGGAGAGCTTTGAGCATGTGTTTGAGAGAGCGAGCAGTAGCGAGTCGCTTAAGCCCTTTTTTGATCCGGGGATGTGACAAGCGGATTTTTGCGCTGCTTGCTAGTTATGTTTGCCCAAATAGATATCCGCATGCGAGTCAATCTTCCACCTATCAACAAACTTCTCTCTGAGCCGAGATTGATGATGTATCAACTCAAGCCGATCTAAGATGGCGCGTTCAATTTGCCAATTACTTTTAGTTATACCAATGGGGACCAGACCTAAGGACCTCATGCAGCCGGACCCCTTAGAACTAAGAGTCTGAGCTGCCAACGACCAACTTTTGCAATCCGCCATGTCAATCATGTCTTGGAGCAAAGCCAATCTTAGAAGCGCCGATACAGGAGTAGAGGATTGAAACCGGGGATGAATTGCGATGGAAGAGATAAAGCAACAAAACTCTGAAGTCTGTGCATTTGCGATTTCAATGCACTTCTCATCAAATTCTTCATCCAAACATTCTTCAAACCTTTCGGGAGCTACCGGCAAACAAGACAAGTAGCCAGCAAGGTCTGCGCCTCTGCGCACGAGCCAAAAAATATTAGAATTTGTGTCAAACCATTTGCCTAAAATGTCCGTACCAAGAGCACCCAGCCCATAAACAATTTTTGCTAACTCAAAGATTTCTTCAACAGGACTCTGGTTAAGGTCGCGGCCCCTATAAACTCGAAAATCATGCGGCAATTCGTTAGATTTCTCCAGGCTAATAATCCTCCGCAAACAGGCACAGACACATCAAATCTTACTGGGAATGGAAGAGTTCCACAAGCAAGAAGGCACCCACCAGGTGGGTGCCCTTTTGAACGTCTCGACTATTTTTACTTGACGGCTTTTACAGCCGCGTCGCCAACACGTTTTACATCCATTGCTCCGTGAGTCTTGAAAATTTCTTCAGCACGCTTGAGAGCATCGCCCTTTTCGCTGTGTGCAGCGATAAGGATATTGCCTTCTTTCAACTTACCTTCAAACATCTTAGCTTCATACTCCGGGATACCCATACCGATAAGAGCACCGGTCAAACCACCAAGAGTAGCGCCGACGCCGACACCACTGAGAGTAGCCATAATCGGTCCAGCGGCAATAAATGGTCCTACGCCTGGAATAGCCAGAGCGCCGATACCCGCCAGAAGTCCGAGGGCTCCACCAATGACGCCGCCTGTGGTGGCACCAGTTGCAGCACCTTCAGGTGCTTTAGTGGAATTGTCGTGAGCAAAATCTTTGCTACCTTGCTTGTCGGGGAAAAGCACCGACAAATCGCTATTTAAAAATCCGGCGTTTTGCAAGGCGTCGACTAGATTTTCTGCTTCAACGCGTGTCTTAACAAGACCGATTACTGATTGTGACATTGTGATTTCTCCAAATTTAGTGTTAGTTTTATTTGCTTCTAAAAGCTTGCTGAGCCTTAGCTGCGATGCTTAGCTCAGTTTTTATACCGGTGACGCCCTTGCATTTTTTGACCAGTTCTTCGACGCGTTCCTTTTCGGCTGCGCTATCTACTGGTCCACGCAAAACGGCAAAATTACTGTCAGACACTAAAATCTTGATGTTCTTAGCGTTCATAGAAAGGTCCTTTTGTCGCATAATTACCCGGCGAATATTGGCAAGAATTTTGATTTGTTCTTTGCCATTACCCTGCTGATCAGCTACCACGGCGTTCTCTTCAAGAGCGCCGCGATTTTGTTTTGTGTTATCTGCTTTTACAGCCTTGGCATGTGCGGTGTTAATGCTAATCACCACAAGTGCACAAGCGGCGGCAGATGCCAACAAACTTTTCATTTGATTTCACCCATTGTCGTTGTATCTATGTATAACTGAGCAGTTGAAACGCCAAACATCTTGGTCACAGTAAAACAACGCTGACAAAGGAGTTTATGTCAACGTAACGCAGCATCAATTCAAGATAAGCCGCAAGCGGCTATCTACAATCAACTCTTCAACATTTAGCGATGCTCAATCATGGCTCACGTAGAGACACATCGACAGGAGAGAAGTTCCACTTGATCTAAAACTTCAACTTATCAAGCAGAAGATCGGCTGAAACAGCCATTAAGCTCAAGCATAAACTCAGGCACAGCTGGCAAACTTACAAACGTTCAAACTTCCAGCTCTAGCTGCTCGTCATTTCGTTTGATGGCAAATTTCAAGCCATGACAGCCATAGATGTTTATATATTTAGTCAATTCTGACCAATCACTATTGACACCAATAAGCTCATTAATACTGAATCCATTAATGGCGTACACGATGTCGCCGATCATCAGACCAGCCAATTGGGCTCGACGTCCCTCGTCTAGGCACGCGATCCTTAGCTCAATAGGACTATTTAAAGCCGGATACGGTGGAGTGTAAAGTGCCCACTGCAGCCCCAGCACTATTTTAGGGGTTTGAGATTTTTCCATCCTTAGGCGGATTGAAGTCTATCTCTGACACGGCGAGTCCTCCAATTTGGCCCAGGCAAACCTAATCCAAGTAAACATAGTGAAAGAACTAAAAAAGGAAAGTCTTCACGCATAATGCCACCGATCCGTATTCTAGCAAAGCCACGCGCCATCGCTACATCTCCGCCAACACCAGTCAAGTGTGTCAGGTAAATACGTCGCAGCCGTCAGACCAGGTGGACCGACCAGCACCAGCAAACACGTATAAATCCCCGCTCGTGACCTGTTTTTGCCACAATCTGCCAATAGGATGCGATCGTTAACTCCTGTCTTGCGCCCCAGGTATCCTGCATGAACATCCACTACCATCCAATTGTAAGCAATAACACTAGCAAACCAAAGCTTGCCGTCACCTGGGATTGGCATTCAGTCAACTGGATTGGCGTCAGTATGTGGTGTTTGCCTCTCATGCTCTTTTATGTCTCAGCAGAGATCTATTGCAATAGCTGGAATAAAACTGAACTAGACTTTGCTATCGCCAATATCTGGCAATACCTGATTATATCGGTATTGATTTTGGGACTGATGCACAGTGCCCAATCGCGCAAGCTAACAGCTATCCCCCTGGCGTTTTATAGCTTTTGCGGGGCAGTTGTAAGCCTCTCTAACAGCATGCAACATAATGAGCCAGCTGGATTACTTGTCCTGGCGACACTCTTGATTGGCGCCACTGCCGGATTTATCTACAATGACAAATCGCGAGAAATGACATCATGGGCGGTGACAGCTGTAGCAGTGTATTTTATCGCCTGCAATGTCTATACTCATTTCTGTCAGCTGGGCTTGCACCGCCTTGTGGCGTTCCAATAGGATGCACTGAATGCAATAAGATATCAACCACTTAACAAAAGACGATAGCAGCCCCAGTCTCTATCGAATGAGTGGCCGCCCGATAAAGGCGCAGACAGCAATAAGACTCAATACCATAGCGCTGCCATTTGACAAAGCCAACACCTTGAGACTCGGCAGCCTGCCACACTTCTTCTGCCTCAGGATCGATATCGAGCGGCAATTCCAATGCGCTTGCCAGCTTGACACATTCGTCGCGCAAGGCATTTGACGACCCGATAAATCCGCTCAACTCTAGCTCATCTGGCGCCACTAGGACATGACCGATGCTCTGCGGTATGTAATAGCCCTCAGCATCGCTGTGCACAATTAGATGGTCAAAGTGCCTTGGTCTGGCAATTTCACCAGTCAATTCTTTTTCGTAGTCTTCGACAAAGCGCTCCATGTACTCTGCCAGCACTTCATCTTGCGCTGGGTCTTGATTATCGACATCGCGGCTACCAGGCTCTGGCAGCTTGCCTCGCAAATCCAGATGAGCGGCCACTCGGCGCAAATAGTGCAAGCCACTATAACCGTACATATCGCAGTAATAAATCGGACAAATCTCTGGCTCCTGGTGCGCCTTTAGCTCCACTGTGGGCAAAAACTCATTGAGATTATCAAGACTCTCTCTAAACCACTCAGCGCCTTCCTCATCGTTTGCAATCTGATCAGCCAGATATCCAACTATCACCGACAATCCCACAATCATTACTCCTTGTGCCTGGCATCTTTTAACCGCAGCCACCGACAGACATACCGGCGTCCTTCATCTGCTTGCGCAGACTCTCTGCTTCTTTTTCTCTCGCTTGCGCCTCGCTTAGTTTACCGCTTTTGCGCAGGATAGCGGCAGACTGGCTAAGAGCATAGCAATAGTTATTAGTCATTTTGCCACCGTACTTGCCCGAGACCTGCAATGCCCGCTCAGCCAGCAGCTCAGCCCGGGGCAAATTGGACAGTTCTTGCTGACAGTGAGAAAGAGCCAGGTAGCCATTGGCAGCGCTAATTAAAATATTGCGGTCAAAGCCATAAGCAGCCATGTTATTTGTCAGCTGCATAGCCTGATCATACTGTTCTGTGCCAGCGTAGACATCCAGTACGAGGACGACTTCGTCGCCCAGATCTTTGCAATCAGCTGGCAGGCTGTCCTTTAAAATCTGCACCATCTGATACCATTGCCGCTTAGCATCGGCAGTACGCCCGGCTTTAAGATAGCAGTCAGCCAGATGAGACTTGTTGTGCACGTACTGCCTGCGATCACCGACCATAGACCCAGGTCTTGCAGTTAGCAACTCATAGTATTTGATGCGCGATTGAGAGTCCTGAGTGTCATCCACTTGAGACACAATGAGACCGAGATTACTGGAGTGGTGCTCATTATCGAGCGCAGCCAACTCTGTCATCGCAGTGGCAAGCTTATCGTATTGTGCACTCTCAGCATAAAAACGCGCGGTCATGACTATGACACGGGCGACATAATCAGGTCCCAAAGCGGAGTCTGGGCGCTCAGCCCACTTACGCAAAGCAACATAGAGACTGGCAGCCCTGGATTTGCCATCACCACTACTAGTGGCAATTAAAGCGCGGGCAATCTCTCTCAGGCTAGTATCGTATTGAGAATAACTATACTTATCTGCAAGGACCAGAGAGCGATCAAACAAAACCTTGACAGACTGATAGTCACCGACCTGGGCAAACTGCTTGCATAGAGACAGGATAGGATGCAGTTGATTGGTCAAATCTTGAGTGAGTGCATGACTCATAGCCTGATCCAATTTGGCAGCAGATTGCTTTGCTGCATCAGCTTGCCCTGCTGTAAGTTGTAGACTGGTCAAAAGCACAAGTGTATTGATACCACGCGCACCACTTACGATACCAGCCTTTTGCTGACCGTCATAAGCCAGACTGGCAAGCTCTATAGCAGCACTGATACGATCGCCATCACGCAGTATCTCAGCCAACTTAGTACGTGCATCCGAGACCGCCAAATAGCTCTCAGGCAGACGCTCATAAGCGGCAATCAAGACTCTGTAGATAGGCTCCGCAGCATCTGACGCTTTGTGCGACTTGAGACCTTCGGCAATTTCAGATAGCTTGGTGAGCACATTGGCATCCACCGGCCCGGTCTTGTCACTGCTCAATCCGTCCACCACAGGTGTTACCAACATGCGAGCTTCGTTCACCCTGTCGTGCTGGATCAAATCGCGAGCTTGCTCAAGCATCGGATAGCTATAGGGAGCGCGCTTGACCCCGGACAAAGAGCCATAGATACCGGCAATATTGGCTAATTGTACTTTTAGCTCACCATACCGCGATTGCATACGGTAGAGCCGAGATAGCTCCAGTGAGAGCTGCAAGACATCAGGGTTACTCGCCCCACCCGAGGCAGTGGCGCTGGCAATGGCGGCCTTGAGCATCAACTCTGCCTCGCTGGCGTCGTTAGTATCGAGCAGATTTTGCAAATTGCCTAGATTAAGTCGCGACCAGAGAGTATCCAGAGTGCTTACATTTTGACCGTATGCCACTGTCTGGCTCAAGTCAGCCATCACCAACGACAAAATTCCAGCAAATAAGGCAATTTTTGCTCGTCTCATAATCCCTCTCAATCACCACCGCTATCTACTATTGATACCACCGGGCAGGATAGCAAAACACAGGCTTTTTACTAGTGATCATACTGGTTGCAAACTTGGGCGTGGCGCAATCAAAATAAAGTCCATCGAGCTCTCGGCTCTTCAGCCGATAGTTAATAAACGAGCCTGAGCCGCCACATGCATTCTAAAAGCCTCTAGCAGAATAGCTATTAACCGATTCAATACCTTTCGTATCGACTGCTTCAAAGGCAGCTCCGCGCACACTCTTGAACTCATTAAGGATGTCGTTGTTCCAGCGCTCATCGGGAGTACCGCTCACAAACCAGTCACTGCCGTTGTCGGCAAGTATCATTCCATATTTCTTTAGTGTTCTAAGGATCACCTGGATCTCTGGACTATAGTTCTCAATTGAAAAGTTTTTCCTGAGCCGAAAACGTTGTCCCATTGGCGATAGGTCAGAACTAGTCTTATCAGAAGCAGCATGGGTGGCTGGCCAAACATAAACATTACGAGTATTTTGAACCGTAAACCTGATTGCGTGGCCCAGGTCGCCGCTTGTTTTGACCGCGTCCATTAGCTCATCATATTGCACCAACCCCGGTGCAATAGGCAGCCCCGCAGCATCCGCAGATGTCCACCCGACAGGTCGAGTGTCGTTCTTAGTCAAATCAAAAATGGCGCCGGAACCAGCTTCGAAAGTTTTCTCAGTGGGTCTGACGTCGAACATCTCATATAGCATTTTTTTGGCGGGATCGAGAACGATTACATGTCGATCGCCTCCACCTTCGATTTTCACATTTGCCGGTATTGGATATGGTCCTTTGTCACTCTCATCGGCATAATCAAATTGTGGCTGAACCAATTTTACCGGCGACCGTCCATCAAGCACTGTGATTGGAATACCAATGGCGGAGCCGTCATAGGTGCCGGAACCAAAATCAAGATGCATGCCTTTATCAGCCCCGATGGAGCGAATGTAATGAGCAGAATGAGCATCGACAGGCAGGCTAGCGATTGGCACCTTCCAGACATTATTGAGAGGCATTAGTGATGCTACTGACGATCTGGTGTGTGAGCTGTCCGGCGGTAGCGAAGAAGACGGTGCGCAGGCTGTAAATAACGACAAGATGACTGCTAAAGAAAGCGACACCTGAATTACGTGCGAACGTGTGCAGTCGTTTATATTCAAAATTTTCACTAGGCTAGGTATCTTCATTTTAAAGCTTGTAATCTCAATCGCTGCTAATGACTCTTTACCAAGGCATTCGTGCCTATGATGATTTGCTGATCGGGTCAAATTAAATAATCGAATATCTAATTGTACCTGATTCGGTGCGCTCCTTCCAGAATTTAATTCGCGTTTCAATTGCATTGAAAAATTCACACGAGAGCATCTGTAAGAGCAGTCAAACCCAAACCTGCAAGACGCCCTAAACGTTACTCTTTATTAAGAGATCCAGTGTATGATTAAGCAAGCAACGCACCTTGAATTTTCGGCTTCAAATGTCAGACACTGAGTTCTCAGAAAAATTGAATAACCAGTTTCATTTGAGGGAGATGCCTGATGATTCCACTACGGAGATTATTGGGTTCTTTGACGATGAAGCTGAAGAGCCATTCTCTTCAAAAAGTGCGGCAGATAAAACTATAAAGACATTGCCGGATTTTGGTGAAAGATATTCGATTTTGGAATTTTTGGGAGCCGGAGGCACGGGCTCGGTATGGAAAGTACACGATAAATTACTGGATGAAACTTTAGCGATAAAAGTTTTGCACGAGGAATTGCTCTCTAACAAAAAGTCTATACAACGCATAACACAAGAAGCTCGATTGGCGATGGAGCTGACACACGCAAACATTGCAGCAGTCTTTGGAGCAACACAAGATGCAATTGGACGGCCATGCGTCATCATGCGCTATGTGGAAGGTGAAAGCCTGTACAAAATCCTCGCCCGTGAGGGAAAGCTGGAAATGTCGCGGGCCGAGGATATCTATCTTCAAATCAGAGATGCCCTGGCGCATAGCCATGCCAAAGGAGTTGTACACCGCGACATCAAGCCAAGCAATATTATAATTTCGCAGACCAAGTCTGGCTCTGATATTGTAAGTATCATCGACTTTGGTATAGCAAAATCAATTTACGGTGAAGTACAAGGCGCAGAAGCCATAACGAGTCATGGCGTTATTGTAGGCAGTCCGCAATACATTTGCCCAGAACAGTTATTAGGGCAGGAAATAACCCCAGCAAGCGATCTATATTCACTGGGTTGTGTCTACTATCAGATGCTGGCAGGTCATCCTCCTTTTACTCTAGTTAACCCTGTCCTTTTGGTGTTACAACACATAAACGATGAACCAGACCTCGACTGCATTCCCAAGGCAAAGAGGTCTGAGATCAGTACACTTCTTCAGAAAGACCCAAAAAACCGCATCACCACTCCAGCTCCTCCAAAAGAAGCAGGGTTCAACGCTCTCGATTTCATCAAAAAAGATAGGTTTTTACTTGCATTATCATCCGCCTTTATTCAATTGCCTGTCTGGATAAATCTATTGATTGCGTCCAATTTAGGTCCAGCAACACTGTTACTGCTAGTGCTCTTGCTGCTTGCGACGCCTCGCATGCTCCAGTTGCCACCACAAAATAAAAGCCAGGGGATAATTTGTCAGACCATTATTCTCAATATAGCTTGTTCAGCTTTTTTACTTCTAGCCTATTTCTTGTTTGGTCCAAATGTTTCCTATCAAAAGTCTATAGGCAACTTTCTTGCATATTTTCTGGCGCCGTGTCTAATTTTCGGTGCAGTGCTAATCAATCCTTGGAGCACTCAGATCAGCAAGATCTTGACGAGTATTTATTTTCGAGGTCTAGTTTTACTTACTTCCATCTCCATATTTATTTCAGTGTCGACACCAGTAGACAATGGCGTATTGCAGATTCCTCCAGGTGTTAAGCCACCCGCTGCCACTAAAGAAGTCCTAGAGCAATGCTTAACACTGGCTCGCACTGCCGAATACGACAAGTACAGGTTAACACTAGTGAGCACTTTCGCGCCCCAGAACTCTTCTATTAATCTATATCGTAGTATTTGCAAACAGTTAATCGAGAGCACTTATCTAACAGATCCAATGATCAAGTCGAAGACTTATTTGCGCCTTGCCGCCACTTATTCAGGGTCAAGCCCGGACTCTTTAAAGAGTTGGAAAAACTGCATCAGTGAAGCGCTCGCGTTACTTAGATATTCAATAGAAAAGGAACAGAAACCGACAGTATTTTTTAGTCAGATTAGAACCAAACAGCAAGAAATTGATTTTGCATTAGACATCGCAGAATCTTGTATCGAACACGGAGACTACGTTGTAGCTGATGACGCTTTAGAGTTGAAGTCAAAAAACATGCGATTTGAATCAGCAAGTCAGCAACAGCGAAGTATCAAATTATTTGAAAAGATAGCGAAAGGTCGGCGCTCTCAATAGGCTGCCCTTCTCCTCATCCTATATTTTTGAATTGTTCACTAACAATTCGACGCAAAACGCTTCAAAAAGTCAAAAAATCGTGCGATACAAGGCTGTTACCTTGTATCGCACGCAATAGTAAAAGAGACAAAAATTCAACGACGTCTCTTACATTTGATTATCTCGCAACGCTACTTTTATTTCAGATAGGTCACCACACCCCGCCGCCAAAACCACCAGGGGTATTTGGACCAAATCCAGGATCGTAGCTCTGAGCGATTGCTCTTTGGTTGTAGTCATAATAAGCATTTCCGCCAAAGGACTGGTCCGCACCGAGTCCTAAAACAGGTTGAGCATATGCTCCATTGGGTCCCTGGGTTCCATTACCACCTCCACTTGGAGAAGGCTGCCCGTTCTGCGGTTTAGGAGTGCGGGCAGCTATTTGCTCCTGGGTGTACCATCCTGCGGGAGCAACTCCATCAATGTATCCTGCCGGATACCAGCCATCGCCGGATTTTACGCCGACGGCCGCAAGGTTTTGATAGTATTCTTGGTAAAATGGCAATCCACTAAGCGGGCGCAACAGGTCCAAAACATCGTACACCTTTAGCGGTTCGTGTTTGTACGCAGCAGGGTTTGCTCTGATACCAGCATCTGTAGCAAGAGCTTGAGTGCCCAAAGCGACAAAGACCAAGAACCAAGCGATGTAGAGAAAGATTAGGAACCAGAAGCTAACCGCAGCCTGTCCCATCGGATCTGTAAACTTTAAGGACCTATTGCCGACATAGCTGTAGAGATTGAAGTCCGAGGCACCCGCATAACCGACAGGATCCGGCTGTAAAAATCTTCCGATTTTAGGCGAATATACCCGCATCTTATAGTAATGAAGACCATCAAGCTCCGCATCTCTGCGCTGCCCGGTATAGCCAAAGGTAGTACCACCAATGGTAGTGCTCTCCCCGAACTGACCATACGGATTTTTATTAACAACCGCACCAGCCGCATTACTCACTGCGATCACAGTGCCCATCTTGTCGGCATGAAGGAATGTCAAAACGCCGGCGCTGGTCACCTGGATTAGCGGTTCATCCATTTCTGTGCCGTATACATACCGATTTTGCAGCGTACCCGTAACACCATTGTAGTCAGCAATGCGCTGCCACTCAGAATAGATGTATCGAGTTTTTACCGCGCCAACAGTCTTCTGACTCTGACGCTGCATCGGGTCATACACAAAGCTGGCGCTAGTGCCGGACTTGCTAGCTGTCACCAACTGGTTCTCGGTGTTGTAACCGTATGCCCAGACGCCATCACCAGTCAGGTTTTTGTTCGCGTTATAAGTGTAACTAGTGCCACCGACAGCAGGATACTTGTTGACACTGTCGGCGGTACCGTAGGTGGTAGACGCAGCAGCCGGATACCACATGTAAGTGCTGTCCGAGACCTGCACGCTCGTTGGTTCATGGACGTTGTTAAAGCCGTAGGTAAAGACAACACTTGAGCCTACAAAGTTGTGAGTAATTGTCGTCACATCTTCATTGAGCTGAGGAGTGTAGACGACAGTTGCTCCATTGCTGTACGTCAGCTGAGTGCGCTGAGACAGCTGATTGTAGCTGAAGGCAACGGCGGTACTGGCGCTGCCATTGAGCTTAATTGCGGTGAGCCTATTGAGTTCGTCATAGGTCCGGTCAACAAAGTAGCCGTCAGGCCATGTAGTCTTCGTCCGGTTTCCGTTTGCATCCAGTACGTGGACAACAGTTTTGGAGTCGGAATACTGTTCCTTCCAAAAGCGGCCGGCAGTGTCGAAGAAGAACTTATGTGCCCCTGAAGAAGGATTGCCGGCAACAACAGGTTTGCTTGACTGCGTCAGACGATCAGCGAGATCGTACGTATTAGTAATGACGGGCTGACCAGCTGGTGATTTGGTGGCAAGCCTATTCAATGCGTCATAGGTGCATACGATGCTGCTTCCAGAGCGAGTCAGCTGGATGAGCACGTTGCCATTGGCGTCATACGAGCTGTTTTGCTCAAATGTAGTGTCGGCATATGTGGTCTTGTTGAGCCGATCAAAACCATCCCACGAGTAAGTTGTGGTGTTATTGCGAGCATCCTTTACCGATGCGAGCATCCCATTATTGGTAAACGTCCGGGTGTCACACACCGTACTGGTTGGGTCGGTAGTGACGCTTAGCCGATCGAGTGCATCGTAGGCGTATTGCCATTGACGAGACTGCGCATCGGTCACTGTCTGGATACGGTCCTTCCCATCGTAAGTCCAGGTAGAAGTATTGAGGGAGGGATCAACAGCGGTAAGCTTTTTATTTGTCGGCGAGTAAGTCCAACTGTAAATCTGCCAGGCTGGTGTAGTGCCAGTCTGGCGCTGGATATTGAGCAAGTTGCCGTTGTCGTCATAATTGAGATTCATGACGTAGCTAAACGGAGCTGGATCAGTTTTTTGCTTGAGCTGCCGCAGATTGTCCCAGCTAAAGGTCGTGCTCTTGGAGCGCGGGTCAGTCAGACTAGTGACGTCGCCAAAAGCGTTGTAGCCAAACGAGGTGGTCAGATTGAGATGACCGCCACCAGCAAAATAGTCGACCACCTGAGTGGTCAGACTTTCTGTTGTGACATCATAAGTAAACTTTGTCACGATGTTGGTTTCATCGGTTCTCGTAAGCATCTGACCGCGAGCATTCCAGGTCATAGTCACAGTGGGAGTCAACCCACCGACGACCGGACGCTGGATTGTCAAAAGATTGCCGAGCGTGACATCGTAAGTGTATGTGGTCGTGTTGAGGCGACCGTCCTTGTATGTCTTGACCTTTGCCCAGAGCGGGTCATAGGTGAATGTTTCAACGATGTTAGCAAGCCCAGAGCCCGGCTTCGGCACCTGAGTCCGCGTCAGCGGATTATTGCTGGCATCCAGAGTCCATTTGATCTGGTTGCCTTCGGGCATGGTGGTCTGGACCATACGGTTCAAACCATCAAACACGTTGTCGGTCTTAAACCCGAGCGCGTCAATTTGACGTGTGATGCCGCCCAGAGCGTTGAAGTAGAAAATATCGCGATTACCAATTGGATCAACAATCTCCGAGCGAGAACCAGCGATATAGTAGTTCCAAACCTGAGACCGGGCGTTGGACTGAGTTTTGACTCGAGACAACGAGTCATAGACATTGGTGGCAGCGGCGGTTAGAGGATTGGCAGGCAAGAAATATGCCGTCATCCGCCCCGGGTTATCGTATGAATAACTAGTGGTTTTGCCATTTGCGTCAACAAACGCAGTCTGGTTGGAGTTGGCATCCAAAGTAAAGCTGACACTACGCCAGTACCATCGGTGACCGACGTAAGCTTACCGCCGGTGTAGTTGAGAGTCAGCGTGCGACCCATGCCATTGGTGACCGAAGAGAGGACACCGCTGGCGTAGTTAAACGTCAGCGTCACTCCATTTGGATAAACGATAGTGGCAATTTTACCGGAAGTGTTGTAGTTGAACTTCAGCTTCTGTGGCGTCGTAACGGTATACGCGCCGGCAACCAGAGTCAACGTCGAAGGGCTGCGACTCGGCGCAGTATAGCTGCCATCCGGCTGCTTCACATAAACGTTTGTATCCTGAGGCATGCTCACGACAACAGTGTTGTTGACCAACTGATCAACCCACCAATTATCCGCGATGGATGCCGTAACAAGCTTGACCACAGGGTTTGTGGTGTCATTAAACAGATCAATTGCCACGAAAAGTTCAGCAATCGTCGCAGCGCCTTGAATGGCGAACTGATCACCCATCGCCAGGTAGCCGTCGCTGCTGACTTTCGCAGACAGATCAAAGCCGTGACTCCAGCCGCGGCCCAGGGGACCGTTAACAAACTGGTTTGCAGAGCTGTAGAAGCGCTGAAAAGTCAGCTTATAAGGATGTTCGCCACTGCCGATAGAAAGGTCATCATGGCTGTAAAGGAAATCACCAGACGACATCGAGATCGGATCGCCGGCAGTGTACTGTGTCACCGGACTGCCCTCGACCGGATTGGGACTGGGAGCACCAGCAATCGCGGGACCAGGCTGAGCGCCGCCACCTTTGTACGAGCCATTGAGCAAACCAAATGCACCAGAGCCCGGATAAAGCCAATCGGCCCAGCCAGACCAGGAGCCGAGGGTACGATTGGGACTCTCACCCATCACAACAGCCCATCCATACTGGAGATACCAGTTATAGATGTTGTTGGTGTCGGTAGTAGAGAAACCGTTGGCGTTGAGGGCGGCAGCAACATTTGCACCGGTATTCCAGTTGGCACTGGTGCCTTTGTAGATTTTGTCGCCTGCAGAGTTGACCGCATCGAGTACGGTTGTAGTCGACAAACCAGGAGTCAGACCTGTCACCTGCGCCAGAGTGACTGCTTCCAAAGCAACGCCATGCATGGCGTTGACTTCGTCATTAATCGGCACCTGGGTCATGTCATTATTTAGATTGGTAGAACCAGCGGCAACACCACCGATGTCGGTAGCAAATGCTCCAGCGCTAAAACTGTCAAACGAGATCACACCGACTTGATGGTGATAAACGGTTTTGCAAGACTTGAGACGGTTGACGAGGTCGGCAACTCGGCTACCTTGTCCGACAACGTCCCACCAAATCACGGACAACTGCTCACCCATAATAGGCTCGGAAGTGCTCGAACCACCAGCCGCCGTATTCTGGGCAAGTTGCTTCTGGTGCAATAGTGATTGCCCGCGACCGGCATTACCCCAGGCGTTACCAATCAGGTAATACTTACCGGCACTAATGTACGACTGCCACCACTGCTGGTTATACCAGGTGACTGGATAGCCGTTGTGCACGACAGTCAGTTGCACCGAATTCCAGGTGCCAACACCCTGCGCTTCACCGATCGCCACTGTGACGCCATTGAGTGCGAGCACCGGCTGCAAGCTATTATTAAAGAAGAGTGTCAGCCTGCTACCTGCCAACTGATCGGATGTGAAAGTCTGATCGATTGACCATCCGCCGGTGGAAAGCGGGAATTGAACACGGAGCGTGTTTTTGTACGAGAGCGGCACATCGCCGGTCCAGATTGTCGGCACATCGCCGGGTGCTTCATAAGCCAAAGTCGTGCTGTAGGCAAACGGAAGACTGACCGGCACGATAGCCTGTCCACCGATGACGTCTTCAACAGTAGCTGTGCCGGCGGGGGCAGTACCAACAGCATTGTTCTGGATGTATGAGACCAGATTAGAAGTCATAGTCTTCAGATCATTGCGGATATTAGTCCGATTCATGTTCTGGACATAGTTGCCGCCAGCATCCACTGTGGCGCCGGACTTGGCGTTATTGAGGAAAGTGGTAGCGTTATAACCCAGAATTGTGCCGAGATTTGCGACAGCCGTCTTGCGGGTGTAAGTCTTGATCGTCGGATCAAGCATATAAGTCGTCCCTGAAATGACGACCTGCACCCAGCAGTGGCTGATTACCATCTGGTAAATGGAGCCATTCCAGGTGGGGTAAACTGCCGGTACGTTGAGATTGCCGCAATAGTTGTAAGCCGCCCAGATGCTATTGGTGCCAAACCAGGCGTTGTACTGCGCTTCAGACAACTGAATCTGGCCAAGCGAATAGTTGGCAACAAAGCCGGCCTGCCTCAGAAGTGCAATAAGCAAGGCGCTCTGGTCGAAGGAGTTACCGATACCATCTTGCAGACAGCCAAGAGCGCCCTTCTGAAGCCCGATGCCAGGCTCCCAATCAATATTGTTATAAACAAATTCGAAGATGAGCTGTGGGTCATTCTTCAGAGCACGAGCAAGCTCAACGATAGAAGGTGCGCCCCGGACAGCATTGCTTGCAAAGCTTTGCCGCACAGGTGCTTTGTAGATTTTGGTCTCGTCAAGCACCTGACTATCAACTGATTTGCGCCAAGCATCAGGTGTAATTGGATTGCCAGACTGAAAGAGCCAACCCGGAGGCCGAGCCAAACCAGGATTTGCCGAAGTAGGCGGCGTCCGCGGAACAGGCGCTACCACCGGTGGCTTAAGAGGCGGGTTGAGAGGTGGAACAGTCGGTTGAGGAGCTAACGATGTATTGGAGGAAGACGGATTTTGGTCTGATTGAGCCATTTTCGTTCCTGTTGATTTTGGTTAAGGCGACCCAAATAAAAGGTCGCCGATGCTGAATTGGGGATTGCTTGAGAAATCCCCGCAGGATTAAAATCCAGATTTGATCAGGTACTAACTACCGCAGTGCGGTTACCTGCAGCGTCATATGTATAGGTGATGGTTTTGCCACTTGCGTAGGTAATCACCTTGATGCGACCGAGATTGTCATAAGTGACCGTGTAGCTGTCTGCTGCCATTTAAATGTTCCTTTTGTAAGGTTGATGCGCTTGGACCAGAGCGCGACAAGGGTCCGTCTTGCATACACGCCTCAATGAGAAGCAGTATCGTTTTGAAAACGCGCTGCAAGGTATCTGCTCACCACATAAGCAAACCTCTGATGACCAGATGATTACAGCGCGTCGATGGGATTTTATGCGTCCAAACTCAAAGCTCGATGGAGAAAAGATTTGAGCGCTCGCGATGCCGAAGATTGACTAGCAACCAGCGCAAGGGTCGTGTAATCTCCAGTCGGCGTCTCGCGATTATTCATACCGGCTTTGATAATCTGCGCGCATTCGGTCTCGAGCATTTTTCTTTTTACGTCAGAGAGATCGTTCCATCCACTGAGCTTATAGAGCAACGGACAGCGTACATCTTTGTTTAACGCAGTTTGCTCTTTGATTGCTTGTTGCGCTTGCTCCGGCAAAAATGTGTTTGGAGAGGCGGGCGTAAACGATCTGGTCATCTCAAAACCAGCCCCACCAAGCCCAATATTACTTTTGACAGTGGAGCCAACACCGAAGGGAATTCGAGGCGGCAAAGGATTTGCAGAAGGTTCGCTACCAGGTTGATCTACTTGATTTTCTCCGAAGAGAGAAACGTATATTCCGGCCTTTGATGAAGGCTCTACGTAAGCCTGCTGCCCCAGTTCAACCTGAAATTTGTCAGCCAGCATGTGGGCATTGTTCCAGGTGTCATAAGGTTCTAGCAGGCTCGATGAGGCAATACCCGCCTTAATCCAAGCTCTCGAGCCGCTCCTTCGTAGAGCATTCACACCTTGAGACTTTTGGCTTCTCAGAAGATATCGCCTCCGGAGAATGATATTGCATATGGAGTGAGGGAGTTCGATAAGAAAGGATGGGACTTCTTGAGACTTTTTCATTAGGGGGTCCTTTTATAGTTACGGCGATAAGTTGAACGGCTATCGGCAAGCTTGAGCACATCCTCACTTGAGGCAGCTATCCACCTCGATGGGATGTTGAAAATGACTCAGACGAGTGAACGCCGGTCAAACTATTTTTAACAGGCTAAATTTGCCAACGGGATTCTTTCCAACCAAATCATCGTGCGCATTTCGCTTGAGACGGTCACCTGCCTGCCCCAATGGGGCATCAATGACTATGTACGACTTGGGCACTGCTTAGTAGAAGGTCTGGAAATTGCTCGGCATGGGATAAATGTGGATACCCACAGCAAACATCATTGGAGCGTGCAAATTCCATCCCCGGCACGAAAGAAATCTGAAAATTGTCAAAGACTCACAAATCCTCCCGCTAGGACACACTGCTTTACTTATCCGCCTCGCCCGTGGTGCACTGTGATTCGACCACCTCAGGTGATACCAAGACCTAGCGTAGCATTTTTGTTTTCCTTTATTTTTTGGACCTTGGACATCGATACTATCGAGTAATCCCATACTTCCTGCACGCCCTAACAACGCTCCTACAGCAGCTGCAACAGATGTTCCTAAAATCCATGAATTGACTTTCAGGGTTAACACGCACTCAAGAGATGGTGTTAACCCTGATACCACCATACTCGATCGAGTGATTATCGCAGCTCGCACGGGTGAATCCACTTGAGATCGCAGACCATGCTTCCTACGGGCAACCCAAGATCTACTACGGTCTTACGTATTTTTTCTAGCGCACACAGAAGATTTAGATTTAAATGTCCAAGGCATTAGGGTCGGTGGCAGGAATTTAATGCCACCGGCTCTACCATTCTGTGGTAATCAATTAATGGCTGATGTTTGCCCGAGGATCTAAACCTTATGCTTCCAGGTTGTCCTGTTCTTCCACGTGTTTTTGAATAGTCTGCCTGAATTGATTTGCTTGACGAGTTCGTTGCTGGGTTTAAGTCAGGTAAGTCAGATTCAGCACTCGTTCAAATTCTCAAGCTGATTTATCAAAGTAGTCATGAAACAAATCTGGACTCAGCCAATCAGAGCTTGAAGAAGGCCGAGGAGCTATGCAAAAGTGTTCGAAATTATAGTTTGGCATTGGTGTACCGATCAGCGCTGAAAAGAGCGGCTGCTATAAACGAGCGCAGATTCGGTAAATTTCAGCTCGTCGAACAAAACCTAAACGAATCATTGTCCATCGCAAACTCAGTACTTCAGGGGGAACCCACCTTTCAACCAGCTTTATATCAACGAGCTGCGACATTAGAGCAGCTAGGTATGTGGTATCTGTTCAATGGAGATTCCCGTAAGAGCAAAGATGCCTTTCAAAAGGCCCTTTCTGACGCGGATGATGCAAGGCAATCGGGGGCGAGAGGAAGATCTCACTCTATTCTTTATGCAAAAACGCCCAGCATTATGTGACTTTGAAATGTTTGATGAAAATATGGAAGCGCTCCAGGTATTAGACCAAGCAATCAGAGCGTTAATGCCGTTTATTAAAACCCAACAAGAATCCGACGGAATCTACTCAGTCAGGCTACCACTCTTTTATGAAAAAGCTTGTATCCTGCGCAAAACCGGCGCGAATGAAGATGCATTGAAATGCCTGGATACAGCAATAGAGGGATACAGAGGCGTTTTACAACGGAGTCATCATCTCAAACAACAGGACTTGGACTGGGAAGAATGCGTCTGGCTGATACCTACGTTGAGAAAGCTGAGACCAAGATAGTTCAAAACAAGTCTCTTGACGCAATAGTATGTTTGGATAATGCCCTTGATTTAGTTCAACAGGCCCTATCCATTGATCCCACAAATCAATCAGCCCTTGAGCAACAGAGCCGGATCCACACGCTTTTGCAAATATGTTCCCAGAGTTAGTAATTTTGCTATTTGATGTGATCTTTTAGCCTAAAATCTTTCCCGAAACCCTTAAACCGTTCTGGATTGAGTTGGGTGTATAGAACCGTATGCTAAATGTTCTTGTGCCCCATATAGGCCTGTATAACCAAGCGTGCTTTTGAGAGACTTTCGGCCCTTGGGGTGTGTCACGTCGATGTTACTGAGCAGGGTGAGCTTTGCTATCGTTTCGCAGGATTTCTGCCCAATACAGATTTAGGTACCACTCTGATGGCGCCACTCGAAATGCAATTTGATCGGGAAGATGCTACGAAAGAAAAAAGCTGAACGAATCAAGACCTCATTAGTAGCCATTGAGTACAGAGAGTGGCATAAAGCTAAATAGCAACAAAGGACATACCATATGACGTTAAAACGCTTCAACTTGGTGCTGACGCTACTGTGCCTGTACTCGGCCGCTGGCGTCGCTCAGACCATGGCAGCAGGACCAGCACAAAACGCCGCAAAACCGGCAACACCAGCGTCAGCAAAAGCCAAATACCCGATGTACTGGCCACCTGCACTCAATACTTACTATCCAGACATTGAGATGATGTCTATCTCTGGCAAACCAGTCAGGCTATCATCCTACGCAGGCAAAGTAATACTGGTGGAGCCTATCGGCATGTCCTGTCCTGCCTGTCAGGCTTTTGCCGGTGGCGACCGGGCTGGTGGCATCAATGGCGTGACACCACAGACAGGTGCTGAGTCCGCTGACAGGATGCTCACGGGAGCTGGCATCACCCCATCAGACCCGAGGCTTATCCGGGTGCAATTACTGCTGTACGGACCAAATATGCAAGCGCCGACACTAGTCGAGGCTCAAGCATGGGCCAAACATTTTGGTTTTGGGCAAAAGCCCAACGAGGTTGTTTTAATAGCAGATAGTCGCTATCAAAATAACGCCAGCTACAACATGATCCCCGGTTATCAACTAATCGACAAATCATTTGTGATGCGCTCCGATGCTTGCGGTCACAATCCCAAAAACGCGCTCTATGATCATCTCTTGCCCATGCTCAAAAAAATGCTCTGAGGCTCAACTTGGCAAAGTACAACCGCCACAAATTAATAGCAGCAATAGATCAAGGCGAGAGTTTTGAGTATCTATTGTTTTATGGACATAAAGTTAGCGAGGACGGCAGCATCACCGATAGCTGCTTGAGTCAGTGGTATCCAGCGACATTTAAAATTGACGATGTTAGCTACAAAACAGCAGAACAATTTATGATGGCGCAAAAAGCCAGACTATTTGGCGATGAGGACATGCTAGACAAAATTTTGCAGTGCCAGACACCAAAGGAAGCAAAAGCTTATGGCCGCAAAGTACAAAATTTTGTCGATGAAAAATGGAAAGAACATTGCTCGCAAATTGTAGTTGCGGCTAACCAGGCAAAGTTTAGTCAAAACCCCGAGCTAGCAAAATATTTGCTCTCCACAGAGCCGCACGTACTCGTCGAGGCCAGCCTGTGGGACCGCATATGGGGCATTGGTATGGCCAAATCAAATACAAAAGCCCTCGACCCCAAACAATGGAAGGGTCAAAACTTGCTAGGCTTTGCCTTGATGGAAGTGCGCGATCAGTTAGGCAAATCATGATAACTATCGGCGAAGAATCAATAACCACGCTCTCTGAGCACAGCAATATATCCATTGCCTTTGAATACGACTGCATCTACCAAGTAAGCACACCTGATAGCGGTCAGGGTGGCATCTTATTGACGTTAACAGCACTGCCAGACAAACAAAACAAAAACTATGACGCCTGTGAGGGCGCCAGTCCAGATAACTGGTCAAAAACTTTTGACACCACCAACTGGGGTTACATAGTGGCAAGAGACGCCGACAAACGCATTGGTGGCGCGGTAATTGCTTACAACACTGACGCTGTCAATATCCTCGATGGCCGCAGCGATCTGGCTGTACTCTGGGATATACGGATCGATTCTCCCTATCGCCACAAAGGTGTCGGTCACAAGCTTTTTGCAGCAGTAGAGGACTGGGCGCGCGAGCGTCATTGCAAACAACTCAAAATCGAGACCCAAAACATCAATGTCGCAGCCTGCCAATTTTATCTAAGACAAGGCTGCACAATAGGTGCCATCAACCGCTTTGCCTATCCCGGATTGCCGCACGAATCGCAGCTTATCTGGTACAAGGATCTGTAATCAACAAACAAACTAACCAACTAACTAACCAAGAGGCAGACATACTTACCAACTAGCTATTACCCTTGGAGCTGACCCACAGCACCATCGTCACCAGATGTTGGGGGGCTGATATGCAACTCACCGTTAGTTGGGTCCTCAGCCGCTTCTTTTTCGGCTTTGTTGGTGTAGTAATAAGCGAGACCATAGAGACCGAGCGCCAAAAGATTCATGGCAGCAATACCAAACACCATGGAGAGATACTCCATAGCGCTGCCTATAAGCGTCCCTAACAGATTCATACCAAAGAGCTTGGCTGGCTCTTTGGCGCGACTAAATGTGACACTAAAAATCCATGCAGCAAATGGTATAGGTAAGGCCAAAAAGAGAGACGAACAGATCATCCGTGGTGTCATCTCAAGACCGGCAAAGACCGAAATCGGCACGAAGTAAGATAACAAAAGCGTGATAGCAAGCCCGATATAAGGCAACTTGAGATTTTGAGATTTGCTCTTGAGCACAATCAAATTGGCAGCCAAAATCATGATAAACACGGCGGCAATGACAAACGAATTAGTCAGCCATGTAGCACCAATGACAAGACCCATTTGCGAGACACTTTTGACCTCAAGCAACATAAAGCCCGCACCCAGACAAAACATGGCGCGACTGGCACTGGCTGTTGTAAATTTGCCAAAGCTGCGTCTGACAAAACCCCAGCCAATTAGTAGAGTAAACAGCAGTCCAGCGCAATAACTGGTACTCATTTCACGACCACGCAAAAAGAGAAACGGCCAATCATCTGTTGTCGGCTCAACCCTATCCCAATCAGCAAGGAGCTTGGGCACTTTGCCGTCAACATCAGCACGACTAAATTGTTTAAAGCCAGCGCTCAAAGCCTTCTGTTTATCCAGTCCAGGACCAATCAATAGAGTGACTGCCTGTCCATTAGGAGACCAAAACGCTAGCGGTGCCTCGCCAAATACTTCTTCAAGAGTCTTATAGACTCTAATCTCTTGCCACCATGTCATGGCATAAAAAGTGACAGCCAGTATGCCTTTGTCATTGAGGAGTCGCTTGGCATTTTGAAAACTCTCTCTGGTATAGATGTAGTTATCGAGCCGGATAGAGGACATCGAGGACAGTGCAGTGTGCGCATCGAGATAAGCAAAATCGACCAGGTCATAAGTCTTCTGGCACTTTTTCATATATGACCGGGCATCATCAATATGCACAGTCACAATAGGATTACTGTAAGGCTGCTCTGGATGCAGCTTCTTGCCTTTTTCGATAAAGGTTTTGTCTATTTCGACTGCGTCAATGGCACTGAGCCCGTGCCTGAGACCGCAAGCGATGTCATTACCAGCGCCAGCAGCAATAACTAGAGCCTTGCGCGGACCATCACCGATAAGCTTGTAGAGCATGTCATAGTACTGCAGTACTTTTTCTTTTTGCTTCTCTGTGAGCTTACTGATAGCTTCCGGCCTATTGTCGTAAGCACCCATGATGCCATCGTGATTAACGTCAATGCTGTAGCCATACTTAAAAGCGGGACTGGCGCCATCGGCGGGGATAATGCCATCTCTAACGCTGATACGATAGTACGGAGACCAGGTGACAGCGGGATCGCTGGTAAAGGCGGCGATAGCTACCGCCACTGTCAAAGCGCAAATCTCCAGCGGCTTCCTAAAAAACAAAAGACTTACTAGTGCCGCTATTGCCATCCACCAGACCGGTGGCAAAGAAAAGTATGACATTGCCGAAAAGCCAATAACGCCAGTGAGACTGGCTGCAATATCAACTGTGTAAGCAAAAGGCGGACTGAGCTTATCAAAAGCCTTACCAAGACGCTGCCCCAGTCCAACAAAAGTTAAGACAATCAAATAAAAGACGCTAGCTAATACAGCGTAACCTTTGATGGTCTGCAAAATGTAATCAACCGGCTTGGAGGCGTCCATTGACTTCCAGGCAATTGGACCAACGATATAAAACTCGGTGGGGTCGACAATCGTGATGTGGATGATTTGTAGAGCGCCAGCAAAACAAATCAGAGTAATGATCGCTAGTAGGCTCCAGGGAAACCACTTTTGCCAATCGCGCTTAGATTGGCTGAGGGCAAGTCCAAGTCCCAGTCCAAACAAACAAGCCATGAGCGGCACGTTTTTAAAATAAGCAAAAGTCCTGACTTCTGACGACAACCAGCGGATGATCATCAGCTCCAAAAATAGCGAAAGAAAGCTCAGTCCGGCTAGCTCAAGAGCCGCTTTGCGCAGGGGCGACGGGTTATTGCTCATAGCCAGAGAAGCTCCGGTAACAATCAAGACAATCACTTGGAAGAGACTAAAATATAGGGGGCTTTTATTATTGTCAATTTGAAAGTGAAGACCTAGCGTCGTCAAGGGCATTAAAACATCCCGGCGAGCTTCAAATTGCCTCAATATTGGGGGGGCAATAGCGGACCAGGGTTTCAAATTGCCAAAATTGAGTAAATTGTTGTTAGTGCCTACTGGATTTAAATCTTATGCCTAGCTTCAGACAAAATCAGTCTTGCCACACAGTCCTACCACGAGCCTGTCGGATTGCTCTGCTAACCCTTAGTCTCTGGCAATTTGCCTGGCCTGCTTTAGCGATCGAGCCAGCCAAAGACAGCCGTCCTGCCGAGTATTTTATTTTGCGGTTTCCCGGACGCGGCAAGATTGGCGAAGTCGGTGAGATTAGCAACAGCGAAAAGTACGATGGCAAACACACTCCCCTAAAATCTTCGAAGGAAGCTCTTGGCACTCTACCTTTTGCCAAAGGGTCAAAATTGCACTTCCGGTCCCGCGACTTTATGGGACTCGAAAAGCCTCTGGATATAATCCAAACATTTCCCGTAGAGGCTCTCTACAGCCTGGAATTAAGCAATAATATATTGGACGAAAAAGATCTTGGCAAAGTGCTGAAGTTTCAAAATCTACGCAGACTGGAAGTCGGCGGCACTGATTTTAGCGATAACGGCTTGCGCGTCCTGGCTAAATTACCCAATCTCGAAGCCATCGCAGTAGATCATACTCGCACCAATGGCAGCTTTTTAGTCGATTTTGCCTCATGCAAAAAGCTAAAACTGCTGGTGCTCAATCACAACGACATCGATCGCAAATACCTCAAAGAATTGCCTAACTTCCCCCATTTGCACTGGCTCGATATAGGCAACTGCCACATCAGAGACGAAGACACAGCCAATCTCACAAAATGCACAGAGTTAGTGGCATTAAAACTTGACGAGAACAATGACATTACAGACAAAAGTCTGGCCAATCTAAAACAACTCAAAAACTTAGAGAGACTCTGGATCGAAAGCACTAAAATCACAAACAAGGGCTTGCTTACGCTCAAAGGTCTGCCCCTCAAATACATTCGCATCTCAAGACATAAAGATGATGCCAAAGATATTGAGGCAATCAAAAAAACCTTTCCAAAGGTTGAAGTCGTCTACGCTACTCTCATGGAGAAGTCATACAAAATCTACAAAGACGCCTTTGAATAGAACCTGCAATGACAGCAGGTTTAGCTCAACTATTTTTGGGCTACCAGGCTCTCTGCTTCTTTACCGACCTTTTTAAGTAAGCTCAGCAGTGTCTGTCGCTCGCGATCTGTAAGAGATTTAAAAACGTCTTCCATATGTTCGCTATGCTTGTTAAATGCTCCAGTGATGAGCTTGTTACCGCTTTTGGTCAGACTGACGATACGCGCTCTGCGATCAGTAGCACTGAGAGAGCGTTCCACCAGATTACGCTTCTCGAGACGGTCCACAGCGGCAGTAATTGCACCGCTTGTCAAAGACAGCTTGCGACCGACGTCATTTATAGGTAAGGGACCTTTGTTAAGGAGGATTTCCAAAATGCCAAAATCTGACAGACACATGTCTAGACTGGAGATGCTCTGCATAGCGCAGCCATTGACAGCCTCATAAGCTTTCCACAGGATCAGCCAAATGTGTACGCCTGATTTATCCATATAATAGTCTCCAAAATCGGCACAATTTAAATCCTAGCACAATTTATCTAAACGCAAAGTATCTTGATTAAAAGTATCTTGACGTTGAGAGATTTATGCTAAGCTGTATTTATTGCAAACCGATTGGTAATTAGCACCACAAAACAATAACAAATCGTTTTTTCAACCACTCAAAGGACAGACAATGACTTTTAAAGCAGCACTACTCACCATGTCTCTTACCCTGATAGCAAGCCCCGCTTTTGCCGCCCAGTGGGAGATAGACTCATCACATTCTCATGTAGGATTTGCCGTCAAACACATGATGATCTCCAACGTAAATGGCTCCTTTGGCAAAGTCACAGGCAAAGTCAATTACGACGGCAAAAACCTGAGTAAAGCCACTCTCGATGCCAATATTGATGTAAGCACTGTCAACACAAACGAGCCCAAAAGAGACGAGCACCTCAAAGGCAAAGACTTTTTTGAAGTAGAAAAATACCCTGCCATGACCTTTAAAGCCAAATCTATTAAGGGTAGCGCCAAAAGCAACTTTACAATACTGGGCGATCTCACCATGCATGGTGTCACCAAACCAGTCTCTCTCAAAGCCGCTCCTCTTAGCGCTGTCATCAAAGATCCCTTTGGCAAAGAGCGCATGGCAGCCTCAGCCACAACTGTAGTCAATCGCAAAGACTTCGGCATGACCTTTAACAAAAACATGGATAACGGCGGCGTCATGGTTGGCGACGACGTTAAAGTCACCCTCGACCTCGAGCTTGTCAAAGCAGGCTAATTTTTTAGCTCCGCATTGGCAAACGGTCTTAAATGGAGTCCAAAATGAACACTCTACAAAAAACCAGATCTGCCAGTACCCTGGTCCCCACAGTGCGGACCAGGGAGGGAGCGGGCTTCTTGATCAGACGCCCCTTCCCCACTCATGCTCTCGATCAGATCGATCCCTTTTTATTGCTTGATCATTTAGAACCAGTACAACTGGCTCCCGGACAAGCCAAAGGTGCACCAGATCATCCTCACCGCGGATTTGAGACAGTCACTTATCTGCTCGATGGGTATATGGAGCACCGCGACTCTAAAGGCAACTCCGGCTTGCTCAGCCCTGGCGATGTCCAGTGGATGACAGCTGGCTCTGGAGTAATCCACTCCGAGATGCCACAGCAAGCGTTCAAAGAGCGCGGCGGCATTTTGCATGGCTTCCAGCTCTGGGTCAATTTGCCACGCACAAAAAAAATGAAAGCACCGCGCTATCAAGACACAAAATCTGGCGATATTCCGGTTGTATCAAACAGCGATGATACTGTCTCTATCAAGGTTATAGCTGGCGAAGCACTCGGCAAAGCAGCCGTCATCGAAACCGAAATACCGATACTCTATCTACATTTGACCATAAAGCCTGGCGCTAGTTTTAGTCAGCCTGTGCCACTTGATCACAACGCATTTATCTACGTCATAAGCGGCACAGCGCTCTCAGACGGTCAGCAAGTGCAGGCTGATGAGCTGTTACTCTACAATCAAGATGGACAGACAATCACTATCTCAGCCTCAGGAGATGAGCCATTGAGTGTCTTACTTATTGCTGGCAAACCTCTAAACGAGCCGGTTGCGCGCTACGGTCCTTTTGTCATGAATACAAAAGAAGAAATCAGCCAAGCGATGCGCGACTATCAAGATGGCACTTTTGGTGAGATCAGACATCCCTAAAGGCTGTATAAAGACGACCAGTCTCAAGTGAGTGCCGCATCGCTACTTCGGCCGCGCCAAGGAGACTATTGAGGTTGGTAAAGTCCTCAGGAATACTGGCTGAACCTACAGCCAGACTGAGGCTTTTGCCAGCCGCCCCTTGCAGCGGCGACTCACCCATTGATTTGATCATCTTATTGGCAAATACTTTAGTGCCACCACTACCGGTACCAGGCAATAGTACGGCAAAATTGTGAGTCTCGTAGTGAGCGACTATATCTGTATGCCTCTTGCGTCTAGCGATACGCAGCGAAGCATCGGCAATGGTAGCAGCAGGCAAAGTCTGTTTAATCACACCAGCAGGGGTCGAAACAAGCTCACAGAGCTCGAATATCAAGATAGACAGATTACCCTTGGCACGGTAAACCCTGAAGAACTCTTCCTCCAAAAAGTAAAGAAAAGCAGGAAAAACAAACAAGCCAGTATCCTGACGACGCAGACTCATCATCACCGATTGGATCATGGCGCCATCTATGACCTTGGGCTCCACCAGCGGCTTGCCGCTGGCCAGACGAATGATACTGGAGGCACTGCGTGCTGGCATAAATGATGGTTGATTGCTATCAACCCTCGGTATCACTGGCTGAGGCAAGGGAGGCGGGGGCATTTGTGATTGCGGCTCAAAGATAGCCTCCAATGATGACTCATGGATAGTGGGAGCCGGCTTAGCCATAAAGGAGACATCGACTGGAGCGACATCTCTAAAGCCAACCAGGTCCAGAGAAACGAGGTGATACAGAGCTTGCAATAAAGCCAGATCTCTCAACTCAGTCAGGTCACCTAAATCGGTTAGGGTTGTGCGACCATCAAAAGTCATATACAACTCAGCCAGAGCATCGACTTCTACAGGCGCCTTAGGAGTGACCATACGATAAAAGTCATCTCTTGTGACACCATTTTTGGTGCGCACAAAAGTGCTATCGGCAGTCATACCAGCAGCGCTGAGATACTCGAGCAGCACATTGATTTTGTTTTGATGGGAGAGCAGTTCTTCTGGGGTGGAGTCTACATTGACGCCGGATGTGCGCATACCAGCAGTGAGGGCAAACTGCCCGTCAGTCCATTGCAAAACCTGCAAAAGCGCATCATCACCAGTGCTCTCACCAAGGAGCGCCTGGACAACAGTGCCATCTCTCAGATAGAGCACCGCACAATCATCCCCAGCATCGACGCGCAGTCGCCCCGTCACCTGCTCACTTTTTAGTAGCTGCAATAACTGCAAGGTGGCAATCTCTTTGAGATCTCCATGGAGCGGATACTGTGCGACTTGCTGCTCCTCATAAAAACCCTCGGAGGGTGGCGCAGCTTGAGACATCTGGCTCGCCGGCTGGGGCGGAGTGCCAGAAGGAGCCATTTGACCCGATTGCTCGGATCTCGATGGGGCTTTGGCTTCGCCTCTTGGTTTTTGCGGAGGTACAGCCGCTTTGGGCGACTCAATTTTGACCGGAGCGGGAGCAAATGGTTTATTTTGCGGCGGCTTTAGTGATTCGCGGCTAGCTTTCTCTGCGTTTTCGGCAGCTTTATCGGGGATGGACAGGATTGGCTTGGGCAGTACCGGTCTGGCTGTTTCTACTGTCTTAAAGCGGTCGTCATTTTGATCATCAAAATTGACCAGAGTGTTCTCTAGATCCTGAGCCTTTTGAGTGGCAGCAGCTGGCGTATCGCTGGACGCAGTATCAGTCCTGGGTCTGGCGATATCAGCATCTGTACCGCGCGATTTTGGCTTGGACATATCATGCTCAGCGGTGCTAGCCCGCAATCTCGCCATATCGGAGTCGGTGCCAGTCAATTTTGGCTTGGGCATATCCGGCTCAGTGACACTGACAGTCACTTCGGCACTTGCCGCTTGCATTGCACGCGCTTGACGGGCTCTAAGCACCCTCGAAGACTCTTCCTGACGTCCTACCGAGGTAGGCAAGTCATTGATGGCAGCAGAGATCTGGTTAAAGACCATGAGGATATCGTGTCCAACACACTCAAATAACATGGTGCGCTTGCCACTTTTGTCACAAAAGAGCTGCCACTGCACATAGCGCTCCTTAAGGGGTTGACCACCTCCAAAAACAAAGGCAGACCATCGCTATGGCGCCAGTTGCAATGTTGCTTCTCGCCAGGTTTTTGCACAGCTTTGGACAAAAGCTGGTGCAATATAGGGATGTCTGGGCTGTTGCGTAATTGCATGCCCCCTTTTTTCATCATAAGGACACCTAATCGAGGACTTCGCAGGTAACTTTGCAGGTACCAGCTTGTAGCATACCAAGCTCCACCGCTGCTGCATGCGAAAGATCAATAATTTTGCTGGGCGTAAAGGGCCCACGGTCGTTTACAACAACGACACAAGATTTGCCATTTGATTTATTGGTCACCCGCACCTTGGTGCCAAAGGGCAGGGTCCTGTGGGCGGCAGTCTTGAGATGTTTATGCAAGACTTTGCCAGAGGCGGTCTTATTGCCATACATACTGTGGTGATAGTAGTCAGCCATGCCGTGAAATTTTGGACCTTTGCTAGCAGCAACCGCCTTTGTCTCTCGCGCAACGCACTCACTTACTGGCGTGGCAACTTTGGCTTTGTTCGCAGGTCGGCTCACCGGTATTGCTTTTAACTCTCCCGCTTTTGCCGGGGGTTCAGCCACAGCTTGTGTCTCAGTGGATTGTGTATCGGCGTCAAGACTGCTATCTTTTACCAGGTCGTCAGACCACACCGGCTCAGCGCCAGATAGACAGATAATCAATACCACAAGCAAAAGTCTCGACATAGCCTTCTCCACAAGTTAGTGCATTGTGGCGCGACAAGCCGTTCTTTGCCTTAAAGACTTCCAATCAATCAGCCCTTACTTACTGGTTAGGAGCCGCCATTGGCGGGGTAAAAACCAAGCATGACTCGCACAAATAAAATCATCCTGGTGACATTTGCCCTGGCAGGGGCCTCCTGCATTGCGGTCTTTAGTCTGCATAACCAGGCTCAAAGTCAACAAAGTCAGACCAGCCCAGGCAATGCGTCCTCAGGGTCAGAGACGACCCCCTCGCCAGGCGGAGTAGTCAACGGCTCCTCCCCAGATTACCCTGGAGCGGCAGGAGGCAGTGGTGTAGGCGATATGACCGGTGAGCCCGGTGTCAGTGGCGCTGGCAATCCAGGCAGCTCTGGCATGGACGGTCAAGCCCCAGGTGGCAGCTCTCCGGGATATGCTGGCTCGGCGGGGTCGGACGGAGCACCTGGTAGCGCACCTGGCACAGACAATCCAGATAGCCCGGTATCGTCTGGAGATACAGTCTCTATTAATGCCACTGGCAATGATCATGAGTGGACCCAGGAAGAAATGCTTCTGGCAAGACCTATGCCCATGTCACAGGAAGAACGCGATTTTGTCTTTGCCCACAAAGCGCCCGAAACCATCAAGACCTGGAGTGCCCAAGACTTTGACCAGTATGTCAACGATCCAATAGGCGCGCAGCAGATTTTTAGCGAAGGTCAAAGATGGATTGAACTGCGCAAAATGCTTTTGACCCAGGTCAAAGCAGGCAAACAACTTTTATATGGTCAAAAAAAATTCAAAGCCGATAATATTTTGGCGGCCGAACCACAAAACGAAGTTTTTATCAAAGAGCTCTCAGATCTCAAAAGAAATAATCACGCTGAGATGTTGCAAAAAATGCAGCAGTGTCGCAGTGATATCACCACTCTGTGCAATCAAATAAATGCGCTTCAAGCTACAGCCAAAAAGCGAGGCAAACAAGCACTTTTAGAGCAGGCCATCAGTAATGCCCAACCCTGATGACAGTCACCGCGCTGACTATTCGTTTAAGCCAGGCGACATAGTCGGCGGCAATTACCGCATCATCAACTTTATCGGCAAAGGCGCCATGGGCAAAGTCTATCGCGCACAGCATGAGATGATGCCACGCGAGTATGCTCTCAAAACCCTCAACGAAAACCAGGTAACAGAAGAGTCCTGGCGCAGGTTTCAGGTAGAAGCACAATCAATAGCCAGAATGAGCCATCCCAATGTGGTGGTAATTTACAATCTGGGCATACACAACGACTTTTTGCCCTATTACGTAATGGACTTACTGAGCGGCGAGAGCCTCTTTGACAGACTCAACCGAGTAGAAGTCCTCAGCCTGCAAGAAGCGATCCCTATATTTACGCAGGTCTGCGATGGGCTTGGCTATGCCCACAAAAAGGGTATCGTCCACCGAGATATCAAACCTGACAATATTTTTCTACTCAAAGAGCCTGAGCCATCAGGCGTCTCGGTCAAAATTGTAGACTTTGGTATTGCTAAACTTTCTGATGCCAAAGATCCCAAAAACCAACAGCTAACCAAAGTAGGCGAAGTCTTTGGCACTCCCTTTTATATGAGCCCTGAGCAGTGCATGGGCCTCAGAGTAGATGGACGCAGCGACATATACTCACTGGGATGTGCGCTATTTGAGAGTCTTACCGGTACACCGCCTTTTCGCGGCATCAATTCTATGGAAACAATGATGATGCATCAAAACGATGTACCTCCCACTCTAGAAAAAGCATCTCACGGCACAAAGTTCCCAGAGTCAGCAGAGTTTCTCATCGCCAAAGCACTGGCCAAAGAGCCCATGGACAGATATCAATCCATGGAGCAACTAAAACAGGATCTCAACAAAATCCTGGAAGGCAAAGACCTCAATGCGTTGCCCTACCTCAATTTAAACGAGAATAAGGGACAAGCCAACAATAACAACGAGACCCTCTGGCTCACAGGCAAAAACGATGGCAATACTGGACGACAGGGACAAAGTACAGATAGAGGGACACTGTTTGTCGATCCCACCGGACCGCAAGATAAACTGCGCAGCACTGCCAGTGGTGCGTACCTAGACCGAGGAGAGAGTGCGGGTACGGCCAAGATAACAAGACCGTATAGCAGCAGCCCAATGCAGGATCAGGTTGAAACCGGGTCACAGGGTGAGACAGGCAGTCGCCGAGCCAATCGCAGTCTCAATATTTTTATAGTGCTAGCAGCAACAATTGCTGTCGCTGGTGGAGGCGCTTGTGCCTATTTCATTCTGATGCCGCCAGCCAGCAAACCAGTCGCAACAGCAACGACCAAGCTGCCATCAGTCAATGTGACATCAATCCCACTGGATACGTCACTTAAAAAAAACATGGACCAATTTGAAGACATGGACGATTTTGACGGCGGGGCAGAAATCCCCACTACCGCACCAAAATCCATATCTGATAAAGGCTTTTACTCTTCGATTAAGATGCAAAACGGTCAAAAGACACGCTGTTTTGAATTTCCCAAAGACTTCGCCCTGGGAGCGATTTCAGAATTCGATAGCAATATCAAAGGCTATAAATCGATACCAATTAAAGCAAGAGGCACCAGGTCTTTTCCTGTTCAAACAAAGCTGCTCTTTATGCCATCGATAGCGTTGACAAAGTATCCGGCATATCTTGAGCGTTTCCAGTCAGGCGACTTTGAATCAGTCAGCCTGCGCTTTAATGGCACTGATGAAATGGTAATGGTGGCAAGTAAATTACCTGGACTCAAAGAGCTAAGACTTTTCAATTCCAAAGGATATACGCAAAAAGCTTGTGACACTATTTGCAAAATGAAAGATCTAGAATCACTGTACATCGAAAGATGCAAACTGAAGGGAGATCAACTGACGGGGATTAAAACTCTTCCCAAACTTGAGGCAGTTGTCTTTTCCTATGCTGATGGTGCAAGCGCCCTGATTGAGGCGCTAAAGCAAAACCCGAGACTAAAAATACTAAACCTGGAAGAAAGTCCCATAAGCCCTAAAGACTTCTCCAATATCACTTCAATCCACTCTCTCAAGTATCTCAATCTAGTAGGCACAGATTTGAGCAAATGCAATATGAGAAGCTTGAGCAATTTAACCAACCTCGAACAACTCAACATCAAGTCCCCACACCTACCGGCAAACACCGCCGATTGCCTGGCGCGACTGCCCAATTTACGAGTGCTCAACGCTGGAAACAGCAAGGACGAAATTGATTTGCTCAATAAAATAAAAGAACTAAAGCCCGGTATAAAAACTGGCACCACAGATCTACACTATTAAAGCAGGACACACAAAGACTAAATGTGCGGAATCGTTTGCGTTGCCAATCTGGATAGAAGTAGCAAATCGAGTGCCTCTGCTATCACAAGAGCACTGATAGACGGGGCTCTCAGCAAGATCCAGCACCGCGGACCGGATAGTCAAAAGTGCTGGCTCAATGACAACGCCACTGTGGCTCTTGGGCATGCCAGACTGGCCATCGTAGCTGTAGCTGACGGCGAGCAGCCAATTGCCAACGAAGATCAAACATTACAAATTATCGTCAATGGCGAATTGTACGACCACGTGCGCATAGCCGCAGAGTTAAAACAGCGCGGACATAATATAGCGACAGCATCTGATGCCGAAATAGCAGTGCATCTCTATGAAGAGCATGGACTGGACTTTGTGCAGCATTTGCGGGGCGAATTTGCCCTGGCACTCTACGACAAAAAGCTAGACCGACTGGTAATAGCGCGTGATCGCTTTGGCATCAAGCCCATTTGTTACACCGTATATGATGGCAGGCTTTATCTAGCATCAGAAGCCAAAGCACTATTTGCTATGGGTATTCCCAATGCCTTTGATGAGCAGTCAGTCTGGCACACACTCAACATGCAATACACGCTGCCAGACCGCACAGTATTTGCCAATATCAAACAACTGCCACCCGGTCATATGCTCATTATTGAGGACGGTAGCTTTGCTATCCACCGCTATTTTGATCTTGATTATCCAATAGATAATGCGGGACCGGGGCACCACTTAGCCCCGCAGACGAGCAAGAGTATATAGAAGAATTTGCCAGACTCTTTGAAGAGAGCGTAAGACTCAGGCTGTTTTCAGAATTCCCGGTGGTCTGCCATCTATCCGGCGGGCTAGACTCAGCGTCGGTACTGGCTATGGCCGCCAAAAACACCACAAAGCCAGTGCATTGTTTTACAGTTACTTTTGACCAGGAGGGCTACGATGAGCTGGCTATCGCTAGCGCCATGGCCCAAAAGGCAGGCGGTACTTTGCACCAGGTGCCAGTCACCGCCCTCGATATCATTGAGCACCTCAGTGATGCTTGCTATTTTAGCGAAGGACTGGCGGTCAACGGTCATCTCAGCGCCAAGCACATGCTTAATAAAGCAATCCATAATGAGGGCTTTAGAGTATCTCTCACCGGCGAAGGCTCAGATGAAGTGCTAGCCGGCTATCCCCATCTAAGACAAGATTTGCTCAGTCTGGCAGGTGATACCAATAAACTACGAGACTTACACGCAGCCAACCCGATGTCTAAAGGCATCATGCTAGCGGCAGGACAATCTCTAGACCTGCAAGTATTGCAACAAAGACTGGGTTATATACCAGCATTTCTCCAGGCAAAAGGCACACTGGGCTATAAAATTCTCTCTGTGGCAAATGCGGATTTTATCGAGCCGTTTAGAGGCAACGATGCTTATGGAGACCTGCTTGACGGCTTTGACATAGCCGGTCAACTCAAAGGACGCCATCCAGTCAATCAATCACTCTACATCTGGAGCAAAACTGCCCTGGCCAATTACATCCTGCGCACCTTAGGAGACGGTGTCGAAATGGGGCAATCACTTGAGGGACGCCTGCCGTTTTTGGATCATATATTGTTTGAATTTTTGCGCAAGCTGCCACTCAGTCTCAAGATAAATGGTGCCATCGAAAAGTACATCCTCAAAGAAGCACTCAAACCCTATCTGACAACGACCATCTATGAACGCCACAAGCATCCCTTTGTAGCGCCTCCGGTCAGTCGCTTTGCAGACAACAAAGTAGCAAGCCTGGTCAGAGCCAAATTAAGTAGCAAAGCATTTGGCGACCTGCCCTTTTATGATCAAAACAAAGTCTTGAGCCTCTTTGATAAGCTAGAGTCCATGCCAGATGATGAGCGTAGCGCAGTTGACCCGGTCTTTATGACTGCACTATCATATCTTGCACTCAAAGAGAGGTTTGCCCTTTGATTGATACGGCAAAAGACAAGTGGTGGCAGTCCTTTTATCAAGACACACCTTTTATCGCCTACCTGGACCAGGCCCATAGAGAGGACCTGGAGCCAATTTTGCAGTTTTTGCATGGACTAGTTAGTCTCGACAAAAACACCCATCTCTTTGATCAATGCTGCGGTGTCGGCTCGGTCAGCCTGCCTCTAGCAGCTCAATCAGTAAAAGTTACTGGCGTCGATATCTGCCCCCAGTTTATAGACGAAGCCAAAAGAAGAGCAGCCGCACTACCAGCAAGCAGCAGGGCAAGTTATCATCTCGCTGATGCCACAGAATTTTTACCTGATACCGCCTGTGATATCGCTGTCAACTTATATACTAGCTTTGGTTACGCTGATGATAGCGTCAATCAAGCCATGCTAAACCAGGCCCACGCTAGCCTCAAAGCTGGCGCGCCATTTGTCCTGGACTATCCCAATATGTATAGTATTTTAGGCGTTTTTCGCAAGCATATAGTCAAGCACTTAGAGACAGTAAGTGGACCAATAACAGTTACCCGCCAATCTACGCTCGATCATCTAAATGGACGGCTTTTGCAGCAGTGGACCTTTATCCAGCCCGATGGCACCCGCACCACTCGCAATAGCTCCCTGGCGATTTACCTGCCGCATCAGGTCAAAGAGATGCTCTTAAAAGCAGGCTTTGAGACAGTAGCACTATACGGCGGTTTTGACGGACAGGCGCTAAGTAGCGACTCGGTACGCTGTCTGGCTGTTGCCAGATGACCACAAGCCTGGCACCACTGACGATATTGGACAGACTGGCCAAGGTCGTACACAGTCGCCCGGACCATGCAGCAGTGGTAGTCTGTGGCACAGATACTTATAGTTACAAGCAGCTCTGGCAAGACGCTAGCTACATGGCGTCCTGTCTTAAACATGCCGGTATTGGCAAAGAATGTATCGTAGCTATTGCTCTACCCAAGTCATATCAATATCTAGCGGCGGTCCTGGGCACATGGATGGCAGGAGCGGCGTTTGTACCTGTGGACACCACCATGCCTCTGGAGCGTGTTGCCCATATATTAAAAGAGTCGCTCGCATTTAATGGCGGTCATGTGATTGGGGCCTTTGTTCCAACCAGCGAGCGCTCCAAACTTCAAGCACTTTTGCCTGAGCTGCTTTTGATGCCGCTTGAGGCCCCGGACAATTACAAGCCCCTGGGCATAGGTCAAATCATAGACACTAATGCCGATGTCGATAAGAGTTGTGCTAGCAATCTGCACCTGGAGTCAAATGCTTTTTGTCCAGCAAAACTAGCGCCGCAAGACCTCGCCTATGTGATTTTTACCTCTGGTAGTACAGGTCAGCCCAAAGGTGTACTGGTCGAGCATAGAGGTCTGGTCAATCTGCTTGATGAGCAAATCAGCGCCTTTGCCATAGACGGCAATACGCGCTCACTATTTTATCTATCCACAAACTTTGACGCTTCTATTTCGGATTTTGGCACTGCTCTTGCGGCTGGCGCCACACTATACATAGAGCAACCAGCAGATCTCACACCTGGCAAAGCATTATTTGACCTGATCAAAGCCCGTGGCATCACCTATGTAGACATACCGCCAAGTGCGCTGAGACTGATGGACCCGGAGCTATTACCAGACTGTCTAAAGTCAATTGTGATTGGCGGCGAAGTCTGTCCTAGAGATGTTGTCACAGCCTTTGCCAAAAAGCTCAGACTGATATGTGTCTATGGACCGACAGAAGCCACTGTTTGTACAAGCTGGACGCACTGTCTGTCCGACCTATGGCAGGCACCACTAATTGGCAAACCGATAAATGGTATCAAATACATAGTTGTGGACGCCCATGGCAAACCTGTAGATGCAGGCACGGCTGGTGAATTGTATATCAGCGGCAGCGGACTGGCACGCGGTTATCTAAACAATCCATCTCTCACAAACGAACGCTTTGTCACCATAAACGGTGAGCGCTACTATCTCAGTCGCGATACTGTCGTAGAGACAGCTGATGGTAATTATGAGTTTTTAGGCAGAGTAGATAGACAGCTCAAGCTAAGAGGACTTTTGATTGAGCCCGAAGAAATCGAAAAGCATCTAGCCGAACACAAACAAATTGCCCGGGCAGCTGTACTCAAAAGAAGCATGCCAGACAATCCAGAGCGCCATGTCCTGGTGGCCTTTGTCCAGGCAAGTAATAGCGAGCAAAAACGCCCTGACAGTATTGAACTAAGAGAGCATCTGACAAAGAGCCTGCCTCGCTGGATGTTGCCACAGCGCTACCAGTGGATAGAGAGCATGCCCGAGACCACAAGCGGCAAAGTTGACGTCAAGGCGCTAGGACAAATCGCTCTCACCAGGACAATCAATCAGAGCCGTCCAGGGGCTGGTACTCAATCAGAATTGGCACAAAAATTAAGTCAGGCAGTGGAGCAACTACTGGGCTATGACCATTTACAAGACGAAGACAATCTCTTTGATCTAGGACTCGATAGCCTGGCAGTTATTGAGCTTTCGGCGACTCTCTCCAGCCTGGGCGTTGAGATATCACCGCATACAATATTTCAAAATCCCACAATCAAAACACTCGTCGCCACTATCAGTCGTGACAGCAAAGCGCAGGGGACTGATAGTGACCACAATCGAGACGCACTAAAAGCCAACTATTTGCGTCAGGATGTATTTGATAGCCCGCTGTTTAAAGAGCTAGAGACAATCGCCGCGAGCCGCCCTAAAGACAAGCAAAAGACCAGTAACTGCTTACTTGTCACTGGTGCTACTGGATTTTTGGGCGCGCGTATATTACAGCTGTTACTAGCACAACCTTGCCCAGACAATGACCGAGTCATCTATGCCCTGGTCAGAGCAGACGACGACCTAGCGGCCGGACAAAGACTGATTGCCGCGGCCACAGCCAGTGACAGAGAGCAAATCACAGGGGCAATAAAACAAAAGCGCCTGCTACCACTCGCTGGCGATATTTTATCGCCGACTTTTGGCTTAAGCACAGTCCAGTACCAGCATCTCGCTGCTACCGTGGATTGTATCGTCCATCTAGCGGCCCGGGTCAATATGGTCCAGCCCTATAACTTACTCAAAGACGACAATGTCGCAGGCAGCCTCAATCTAGCCAGACTGGCATTGACTGGCAAAAGTAAAAACATGCATTATGCCTCCACTCTATCAGTCTTTGTCAGCACGGATAAAAACACAGGTAGGGCAATGGAGAGCGATTGCCTGGACGACACAGAGACAATCTGGGGCGGCTATGGCCAGAGCAAATGGATTGCCGAAGTAGCTCTGCGTAAGTTATCAAGCCAGAGCTTTAATCTCAATACCTACCGCCTTGGACTGATTACCGGTGATACCGCCGATGGCACTACTGGCAGTCACGACTTTTTGGCTATGTTTATACGTGGTCTAAGAGCTCTGGGATGCGTGCCACAAGAGGCATTAACAGAGTTGGGCAGCAAGTTAGCGCTGGATATCACCCCGGTAGACTGGGCCGCGGGGGCTATGGCAGCCCTAATCCTCCATCAAAATGGAGCCAATCAGACTTATCATCTAGCTAACGAGGAGCCGCTCTCGCTCAAGCGATTGGCTCAGCTATTTATCAAAACAGACAGAGACCTACCTCTACTAAAGATGTCTCAATTACAAAGCAGACAAAGCACATTTAACCAGGAAGCAGCAGCAGCATATCTCAGTCTCTGCAGGCTATATGACGGCAATCTCAAACAATTTGCAAACCACCGCGTGATGGATTTGTTTCAAGCCACAGATATCAAATTTGACTGTCAAAATAGCAAGCAAGCCTTATCGAGCCTAACCGATGGCAAGGTCAGCCACACCTGTCCTCAAGCCACTGATGAGCTTATTAGTCTCTATATCAGACAGGCTCTAAGATGATTTAGGCGGAGAATTTAGGCCGGGATTTTAGCAAGTTCTTTTAGCGCCACTACCAGTTTATCGACCTGCTCAATTGTGTTAAAGGCACCAAAACTTACTCGTGCCAGTCCGGTTTTTTCGGAGTTAAGTACTTTATGTGCGGTAACAGCACAGTGTAGTCCAGCCCGCACGGCGATACCATAACCGGTATCAAGCCAATCAGCTACTCTATCGGCAGTATGACCTTTATAGGTAAATGAAGCCAGCGGCAAATGCCCGGGATCAAATGGAGCGCGCCCTTTGATCTCAATAAAATCAAGCTCGGCAGTCGCCTCAAAAAAGCGCTGCATCAGGCTGTTTTCGTAGCTATAGATCTCATCTATGCCCCTGTCGATTACATATTGCACACCAGCAGCCAGACCGGCAGCTAAATGCATAGCATGTGTACCGGGCTCCAAGCGATCGGGCAAAAAGTCAGGCATTTTAAGACTCTCTGAGCGCGAACCAGTGCCACCACAAAAGGGCGGGTCCAACTCAAAACCATCACGAACATACAAGAGACCAACTCCAGGAGGACCATAAAAGCCCTTATGCCCGGAGGCAACATAAAAACTAATGGCATCATCGGCACCAAGGTCGTCGTGGATGAGCCCGGCGCTCTGAGCGGCATCAAGCAGCAAAGGCACATTGTATTGCTTGAGTAATGGAGCGATAGCAGGCAGGTCAAGGACCACACCGGTGACATTGCTTGCTCGCGTAAAAGCAGCCAGGGCCGGCGTGGGATGAGCGCTCAATAAACGACGCAAAGCGACCAGATCAACCATCGTGCCATCAGCTCCAGGCGGTACTGTTACCACTTTGATCTCGTCTACACGCTCATGATAAGCCAGAGTGCGCATCACAGCATTGTGCTCAAAGCTTGTCACAAGCACACTATCGCCACTTTTAAGGGCACCGCTACCGAGCATACCGCTTATGACCAGAGCAATAGACTGAGTGCATCCAGAAGTAAAAACAAGACGCGAAGTGTCGACTATGCCCAGGTGGTTGGCAATAAGCTCACGGGACTCAAAATAAGTACGCGCCGCTTGATAAGCCAGGCGGTGAGCGCCGCGCCCCGGGTTGCCCGCCACCCTCAAATATTTGTCGCAGGCGCTGTAAACCTCATCAGGCTTGGGGTAGGAAGTACTGGCGTTGTCAAAGTAAGTAATTGATTCAGTCATGCAAAGATATCCAGCAAACTATAGACGGCTAACACCCAAGGCGAAGTGGCTATGCTAGCATTCTTTGATGGTAGAGGATTAAAAGCTTGATTGGACGTTGTCAGTCAAAAAAGACCAGCTCCGGCGCAATTGCCCTGATTGCCCTGTCGGCCCAGCTCGCACCGCTCTTTAGCACAGCCCTGAGTGCCCCTTGTCTGGCTCAGTCACCCCACAAAGCAGCGGTCAAAAGCGAAATCCCGACAGAGGTGAGCAATCTCTGGCGCCGACCTTCCCAGGCTTTTGGTGAAGTAATTGCTTCTCTGGGCGAAACTACAGCCGAAAATTCAATTGCCAGATTGCGCAGCTTTTTGGCCAATAATCCTGGCACCACTGAGAGACATTTTGCCGCTTATGCCCTGGCACGCTTACTGAGCAAGTCAAAAGCACCAGAAGACCGCAAAGAAGCTCTGGAAATTTTTACCGACACAAGCTCTTACTCGCTCCTCAAAACACTATGCCTCTGGCACTGCGCTGAGCTAGCGGCCGCCCAAGCTGACGAAGAGCGGCTGCGCAATATACTCTCCACAATCAGCAAAGCCCATGAGGCCGAAACACAAGAAATCGCCCGTGCCACCTATGAGTTAGCTCAGTCATATTTGCGCACAAATGAGACTGATAAAGCCAAAGCACTTTTATTGACGCTCAAGCAGCGCTTCCCCTCTACCGAGTACGCCAAAGGTGCCAACTATTACATTGGTCAAATGGCACTCAATAACGCCATAGCGGGATTACCCGGGGCTCAAGACGATCCCCTACCGCTGACAAGTGCTGTGCAAAATTTTAGAGACTACCTCAAAGGCAGCACTTCAGGAAGGTTTTCGGCAGAAGTCGCGGACAAATTGATGAGCCTAAATGCGGGCACTGTGCAAACAGCCAGTGGCAGTACTTTGCAAATCCCGCCACTGACAGCAGATGACCTGGATTTAATTGGCCTGGTTTACTACAAAAAAAATGACTACAACAAAGCACTCAGCCTCTGGCAAAAAGCCGGAAGCAATCGCAATTTTCAAAAGGCTCAATGCCTGGGCAAATTGGGCAAGCGCACTGAAGCAGTAGAGATGCTCCTGGACGCCATAGCCAAAGATCCCGCTGCCACCAATTATGATGACTACACAGACACTATCACCGGTCCTTTGTCGCGAGCAGACACCTGTGTAGTCTGGCGCAAGATCATGACGCTTAATCCCAAACATGCTGACCATGCCATCTGGAATGTCGCAGTACGCAGTGAAGACAAAGAAGCAATAACACTCTTTGAAAAACTGCTGGCGCAATTTCCTACATCTGAGCACGCACCAGAATCATTATGGTGGATTTTTTGGCACCAGACCAAAGCGATATTTCCCGCCAAGATACAGGCCAACAAAGTCAGAGCACAAGCCCTGGCTCAGCTAGCACAGAGCGGCGCGATGCGCTATCCCAAACATGTAAGTGCTGCCAGATTTAGTTTTTGGTCAGGCAAACTACACGAAAAACTGGGCAATGCCGCGCAAGCACATCAAGCTTATAGCCATGCCGTGAGTAACTACCCCAACAATTATTACGGCTCCAGAGCGCGGGCCAGATTGCATGTGCTAGCAGCTCAAGCAGCAAAAAAACCAGGAACTGATAGCGGCTGGTCGACTCAGCCAGGACGCGAAGACGCCCCCAAGCGCTGGAATTGGCCCCATCATTCAGAATTATTTGACTATGATCAAGTAGCTCGCGAAATTGGTGTCAAAGCGGCACTGCTTGCTACAGCAGGTCAGTATGACGAAGCACTAATCTATGTGGACGCTCATGACAATGATGCCGCATTGCAGACTAGCAGCGGCAAAGAATTGCTCTCGGGCTTTAAGGGCTGGCTATTTTTAAGGCAGGGTCAAGAAATCGAGGCCATAAGAGCAGCCGCTCGCAATCTCGGTGACCACCCTCAACCAGCCAATCCACGCTGGCGCATGCTTTATCCCTGGGCTTATGCTGGTCGTATCGACGAAGAAGCGCGCATACGCAAAGTCGATCCTTATCTAGTCCATGCTCTGATACGCGAAGAATCCCGCTACTACCCGCGTGCACTGAGCCGCTCCAATGCCATTGGACTGATGCAACTTTTGCCCGGCACCGCATTTGGTGTAGCAAAACGTATCGGTTTGCCCCTGACAAACAAAGAAGAAATCTTTATACCCGATAACAATATCAAGATGGGTACAGCCTACTTAAACTCCACACTGAGCCGTTTTAACGGTAACGCTATGCTTGCTGTAGCCAGCTATAACGGTGGACCCAATGCCGTCAAACGCTGGCTCGATGCCTTTACGGCAGCAGGCGGCAATGACTTAGATGTCTTTGTCGAAAACATCCCCTACCGCGAAACCAGAGACTATGTGCGCAAAGTCTTTGGCAGCTATTGGACTTATCACATCATGTACCCGCCTGGTCGCGGTTGATATTTAAGGCAAGCCACTAAATTAGATACCGACTAATCAGTCTCTAAGTCTATTTTTACTGCAACCCTTTGTCGCGGTAATGATTGACCATGGCGTTAAAGGCGGTTTGTACTTCTACCCAGTCATTACTTTCCAGTGACTTTTCAACTTCAGTACACCAGTTACCCAATTCTTCAAAACCGCATGAATGGCAAAGCCCTTTCATTTCACGGGCAGCGGTGCGAATCTCTTCGGTAGCTTGATTATGCACAGACAAAAATAGCTTTTGCATCAAAGTAGAAAGCGACTTGCGAAAGGCTTCTACTCTTACTGCATCTTGCTTGGGATCTTTGAGAGCATCAAGGCTATCGTAGGTCTGAATGGCACCTTGATCATTATCCTTAATCAGCAACCAGCGACCTAGTATCTCTTTAAGGTCAAGCAAACTAAAAGGACGTACCAGGATCTCGTCCATGCCAGCATCAAAACTTTGTTGTCTGTCAGCTGGAGATGCTTTTGTCGTGACACCAATGATGATGCTTCTAAACTGACGTCCCTTTTCGGCATGTCTAATTTTTCGTGTGATCTCAATACCGTCAAGAGCAGCCATCTGGCTGTTCATCAAAATGACACCAAATGTCTTCTTACTGGCAGCCTCGATTGCTTCATCAGGGCTTTTGACAACCACGGTATTGCAACCCAAGCCTTCCACCTGACGAGTCAGTTGGTTGCGACTTGCTTCGTCATCCTCGGCAATGAGGACTAGCGATGGCCCCATTTTTGTACCCCTTTAAACCACTAGCTGCTTGGCAAAACGCTTATTCCGGCAATAACACTGGCAGCTGCAAGATAGATATTTTACAGCCTTTGAGTAATTCTTGTCGTTGTCAGCAAATACCATGACAAAATCCATCAGATGCTAAACTTTAAGCTGGAGAAGGACCCTAAATCCTCTCCCACTGATACTTTGAGAGGATTAAGCGTTGACAACCCGGCAGTCCAAAATTGTTGCCCGCATTTTTAGTGCACTGACAGGCACCGCTCTTTTATCTGCCTTGATTGGTTTTGCGCCAGAGGCACAGGCACAAGCCGTCTACAAACTAATCACCCAGGGCAAATATGCCCAGGCCTATCCGGCAATCAAAGCACAAGCGCGCAGCAATCCCAGAGACGTGCCTACCCAGTACTACTTGGGTCTATGCGCGATGGGACTTAAAGACTTTGGAGCTGCTGATCTAGCTTTTAGCCATGTCATAGTGGGCTCACCCAAAGACAGCCCCTGGGCGGCAAACGCTTTTAAAAGCCTGACAAACATCCAATCTAAAAGCAAACCATATAGCTGTGTTATCAATGGGCGCACCCACCGCTGGTCGCCTGCCGCCCAACCACTCAAGGTCTACATATCTGACGGACGCGGGCTCAATGCTAATTTAGCAGGTCGCGATCTGGGCGAAACCGAGATCACACAGGTCAATAATATGCTGAGCAACGTAGACAGCATGCCGGTAGCACCGAGCTATCGACCAACATTTAAAAGAGCTGTGATTGATGGCATGCAGTATTGGACCTGGGCAAATAAGTCCGGTCTGGTCAAGTATGCTCTGGTCGGTGCGCCAAACGGAGCAGACATTGTGGTGCTGTTTAGTGATTCATGCAGCGGTGGCAAAACCGGATTTACAGCGCTGCCTGCCAGTGCTGGTAACCGCTGCCTGGTGCAGATCAGTTGCAACACCGGTGAATCCACAGAGCTAAACGCTTTTAACGCAGTAAGACTGGCAGCAGCAAAAGAGTTTGGTCATTCCATGGGTCTGGGCTCATCTAGCGAGCAGACAGATCTTATGTATGAAAACACTCAAAATCCGCAGGCCAAAGGAGCAGCCCAGGTAAGCGCATCAGACCTGGCTACACTGCGCGCTCTGTATTCGATGGGCACTGATGTAGTGATGACTTCAGCTCGCTAGAACCAGCATCGTTCTTTCAAAAAAATCAGAAGTGCCATACTTGTGGCACAACTATGGCACTTCTGTGGCACTGTTGTGGCACCGTTGTGGCACCGTTGTGGCAATCAACATAACGCAGTCAGAGAGCCACTTTCATTGCGTGACAAAATATTTGTGACATTCTTGTGGCACGGTATTTGGTATCACTTTCAAAATTTTTTTGTTAAATCTCAAAAAATATTTTTGCATTGTGGACGCAAAAGCACCACTCAAGACCAGCTCCCCATGCCATTCTTTTAAATTTGTCACAAGTGCGCCACAAAAGTGAAGTGGCAGTTTCGTATTTTTCCTCCTTGCAACCGCGCTTCGATTATGTTTTGCTAATGCCATCGAAACGCAGTTGATGCCGTCACCTTCCGAGGATATTTGCTATGTCATGTGATCGTTTTAACCCCTGCCCAGATCCTAAAGTCGAAACCGCTCGCAATATCGCAAGCGATCTTGATCGACACAACACCGAGAGCGCAGCTCAAACAATGCGCGAAGCCTCATACGGCATGTCTGCCAGAGACTTTAGAGAGACCATCGGCATGGCTCGCAATATGGAGCGCAGAGGGGTTGGTGATGATCTCTATATCAACCAGCAAGGTCTATTGATTATCGACACCGGACGTCAGCAACTGACAGTAGCCACTCGTGACTATGATCAGCGCATGGCCGCTGCCCGTCAAAACGACCGTTACGGTCATCATCCTCAAGATGGTCGCCATCCACAAAACAACTATCCTCAAGACCGCCTGCCTCAAGGCAGACAACAAAATGGTGTCAATGACGTAGTCATCAACGGTGTAGTCGGCGCTGCTGCCGGTGCGGCAGTAGACGGACGCAAAGGCGCCATCGCCGGTGGTGCAGGCGCTGTAGCCGGTAAGGTGATAGACAACATGGGTGGTGGCACTGGTAGTGTTGTCGGTGACACTGTAGTCAAAGGTGTCGTCGGAGCTGTAATCGGTGGTGCCATCGACGGTAACAAAGGCGCCAAAGCTGGAGCAGCTGGCAGCGTAGCTGGCAGTGTCCTAGATATCTTCCGCAACCGCGAAAATCCAAACAACAGATAACTGCATTTCTCCTGACCTAGCAAGCAAGACGTCCCGGCAAGCCAAAAGCAAACCGGGGCTTTTTGTTTGTGCTTGCATTTAGCCTCAAATAGCGGGAATAATAGTCTGGTTGTTAAAGCTAAGTGTATGAGCACCTACCGTTACTTCTTTTGTGGACCCTGTGGCGCCCTGGCCAAAGCCAACGCCGCCCATGGCATCGGCCTGAGCACAATTATCTGGGCGCCCCTGAGCGATTCAGAGCTTTTGCATTGCGGTCAATGGGCCAATGCCGAAGGTCTGCAATTAAACGAAGGCTGCGGTGCTAGGGCCTCCATTCAGGCGCTGATTGATGACTATGTTAGCCCTTTGAGCAATACCCAGTACCAGGAGTTACCCAGCCCGACAGACTCCGATATTGAGACCACCAGTATGCTGATGCGCTGGAAAAGCCCTCAGTCCTGGGCTGATATCAAAGACGCGGTGAGAGCCAATAGAGACGACCTGACACTGGCCAATGACATGTTTACCAAACTTTTTTTGGAGATTGGCTGTCTCGATAGCCACGCCAGCACTGACGAAAACTTTGCCGGCATGCCTGACTTTAGTAAATTTAGACTGGCACTGGATGTCTTTGACAAACTGGTGCAAGAAGTCGACGATGACGACATGCCCTATCCGCCAGAAGATGGGGAGAAACAGGCGGAGAGTGCCTGACAGTCGCTGAGCTAACGACCATTAAACTCTTTGACGACCTGGCCGTAGCGCTTGCCGACTGCCCCGCAGACTATCTCGCAAAGCTCGTAGATAGACTCATCCTGGATACTGTAATAGACAAAAAGTCCCTGGCGCCTCTTTTGCACAATGCCCTGCTCACTCAATAGCGAGAGATGCTTGCTGACATTAGCCTGGCTCATGCCACTGAGCTCGCAAAGCTCTTGCACCGAATGCTCCTCTTTAAATAGATATTGCAAAATTTGCAATCTGGAGGCATCAGATAAAGCCCTGAATCGGGCTGCGACGATTTCGAGAGCTGGTCTCGATAATAGCTTGCCTTTGTCCTTCATATAAATATCCTGCCGGTAAGACCAGTTTACAGCTAGCAAGATAAATCCACAATCAACCCTTCGGTTGATTCACTATATAACCAATCGGTGATATAGTGTTATTGTTAACCTGAGGAATTGTTATGTCAGATAGACCTGGATTAACCCTGCCCGAGATTGCAGCAAAAGACCTCTCAGTCCTATCTAGCAAGACGTTGATAGACGTACGTAGCCCGATAGAGTACGAGGTAGAGCATATCGACGGCGCCATCAATATACCGCTCGACAAGCTTGAGACACGCATCAGCGAAGTGCCCCGACAGGGTGAGCTGGTGGTCATTTGCCGCTCTGGCAAAAGAGCCGAGCGCGGCGCTTACACACTTGCCGGGCAAGGCTTTAACCCTAAAGTACTGAGCGGAGGCATGCTCGCCTGGCGCGAAGCCAAACTGCCAGTAATTGAAGGCAAAAAAATGCTACCAATCGAAAGACAAATCCAGCTCGTGGTCGGTCTCGGTGTGCTCACCGGTGTGCTACTTGGAGTATTAGTTGACCGCTGGTTTTTACTAATACCAGCCTTTTTTGGCGCCGGACTGACTTTTGCTGGTTTGAGCGGCACTTGCGCTCTGGGCATTCTGCTGGGCAAAGCCCCCTGGAACCAGTTACCTGGCACTGGCAAAAATTGTTGCCAGTAAAGCTTGCACTATTACCCAAAAGGAGCCACCAGTGAAAAACACAGCCATAAAAGAAATCACAGCAAAAAAAATAGTGATTGTTGGCGGCGTCGCAGGCGGAATGAGTGCTGCGGCAAGAGCGCGCCGACTATCGGAGCAGTCTGAGATCATCGTTTTTGAGCGCACTGCCCATGTGAGCTATGCCAACTGCGGCTTGCCCTACTATCTGGGTGGCGAAATCAAATCTCAAGCAAAATTACTGGTGGCGACCCCACAAGACCTCAAAGATAAATTCAATCTCGATATTCGGGTCAAGCATGAGGTCATTGCCATAGATAAAGAAGCAAAGACTGTCACAGTAAGAGATATCGCAGCCGGACGCGACTATCAAGAGAGTTATGACGACCTCATCCTCTCTGTGGGAGCCGCAGCCTTGCGCCCTGATATCCCAGGCATAGATGGTCCCGGTCGTTTTGTCTTGAGGACAATCGAAGATGTGGCCAATATCGAAAACTGGATCGAGCAGCAAAAGCCCTCAACAGCTGTCATCGCCGGCGGTGGCTTTATCGGACTGGAAATGGCCGAGCAACTAACTAAACGCGGCATGGCCGTAACACTGGTGGACAACAAAGAGCAAGTTTTATCACCAATTGACATAGAGATGGCAGCACTGGTCCACTCTGAACTAAAAACACATGGCGTCAAACTCTTGCTCGGCAAGCCAATTGTAGGCTTTAGCCAAGCAGAAAAGTATCAAGCTCAAGAGGGATCAAAACCAAAATCTTGCTGGGTCCACGCTGGCAACGAAGCACCGGTGGCAGCCGATCTCGTTATACTCGGTATGGGCGTAAGAGCGGAGACAACCCTGGCCAAACAAGCCGGTCTTACCATTGGCGAGCGCGGTGGTATCAGAGTCGACTCCAAACTACAAAGTAGTGCCGCCAATATATGGGCTGTGGGAGATGCCATTGAAGTACTAAATCCAATCAGCCAGAACTGGACTTTAATTGCTCTGGGTGGACCAGCCAATAGACAGGGCAGGCTTGTAGCCGAAAACATTTTGGGTGCAAAAAAGACCTATCAGGGCACAATCGGCACGGCAATTTTGCGCATATTTGATATTACAGTAGCCACAGTGGGTCTCAATCAAAACCAATTAATAAATAGCGGACGAGCTTTTGAAGCTCTGCACCTGCATCCAACCAATCACGCCAGCTATTATCCCGGTGCCACCAGACTGGACATCAAAGTGCTTTTTGATCCAGCCAGTGGACAATTACTCGGGGCGCAAATAGTCGGTCAAGATGGCGTCGACAAACGCATAGATGTTTTTGCCACCGCCATCAAAGCTGGTATGACAATGCGTGACCTGGCTGAGCTAGAGCTAGCCTACGCACCACCATTTGGCTCTGCCAAAGATCCGATTAACTTAACCGGCATGGCGGCAACCAATATCCTTGATGGACTGATCAGCCAGGTGCAATGGCAAGAGATAGGCCTGCTCAAAGATAGCGAGAGCTGCATAGTGGACGTACGCACCGATGGCGAGCGCGAGCGTGGCTACATACCAGGCAGCAAACATATACCTCTACAAAAACTGCGCCAGCGCTACCATGAGCTACCAAAAGATAGAATGATCATTACCTATTGTCAGAGCGGACAACGCTCCTACAATGCCGCCAGGTTTTTGCAACAACATGGATATACAGTAAAAAATCTATCCGGTGGTTACCTCACATGGCATGCAGCGGAGAGCCTCAATAGTGAAAAAGCAAATAATCTGGTGCAAACCCTGCCCTGTCTGTCACAATCTGATTGTAGTGCGGGAGCAAAAAAATAAGCTATGCTAAAAGCAAAGGAAGTACGCACAATTATGGACAACTCACTCTGGTTTATTGGTCTGATTTTGTTTTATTTTGCCCTACAGCTCTGGATCTTGCCAAAGCTCGGCATCTCTACGTGAATGTCACGCAGCTGCTCGGTCGAGCAGAAAAAACCAGATCAATCAAAATCTGAAAGCGAAGATCAGGCAAAAGTTATCCCAGAAAAAACTGGTAATTGAGACTCAAATTGAGCCAATCTACAAAGGTCGACCAGGAGGCTCAGATATGTCTTTGATAGTTTCGGCCATTTCAGTTGGATTATTGACGAGTAGTGCCAGATCGGCGACAGACACAATGCCCTCTATTTGATCATTGGCCGAGACCACCGGGATACGGCGCAACTGATTGTGCTGCATCATGGCAAATACTTTATCGACCTCATCAGTCGGCTTGCAACATACAGGAGACTCGGTCATACAATCGCCGACTGAGACGTTTGTCGGATCCTGTCCGGCTGCAACTACACCCATACACAAATCACGGTCAGTGACTATGCCAATGAGATGACCACGGTCGGCTTCATCTACTATTGGCAAGACACCGACGTCTAACTCCTCCATAAGGACCGCCGCTTGCTTGGCTGTGTCTGTGCGCAGACAACAGACTGGATCTATTGTCATCACTTCTTCAACTTTCATTTAACTCCCTCAGCCCTCAAGCTGTCATACGTGCTCTGAGCTGACTTATGGCTGAGCGTGTCACTTCCTGTCCGGGCAATAGCTCATGCAAGACAAGTTTTTTACTGGCGCTATCTAAAGGTTCGAGTCTACTTTTGTAATTCCTGAGACCTTCATTTTCTCCTTCTTCCAGCACGGTTAAAGCGATCTGACGTCGACGCTCACTGTTTTCGCCACGCGCTCCAGCTGGCGGATCCATTGGCAGATTATTCCAGAGCGCATTACCTGGGTCGAGCGTACCGCCCAGCTCGCCGATTCGCTCTTCGAGCTGACTTATACGCCCTCTATGAGACACTTGCAGCTCTTCTAAAAGTTGCCTGGTGCCTGTGTTTGGCATGATACCTATAGCCTGTTTGTAGACTTTGACGACGGCAATTTCTTCTCTGACAAAATCGTTCAATCTGGCTATAGCTGCTTGTTTATTCATGATCCTTTCCTCCAGATCGATGCTTATGGGACTGCTAACTACAGCCAGGGTTCCGGCTTTTTAAAAGACAATCGTTAAATCACGGCGGAAAATTTCAATAGCGACTATTGCTCAAAAGTTTCTTTTTTGTTTGGGAACTAATCATCGTCACTCTGGTCAAGGTAACCGGAAGGGCACGAAGTATTTCCACCAAATACCCCAGAGCCCAGACAAAGAGCCGGTCAACTGGCTGTTGTAAAAAGAAATTTTCTCCGGCATCGAGCAATCGATGCCGGTTCTTTTAAGAGAGGTTGTAAGGCGGTACAGCCAACGACCTCCACTGGTCACTCGTAAAAACACAGGTTGAAATCAATGTCTAAAAAAGTAGAAAAGCTAGCCAAACAAAAACAGCTTGACCATTTTACACAAGACGCCCAGGGCGCCCTGATGAACACCAACACAGGCACCGGCATTAATGATGATCAGAATTCACTCAAGGCAGGAGAGCGAGGTCCATCACTTTTAGAAGACTTTATCCTGCGCGAAAAAATCACACATTTTGACCACGAGCGCATACCCGAACGCGTTGTCCATGCTAGAGGTTCAGCCGCTCATGGCTACTTTCAGGTATATAAAGATCTCTCCAAATATACTTCCGCTCAATTTTTAAAAGACCCTCAATTAAAGACCCCTGTCTTTGTGCGCTTCTCCACAGTGGCTGGCAGTCGCGGCTCAACTGATATGGCCAGAGATGTACGGGGCTTTGCCGTCAAATTTTATACAGAGCAAGGCAACTTTGATCTTGTGGGCAACAATATGCCCGTCTTCTTTATACAAGATGCCATGAAATTCCCAGACTTGATACATGCAGTTAAACCAGAGCCCAAAAACGAAATCCCACAAGCAGCATCGGCACACAATACATTTTGGGACTTTATATCAATAATGCCAGAATCAATGCACATGATTATGTGGGTAATGTCCGGCCGAGCCTTACCGCGTAGCCTGCGCATGATGGAAGGCTTTGGTGTGCATACTTTCAGACTGGTCAATGACAAAGGTGAATCACACTTCGTCAAATTTCATTGGAAGCCACTACTGGGAGTGCATTCACTTTCGTGGGATGAAGCACAAAAGATCTCAGGCAAAGATGCAGACTTTCATAGACGGGATCTTTATGATGCTATCGAAGCCGGAGCTTATCCAGAGTGGGAGCTGGGGCTGCAGATAATCCCCGAAAAAGACGAGCACAAATTTGAATTTGACTTGCTCGACCCCACCAAACTCGTGCCAGAAGAATTGGTGCCTGTGGAGCGTGTCGGCAAATTGGTACTAAACCGCAACCCTGACAATTTTTTTGCTGAGACCGAGCAAGTGGCATTTCACCCCGCTCATATCGTGCCTGGTATCGATTTTAGCAATGATCCACTGCTCCAGGGTCGACTCTTCTCGTATTTAGATACCCAGTTAACTAGATTGGGTGGTCCAAACTTTCAGGAGATCCCCATAAATAGACCTATTGTGCCGGTGCAAAACAATCAGCGCGATGGGCACATGCGTCAGACAATCAACAAAGGCACAAGCTACAGTCCCAATACCATAGGCGGCGGCTGTCCCTTTCAGGCAGGGCAGGACATGTCTGGCTTTGTCAGCTATAACGAACGCATCGACGCACAAAAAATCAGGGGACGTTCTGAGAGTTTCTTTGATCACTTTACGCAAGCGCGCATGTTTTACAACAGTCAGTCTCAAAGCGAAAAATTGCACATAGTCAAAGCACTGCAATTTGAACTGGGCAAAGTCAATATCCCCGAAATCAAAGAGCGTATGCTCACTTTACTCCATCAAGTGGATAGCGATCTGGCTACCCAGGTGAGTGAAGGGCTGGGGTTGAAAGTTGTTACCGAAAAGAAATGCCCGTTTAATCACAGTGTGCCAGCAGACGCCGATGCCAAAGATTACGATAGCAAGCCAATCAAAAGCAAAGTACTGATCTCACCAGCACTGAGCATGACCAATACAGTTTTTGACACTATTAAATCAAGACAGGTAGCAGTGCTAATCGCCGACGGCTTTGATGGCGCCTCACTTAAGCTGGTCAAATCCCAGCTCCAAAAGCAAGGCGCCCAAGTCAAGCTAGTAGCCCCCAGACTGGGACAATTTAAAGGAGACGACAAATCCACAGTCGAGGCAGACGAAAGCCTATTTACGACCAGCTCAGCACTCTTTGACGCGCTTTATGTCCCCGGAGGCAAGGCGTCGGTGGAAGCACTAATGCAAGAACACGCCACCTATGAGTTTTTAAAAGATGCGTTTATGCACGGCAAGACCATAGCGGCCACTGAGCAAGGCGAGCAGATTGTACAAGCCTCCTGCCAGTGCCCTGTGACAAAAGAAAACGTAGAGTTCAAACCGGAAAATGGCATCATTTTAAATGAACAAAAGGCTGACGATCACTTTGTCGAGCAATTTGCCACCGCCATAGGTAAGCATCGCCACTGGTCCAGGGTCAAATAACCCTGACCAAATAGCGGCAAAGAAAAGAAGAGAGACCAAAAGGTCTCTCTTCTTTTCTTGCTTTACAAGTAAAGGCTGATAAAAACGCCAGCAAGAGAGCTTAGCAGCCAGTCCAGTAACTAGCGATCAATACGCTTGTTCAGTTCTTTTTTGTGCAATGCCACGCTGATTTCATTTAAGTCCTTTTCGATTTTAGACATATCTTTGTAGCTCAATTTACCGCCATTTTTGCTGCGCATGCGGGCCTCACGATCTTTTACATCGGCGATATCTTCTCTCAGATGAGCAGCTTCTTTGGCTGTTAACTCATTGGCCCTTTCTCCGCGTCTTATACGCATCGACAATTCATTTTGGCGCTGAGTGATAGTGTAGTGACGAGGGCGAGCATCGACACCCATAGCACAAGTTTGCAGTACAAGCAGTGCCAGTGAGGCAACTATCAATTTACGAGACATATAAGACTCCTCCGTTTTAAAAGCTTAAGTCATCAATCTCGACCGTAGATATGCGCATTAGTTCCCCGAGGTACACAAGTGCGGACCAAAAGGGGGAATCAGCGTGTTGATTACACAACGCCAGCTTACTCCGCCTTTTACAATTCGATTACAAATACCCTCTAATATGCAATAACCCAACTTGTGTCCTTCCCTCCGTTTTCTACCACCCACCCTTACCCAATAAATCTAACAACAGAGACCATCCCAATTATTTAGTGCATTAGCAAATGGCTATTGCACTCATATAATCTCGCACTCAGTCGTTACTCAGTTAGCGCAATTGAGCGTAACGCAGTGTCGTTTTTGACACTGCACTATCTTTGCGCGGCTTTTTCTTGGTGAACCCCATGTCAGATAAAGCAGCACCAGCACGTGATACCAAAGCCGAACACCCCGCCCAACCATCAGCACCAGACAATACGTCTAGAGTACTATTTGATGATACTCAAAGTGGTAAAACGATTGGACGTTTTACACCGACCGAGGCAAAGGCCTGTAAAACTAACGCACCGGAAGGCACGGTGCCTACTCTGATGCCTGGCAAAGAAAGCAAGGGCTGTGAATTTAAAGGGATGAGAGATATGCCTAGAGGTCTCTCACACCTCGACTTACCAAACATATACAATCAGGCTGCACCTAGCACAGTGCGCTTTGATAGCACCATGAGCAATCCCAAAGACAAAAATCCCAAACATGCCCAAGACGGCCCCTCTGGCAGCGGCGCTATCATAGGCAAAGACACCGAAAAAGGCGAATGCCTTGTCGCCACTGCCAACCACGTTGTAAGTAGTGATAAAAACGTCAAAATCGATAATATTCGCGGTATCACTGCCGATGGCAAAACCTATCCCGCAGAAGTACGCGCTGCCGATCCTAAACGTGATACTGCCGTTGTTGCCCTCAAAACAGGAGCTGACACCGATAAAGTCTGCAAACCATTCACCCCCGTGCAGGATGTACACCAGGAAGCAGGCAACGGTAAAGCAGTTACCTCCCTCGGCTTTGCTGCAGGCTCAAGAGCTCTTTATGCCTCTCCGGGCAAATCAGAAGGCATTCGCCCGATGAGACAAGACATGAGCCCTCGCAACCTAAGAGACCTCGGTCTCGCGCCAGACGCACACGGTTTGCGCCTCAACAACCACGTCAAAGGTGGTCAATCAGGTGGACCAGTAGTTAATGCCGAAGGCAAATTGACTGGATTAAATCAATCCGGACCCGATGGTTCAACTCGCGGCAGCTACGCTGTTCCAATCGATCAAAAACGAGTCGATGACCTGCTGACCAGAGCAAGACGGTAAGTCTATTACTTGTTCTGGCTGATAAGTCATAACCCAACCACCCACGGTGCGCAAATATTTTACGTCCACTTATTTTGGTATAACAAATGTCAGACAAGCAAATACACAGTAGCGACAATACTGCCGACAAAAAAGATAATCACAAGCAAAGTGATACCACATCGAAAAAACTCTTTGATGATTCGCACAGTGGTAAAACCATCGATAAATTTAGCCTTGAGGGCAATGAAACAGACTGCAAAACCAATCCCCCCGAGGGTACTGTGCCCACTATAATTGCAGGGCGCAACTTCCACAGCTGCGATTTTAAAGGTGCAAAAAACCTGCCCAAAGACCTAAAACATCTGGATTTTGCCAACCTCTACAATCAGGCAGCAGAGAGTACTGTACGCATCGACGCCACTATGAGACCACCAGGTGACAAAAACCCGCGCCACAAGCTGGACGGACCAATTGGCACAGGAGCAATGATAGGCAAAGACATCCAAAACGGTGAATGTCTCGTACTCACAGCCAATCATGTGCCCAAAGGCACTACGGATATCGCCATCTCAAATGCCCGCGCAGTCACAGCAGACGGCAAAACTTATCCCAGCGAGATCCGCTTTAGCGATGCCAAATACGACCGAGCAGTGCTGGCAATTAAAACCGGTGATGACACCGAAAAAACCTGCAAACCATTTATAGCCGCTAAGGACGCTAAAAAAGAAGGCGCCGAAAACAAAGCATTGTTAGCACTCGGCTTTGCCGAAGGCTCCCGCACGCTATACGCCAGTCCAGGCATCTCAGAAGGTGTGCATAAAGTGCTCGAGGTATTTGGCCCAAAAGATATGAAAAAGTTTGGACTGGAGCGCAAAGCCTTGGGCGTAGTAATAGACAACCATGTCAGAGGCGGACAGTCAGGCGGACCAGTGGTCACTGAACAGGGCAAGCTAATCGGCATAAACCAATTTGCGCTAAGTGAAATAGGAGGCAGTATTGCCCTGCCTATCGATCAAGCCGCGATTGACGACTTGCTTGCCAAATCACGCAAACCAGCGAGCCGTTAAGCAGCCGGTAATGATCAGCAAAAGGCTGACAGCCAGGCTACATTGCAACAGAGAGAATACTGGAAGAGTAAACCTTAATCCTTCCCCTTTTTAGCAGACAGTACAATTACCGAAAATGACTATTTACGGTAAAGTGAAGGGAAAGAAGAATCCCCAAAAGTGGAGTTCCCCCCAAATAGTGGACTGTTGACAGCCGAAAGCCTCCACGGTAAATAAAAACACTGGAGAAATCTGGGAAGAAAATCGGAATACACACAGAATTTCAAGATAACGCCGTGAAGATGGTGGTTGCCGATGGCATGTTGTATGCGGTGGCAGCAAGGCAGCTAAAGATAACGCCAGCAAAACTGCGGAGCTGGGTGCATCGCTGGAAGCGCGACTCAAAGCTTGCCCAGGAGACCGGCAAAGACTCTGTACTGCAGGAACTACCGAGCTGCGCAAAGAGAATGAAGTCTTCGCGAAACGAGATCTAAAAAAGCAGCGGCATATTTTGCAAAGCCTGTAGCGAAGTATGCCTGGATCTAAGCCGAGTCCACAACATCCGAAAGATGTGCAAAGAGCTAAAAATCTCCGCGGCTGGCTACTACAAGTGGCTCAAACTGCGAGGTAACCGGAACCTGAAAAGAAGAAAGCAATTAGAGAAAAGGTCATCGAGATTCATGTTTCAAGCCGTAAGACATACGGGTCGCCTCGCATTTTGCACGCCCTAAAGAATGCTGGCTTGCACTGTAACCACAAAACACTTGCGCGGATAATCAAGGTGCGCAACATACGTGCCAAGCAAGCTAAGAAGTTCAGACCTACAACCAACTCCAATCACAAACTGCCTATCGCGAAAAATCTACTCAAGAGAGATTTCAGCAAGGATGCGCCCAATCAAGCCTGGGTGACAGATATTACCTGTGTCTGGACCGCTGAAGAGGTGGCTCTACCTGGTTGTGTTTATTGACCTGTGGTCCAGGCGGGTAGTGGGTTGGTCAATGTCAGACCGTATGCAATCAGAATTTGTCCGAGATGCATTTTTAATGGCATGCAGAAAAATAAAAGGAAAGGTGACAAACTTAGTGGTTCATTCCGGATCGAGGAAGCCAATACGCAAGTGAGATTTTTCGTGAAGCGCTCAAGAAGCAGGGCTGCACTCAAAGTATGAGCGAAAGGCAATTGCTGGGACAACGCCGTTGCAGAAAGTTTCTTCGGATCGATCAAAAAAGAGATGATTCATCTTGAGAGATTTGAGACTAGAGAAGCCGCAAGAAAAGCCATTTTTGACTATATCGAAATTTTTTACAACAAAATTCGTATACACTCAACGTTGAATTATCTTTCGCCCGAACAATTTGAACTTAGTGCAAAAGCTGCACAGTGAGGCATTTCGAATGTCGGTGTCCACCAATAAGGGTAAGGTTTAAAAGCAGATTTTCACTCATGGCAAAAAAGTCTAACCAGGCATCATTTTCGGTAAAGTCCAAGAAATCAAAAAAAATTGGACCGCCGATCAAGCTGAAAAATCTTGAAAGGCGGTCCAGAGAGTACCTCACTACTGCTGAGGTTAAGGGTCTGATTGACGCCGCAAAGGACGTTGGTCGGCACGGCGCTCGAGATGCCCTGCTCATTCTAGTTATGTATCGCCACGCGCTCCGCGTTAGTGAGCTGGCGGACCTCAAATGGGACCAGGTCGACTTGAATCGTGGAAGACTACACGTCAACCGGCTGAAAAACGGCGAACCATCGGTCCATTATCTCGAAGGCGACGAGATTCGGGCACTGCGCAAGCTTCGTCGAGATTATGCCAGCTCTGAATTTGTCTTCGTTTCGGAACGCCAGGGGCCTCTTTCAGCCAATGCCATCCACAAGCTTGTAGCCAGGGCTGGTCGGGAGGCCGCTTTAGAGCTCAGCGTGCACCCCCATATGCTTCGTCACGGCAAGGGCTTTCAGCTTGCTTCAGAAGGCATCGATACAAGGGCTATACAAGCCTACATGGGGCACAAAAACATCCAGCATACGGTTCTATACACTCAGCTGAATCCAAAGCGTTTTAGAGGTTTTGGCAAGGATGTCCAGTTCTAAAAATAACGTAGATTGTAGTAAAACGACTGGTGAGCGAAAACTGTTTAGCTGGACAAAGGTCCGGGAGGAGGATCTCCTTCAATAAATTGAATTTGAACCTCCAAAACTTCTATCGGTTCTTTATCCAAGCAAACAGACAAGATCAGCCGGGGGTCTTCACTTCTACCACAACTTAACGCTATAAAAAAATTCCAAATGTGGTTACGCTGATAGGCATTCTGTCTAAAAATGTCATCTATAGTCTGTTTGAAGTCTCCAAACTCGACTTCCAATGTCGTTTTTTTTCCAAAATCTTTTGATTCCTGCTCTAAATCACAGAAGATATGGAAGGACTCTATTTGTATCTTTGAATCGTTCCTATAGGCCGTAAGCTTCGTTGTTGGATTCCATTCTGTTATATAACCCACATCCATCGGAAGATCTCTTCGCCAAGTAGTAACATCCAAATAATTTACTATCATGCAATTTCCGGAAGGTCGCGAAGTGATAACGGGCTTAAATTGGGCAAAGAGTGTTTAGCGAACCAAGATCACCAAAATAGGAGAAAAATCCTAATGTCATTCAAGTATATTATAGCAATTTCAACCATGATTTTTTTCGGAGTTAGTCCAATTAGCGCAACTGAAACCAAGTGCACAGCGCAAGATCCAGAGTATATGAAACTCTATATGAATGACGTGAACAGAAGAATAAGCAGACTTATTCCGGACGACAGGAAGAACGCTCCAGATGGAACTACGGCGGAAGTTACATTTGATATAGAACCAGATGGAAATGCCAAGAATGTCCTAGTGACAAAATCGAGCGGAATTAAGTCGTTTGACAATGCATGCTTAGTCTCCATAAATAGAAGAAGCCCTTTCAGGCCTATAAGTAATGAACTCAAAGTAAAAGCAGTTTTTAGGACAAAAATTCTAGAATTGAGTTTTGATGCCCAAAAATGAGAGAGGCAGCGATAAGTTTTTATCGCTGCCTCAATAAAGAATCAGATCATGGACTTATTGATCAGATCGGGGCGAACAGAGCGTTTATCTTAACGCCGCCTCCAAGCAGAACTTCGTTACCGGTCGGAGCATAGATAGTTATGGTTCGACCAAGCGCAAGTCCAAAGTTGGTTGGAGGAAGTGCAGTAAATCCAGCAGGTCCGCATTGAACGGGTGGCGCGGAAAGAGAAGCGTCGAAGTTGGCAACAAACCCGCAGTTATTAAGACTGGACGCTGGTACAACCTCGATCAAGACGTTTCCCAACGCTGTATTAGGAGAAGCATTTGCACTTGCTACTATTTCAGCGTTCTTTTCGAGGGAGATCGAATTGCCTGCTGAAAGTAAAATCGTGCCTTGCCGACTGGTTATTTTTTTGCCTTCTGGAACAGTGACATTCAATGCAAAGATCTGGATTACTCCATCTTGCCCCGCAAACTGCTCCAATCCTTCCACGATTACTGATGAGGCAGGCGAATTCAACACAAATTCACTCTTTACTTTCCACTGCTCGTCAATGTTTAATGTATCGGCAAGAAGAGTACTTGAGATATGAACAGTTTTCGAAATCTCACTGACGACGGCAGGTTCGATTCGCTTCGCCTTCGTGGACAGGGAATTCGTTGAGCCAATCGTTCCATCTACGGTACCGATCTTGAGTAAGGGTGTATCGATCGTTGTAAGGTTGGCGGAGGAGATGTCACCGCCAAGAATTCGAATGAACGCGTCACTCGTTGCGATGACATTTCCAATTGTGAGATTATCCGTGCCCTCAAATTCGAGTCTAACGCTTACACCAGTAGCATCGACTTGACCCACAACAAGAGGTCCAGCATCCTGAATCAGATGGGCAGTCACATTGCCGTCTGGATTAACAAACGTAACGCGACCATCTCTAGCAGAAATTTCAGTGTTATCTCCAGATACTCGCAATTCTGCAAGGCTGGCGTTTTTGAATTCGATGAACCCATTTGGACCGTCAGCGTGGACAGTGCCCTGATCTGTATTGATTGCAACGGCGGGATTGTTGCTGTAGTAAGTGATTGTAATTTTACCACCATCACCAGAGGTCAACCCGGCATCAGCCTCCATATCCGAGCCCGAGGTCAAAGTTACCCCTCCCTGCCCTGCGGACGACCCGGCAGAAACGTCAACAGTTCCACCATTTCCATTGCTAGCAAGTGCGGTGACTCTAATACTTGAAGCGTTGTTGACATTGATGGTGCCTTTGGTATTTTTTACCGAGACAGTGCCACCATTACCTCCGCTCAGACCGCTATTCGCCCAAACATCGACATTATTAAGTGTCATATCGGCTGTGGAAGCTGACGCTAGTGAGATAGAACCTCCATTGCCGGAGCCATGTCCATTAGCTTGCAACCTATCAGAGAGTGAGATACTCCCGGAAGCAGTTTGCACTGAGATATTACCGCCTTCGCCGTCCCCACCAGCACTAACATCAACAGCACTTCCATTGAGTGTAATGTTGCCTGTTGTCGGAGCCGAAATGGACACATTACCACCTTGAGCCTGTTCACTAGTGGCTTCTATCCTAAGCTGATCTGCTCCAGCTCCAAAATTCAAGTCTGAGAGCATACTTGTGACATTGATTTCACCGCCCTTTCCGGATCCATGTCCATTTGCAATCAACTCAGTGACCGCTGTAGCAGAAAGGAAAATATTTCCGCCTTTTATCTCAATTTGACCGCCAAAGTTGTTTCCAGAACCTGTGCCCCCGGAGGCGTCAAATTTGCCGTCGAATGTCAACAATCCAGAACCAGCGTCGATATTGATCATTCCACCGTGACCTTCGGCTCCAGCAGCGACTATAAATCCGCTACCTTTAGCCACAATTCCCGTATCGGCCTTCACATCAATTGAACCACCATTGCCATTGTCTGCACCACCGATGGCTTGAGCCACACCGGCAAGGTTGATATTTCCCGTGGAGACAAACTGAATTAGTCCTCCAGAGCCATCTCCAGCCCCATTTGCCACAAGGGCCGGCAGGACCATTGTAGGCGCGGGATTAGCAGCAGTATCAATCTTACTGGATTTAATTTGCATGCTTCCCGCCTCGCAGGCACCGCAAGCGGTACCAATGGCCGAAACATCAATTGCAGTTGTGGCCCGAACACGCACATGTCCAGTCGTTGGCAGCACCTGCACAGTGCCTCCGTGACCTGAAACGGAACCACCGTTTGCAAGAATTTTGAATGAATTTTGCCCTCCGCCCAGTACGACATTTGACTGGCCGGGTTTGAAAATCACTGCTTTCGGATCAGTGGAATCGAAGGAGCTAAAGATTGCATCACCAATTCCTTCTGGAGCACCATTTGCCGTTATGTTAGCGTGGCTGGTGTCTCCCATTTCAGCCGTAGTAGTGAATATTTTGACCTGCCCCCCATTGCCGTTGCCTGAAGGAGGTCCATCAGCACTAATGGTATGAGTTGGGGCATTCCAGTTAGTCTGGTCAGCGATAATTGAGACAATGCCGCCATTGGCCTGAGTTGCGGTGGATCCGTTGCCGAACTTTCCATCCGCATTGACGATAAATTTGTCAGTGGTATTAATTTCCAATCCGATATTTCCGGGAGTGAAAGATCCGAAATAACCGATATTCACGCGATGGAGTTTTTCTGCCCGTGATCTGATAGTTACAGTACTTCCTGAAATACTGATAGGAAATCCAGTGACATTCGCGCTTGAATTATCTCCATCGGCGCTCAGCAGCAGAGCTCCGTTATCATTGGCACCGTCAAGGGTCAACGGAGCTCTAAAAGCAAGCTCGCCACCTCCCAATGAAAAGGTCCACGGCATATTATTCACATCGCCACTGAGATTATTTGGTCTCAAATATTGGAAAGGCGCAAGAGTGGCTTGGGTAAAACTAGCAACCGGACCGTTTCCATCGGCTAGAACACGCAGACCATTAGCCGTGCCCTTATACCTTATTACTTGCGCTGCAAGAAATACTTGGTGGACAGTCGGTGCAGCGTTGTAACCCTGGCTAGCAGTGATCACGGTGCCATCTTCGGTTTCAATAGTCTTAGCCAAAAGATAAATAGACCCCGCACCCTGAGGTGACTCTCCCATCGCTCCATTGGCATTGAGAGATCCAGTTGCAATCTTTAGCGGACCGAACTGGGCATTCAATATTATTGTTCCAGATCGGGATTCAGAAGCACGAACCTGAATTTTGGCTGGATCTAGTACACTAATTCCTCCGGAAGAGGCAGTTCCGCCGTTCGTAATGTTGACGCCGCCATTAACAAATGCCGGGTTTGTGCCACCGCCGACAGTGCTTTTCGACGAGAGAATTCCGTCGACACCGTTAATGCCTGGACCGCCAATTACGAATTCTGTTGCTGCGCCACCATTTTTCCACGCCTCAATTTGAATACCTCCAGACTTGGCACTTTGAGCCCCTAGACCACCATCAGACCGAACAGTTTTTGTAGAAATATTCCCTGCAGCACGTAGTAGTATGTTTCCATGTACGTCAGGTGAAGGGTTAGTTTGGAGTTTGTTGGCAATAATTGGCGCTTTGACCAGAATGTCCCAAGATGAGTTCTCAGCACCATTAAGTCCAGCATCTAACTGGACTGAATTTCCAGCCGTGAGATTCTCTGTCTCGACGCGATTCTGCGTCGACTGAATTATGATGTCCGAATTTGTGCTTGTCACCTTTTTGGTTTTGACAGAGGCGCTGGTCAAAATCTTGACTTTGCCGTCAGACACAATATTCGACTGAATATCGATGGAACCAGAAGTATTAATGGTCAACGTGCCATCAACGGTGAGAGTTGTACCGGTGTTGATGACACATGTAGTGTCATTAACTACAGCATTACCTGTCACATGGTTGGGGATGAAAGCGCAATTGCCGCTATAGTCGGCGGCCAATGCGGGAGTGCTAAATGCACCAAGTGCAATTAGAGTCGATGCCAGGGACAATCCCAGCCATCGTTTCTTTATAAGTTTCATAGGATTTTATTCCTTGAATTGTTGATGGGAACTATTCATCAGCTTTTTATGCAGGCCGCAAAGATTCCGGCGGTAGAACCGCTGGAATAAAAATGTTGCTATTGCTTTGCCTGTTGGCGAGTTGAACTAGTGCCTGCTAAAGAATTGAATGAATAGTGCCCAAATACTCGACTATTTTCGGAGTCAAATTCAGCATCCAAAGCTGAACAATTTGTTGAGACCGCACATTGTCACCAAACGTACAGTTTAATCGCCTTAATCAAGCAATCATTGGTTCTAGCGCGCTTGCGTGAGCTTACCTTCACAACTTTTACAATTCAGACCGTGGATGCTACACCGAAAAACCCATAACAACCATGGTGGCACTATTTAAACCCACAAAAAAAGATTGAAATCGCGGGCATTTTTTCTCACGAAAACAAATAATACTCCGCCGCACCCCAGGTAAGGCAAATGACAGCCTTAAGTCAGTGAAAGACGAATGGATTCCAAGCTTTCCGGGAATGTCAACTGTAAGTTTTGGAATTATTTGGCACAGATGTTTCGGAATTATTTGTCACACTTGACTGGAATAGCATGGTGCCAAATCTACCCCATTATTCCGGGTGGCATTTTGCGTTGTTCTCTACTTGAGCGTCCTATATTCTCGATTATGTTTCATCGCCGCATCTCATCTTATGGGCTTTCTAGAGATTCAGTATCAGAATTCCTGCTTTTGGGGTAGGCAGAGCGGCCTGATTTCAGCATCGCCGAAATCGTTCCCAAGAGTGACAAATAATCCCAAAAATTCCGCGACAAATAATTTCAAAGAAACCGTGACAAATAATTCCAAAAGTTACATCCGAATTTTGGCGAACATCGAAAATCTTGCCAAATAATTCGCAAAGTCTCAACTAGTTGCGTGGTCCTTTTGAGCCGCCTTCGCTTCACTGCAAATATTCAATCACGCAACGAGATTTTCTTTAAACCACGGGTAGTACCGGACGGATACAAAAGATCACATCAAATAGCAAAATTACTAACTTTGGGAGCATATCTGCAAAAGAGTGCGGATCCGGCTCTGTTGCTCAAGGGCTGATTGATTTGTGGGATCAATGGATAGGGCCTGTTGAACTAAATCAAGGGCATTATTTAAACATACTTTTGCGTCAAGAGACTTGTTTTGAACTATCTTAGTCTCAGCTTTCTCAACGTAGGTATCAGCCAGACGCATTCTTACCCAGTCCAAGTCCTGTTGTTTGAGATGATGACTCCGTTGTAAAACGCCTCTGTATCCCTCTATTGCTGTATCCAGGCATTTCAATGCATCTTCATTCGCGCCGGTTTTGCGCAGGACACAAGCTTTTTCAAAAAAAGAGTGGTAGCCTGACTGAATAGATTTGGTCGGATTCTTGTTGGGTTCTAATAAACGGCATTAGCGCTCTGATTGCTTGGTCTAATACCTGGAGCGCTTCCATATTTTCATCAAACATTTCAAAAGTCACATAATGCTGGGCGATTTTTGCATAAAGAATGGAGTGAGATCTTCCTCTCGCCCCCGATTGCCTTGCATCATCCGCGTCGGAAAGGGCCTTTTGAAAGGCATCTTTGCTCTTACGGGAATCTCCATTGAACAGATACCACATACCTAGCTGCTCTAATGTCGCGGCTCGTTGATATAAAGCCGGTTGAAAGGTGGGTTCGCCCTGAAGCACTGAGTTTGCGATGGACAATGATTCGTTTAGGTTTTGTTCGACGAGCTGAAATTCACCGAATCTGCGCTCGTTTTTTGCAGCTTCTCTTTTCAGCGCTGATCGGTACACTAATGCCAAACTATGATTTCGAACACTTTTGCATAGCTCCTCAGCCCTCTTCAAGCTCTGATTGGCTGAGTCCAGATTTGTTTCATGACTACTTTGATAAATCAGCTTTAGAATTTGATCGAGTGCTGAATCTGACTTACTTGTCTTAAACCCAGAAGCAACGAACTCGTCAAGCAAATCCAATTCAGGAAGACTATTTCCATTGTTCGCAAAAGAAGAAGACCAAGAAAAACACATTAAAACAACTAAGGCAAAAACACGTGGAAGAACAGGACAACTTAGAAGCATAAGGTTTAGATTCTCGGGCAAACATCAGCCATTAAATGATTACCACAGAATGGTAGAGCCGGTGGCATTAAATTCCTGCCACCGACCCTACTTTTAGTTGGAGATAGCTATGCTTTTAGCAGACCTTATCAAATCCCACTTTGAGCAGCCCTGTTTGTATCGTTATTTATTCTGTCCATCATCTGATCCGGCGTTTCCGGACCAACTGGCTCGTTCCAAACATCCTTAATCCTCTGCCAAATTGACTTCCGCGTTGTAGGCGGAGGCGGCAATATTGGCAAAAATGAAAAAGACCTCAGCACACCCTCTGCTAGGATACACTCCGTTACGTTCTCGCATCACCAGTGGTGCGCAGCGATACAAGCGACAACAGAGAAACCAAGACCTAGCGTAGCGATTTGGCTTTCTTTTAGATTTCGATGATGAAAACGACTACGTCAAAACAGATTTGCGTACCAATTGATGCATGCACAGAGCACGCTAGCGCAGCCTGCATAGCCTCATTCCGGAGTATCACCACTTTAGCCATCTGAGCGCGCGCTCATGCGCTGGTGTTAAAGGTGGTGCCTCAACCCTCGATCGAGTGATTTCAGTAACTAATACGAGGCAAAGCACCCACCGCCCATACGTGATCTACTACGAGCCCACACACTTCGAACCGACTTAGTTCATGTGGGCATGCGCGAAACCATTTAAGTCTCTGCGCCAAATGCTCCTCTTTACTTACCTGCCACTTCCAGTTGGTTATCCAGCACACTGTCGCCGATACAGTCTTTAGCCATGATTGCAATGCGCTCTTTTTCAGCAGCGCTATTAACCACTCCACGCAGAGTCAGCCTATCTCTTTGAGCAACAATCTTGATGTTTTTGGCATTCATACTGAGACCTTTCTCGTGCATTAAACTCTGACGCAAGGCGATGACTTTCGCCAGTTCTTCTTTAGAGTTGGGTTGTTTTTCTGGTACGACAGCCGACTTTAGTCCGTCACCAACATTCTTTCTGGTATTGTCCGACTTCGACAGAGAGACACTATTGACGCGATCTCTCAATTTTACGACTTCACCCTCGATGGTGGCAACGTCTTCTGGAGTAAGTCGATTGTTATGCATCTTTAGTAGTTCGCTCTGATGTTTGACGATACGTTCTTCGTCAAGACGCAACTGCCGTGCTTGCTGACTGGTTAGAGAGCCAGAGCGCTCGGCTTCGTCGATGTGGTAAGTCAAATCAAACTTACTACCAGCCACTGGCCATACCTTAGCGTCAGCTACTCCACAAGCAGTGAGGATGAGCGCAATTGCCGCTATCTCATTTTGCCATTTAAAAAATGCCATAACTCTTTCCTCATTCATATGTTGCAGTACTTGGAGGACTCAGCAGTTGAGCATAAGTTTCCGCTTTAGATCAGTGTTTTGATATTCGCCTAGCCTTTGCTGCTGAGCATGCAAAAGAGAGACCTCTTAAGTAAGAAGTCTCTCTTTGCTCGGATCTCTAAGACCTTATAGATAGAGTCCGACTAGCCTTTAATGCACATTTGGCCGCACTCTTCCAGAGATAGCCCTGGGAGCCAGCTCAAGGACACAGCGATAGCTCTCAGCTCAAAAAGCCTTTGCGGATGCCTTCTAACGTAGATGCCGTCTGCTCTTGAGCTGGCAACAGCTCATTGAGAATGAGCTCGCGACTATCCTCATCAAGGTCGTTCAAGACTTCCTGATACTTTTGTACTCCCGCGTTCTCTTTTTCGCCGAGAGCTAGAAGCGCAATTTTTTCGCCGATATAGGACTCGGCCACAGCAGTCATTGGTGTGATTTTTTGCCAGCAAGTCTCGCCATCAAACGGTTCTCCACCCAGCTCTTGCACACGAGCACGCAGGTGGTTAGCACGAGCTTCGTGGGCCACGTGTATCTCTTCCAGTTGAGTTTTTAACTCAGTATCAGGCACTCTCTCGATTGTCTGCCGATAACTTCCAATGGCTGCAAACTCTCCTTTCAAAAGTTCATTCAGCCTCTCTACTGACTGCTCGACGTTCATCACAACTCCAGTGGCTTAACAAGCCGCTCAATAAAATCTCTTCTGCATGTCGGACGAGTCAAGTAGCCTCTGGTTCCCAGACTCAGCAGGTGCGCACGACTTCGTTAAGACAACACCCTGTCGCCAGCTTGCTTTTCCAGGTCTTGTTGCAATGTATCAAAAGCTCTTTGAGTAGCCTGCATGACAGAGCGTGCTTCCGACCAGTCTCTCTCTTTTACAGCAGCTTCTAAATAAAGGCACAGTCTAGCTAGTGGTTTTGCGCCAAATGCCACGGCTGATGAGCGGATTTCATAGGCGAGATAAGCAATGGCGTCCGCTTCTTCTCTATTCAAAGCTTGATGCAATCTATCCAAAAGCTCGCCTAAACGCGCCGCAAATGACAGACACGGGTCGCCGTCAACAATACTACAGCGCTCAGCATGCATGGCCCGGTCGCTAGCTTTTTGCTCAGCGTAAGTGCGAGGAGAATACTCCTGCAAATATTCACGCAGCTTTTGATTGTGATAAGCCATATCCTTGCGTATCCAGTGCTCGATGCAAGCCTTAAAGGCTTTGATATCAATGGGCTTAGCGATGTAATCATCCATGCCCGCAGCAAGGCAACGGTCTTTATCAATTGAAGCCACGGCAGTGACAGCGACAATCGGAGTATGGATTTCCTTATCCGCTTCCAACCGTCTGATCTGGGAGGCAGCCTCAAAGCCATCCATTTGAGGCATGTGACAATCCATCAAAATCAATGGAAATGTGTCACTCATAACAGCTTCAACAGCCTCGATACCATTGTTAGCGATGCGCACATTGTAGCCAAATTTATGCAACAACGTGGTCAATACGTTTTGATTGAGATGGTTGTCCTCAACCAGAAGTATCGGCGGAGCAACGCTATCCGCAATTGTCTTATCGATGTTGGTGGCAGGCATCTACCGCTCCTTAACTGGCCAGTTTTACGCTTTGATTTATGGACACTACATTTAGCTCACTAGTCTGGTAGCCGCCCAGACCATCCACCACAATTTCACCTACATGATGTGCCTGTTGCTTGATACGGCAACCATCTGCAATAACACTATCTTTTATGAGAGCGCCAGCACCGACAATTGTGTTTGCCCAGAGCACACTGTCTTTGATAACAGCACCAGAGGCGATCACACAATTATCGCCAATGGTGACATTGCCTAATAGCTGCACACCAGGAGCTATATGGACATTTTGTCCCCGCGCCACCACAGTCTTGTTGTCTCCAGTGCGTAAGACCGCACCACGTGGCATCAGACCGGTGGCACCGCTCAGTACGTCACTACAAGTCTGCTTGTAGCTCTCCATCGTACCGATGTCAGACCAGTAGCCTTCGAGTTCTACACCGCGCACCGGCAGTTGTTTACCAAGCAAAAGCGGAAACAATTGCTTGCCAAACATATACACACCCTCATCTGGCATGTATTTAAAAATGTCAGAGCCAAAAACATAGATGCCGATATTTGCCAGGTCTGACCGGGCCTCGTGTGGCATTGGCTTTTCTTGGAAATGCTCGACATAACCTTTATCGTTGAGACAAACAACACCAAATTGTGAAACATCTTCTACTCGCTTCAGGCCAATAGAAGCAAGAGCGCCAGACCGTCTGTGCTCTTCCACGAGCAAGCTGAGATCGACATCGGTAACGATATCGCCCATGGCCACTACAAAGGTTGTCTTTTTACCATTTGTGGATGGCTCAAAAAAACTCTTGCAAGCGCGCAGCCCACCACAATCACCAGTCAGCACACGTTCGTTGACAAACTGCACAGTGCCTGGCAAAGAGCACTCAAAGGTAAAATAGTTGCGGATTTTTTCGGGCAGATAGTGGAGATTAGAAGCTACATCTTTGATACCATGCTCATTGAGCCACATCAAAATGTGCTCCATGACAGGGCGGTTGGCAACTGGTATAAGAGGCTTGGGCAAACGCTTTGTCAAAGGATCTAAGCGACTTCCCACTCCCGCAGCCAGCACCATGGCCTTCAAATTATCTTTCACGTTAATGCCTCCGGTCACCAATTACAACAAAAGCAGTACCAACAAAAGCAACTATTTTTGGACAGCCGATGATTAGCTCAAGACAGCTTTTTCAAATTGACTTTCAATTTTGTGAAACTCATCCATAGTCAACTTGTCCTTAAGCGACGGATAAAAGCTGTTAGCATTAAAGTCGCTAAAGTCTTTGACTTTAGCTGCAATGCGTTGCAACACCTGACTAAAGCCTGGCTCGTCGACGTGAATCATGATTAGACTATTCATGTCTTCTTTAATCTCTTTGATTTTTGCTTGAAATGTTTTGACTAGGTCGCTCAAGTCAGCCTCAGTGCCTTCAAGGTTATTGACGATCAGTTTTTCTTTGTCAAAATGAGCGTCAAGCGAGCTCAAAGCCTTTTTTGTTTGCTCAAACACTCTATCTCTTGGCCAATCCAAAAAGTTAGCAACAGTCTCATTTAGCATTTGACTGATGTGCGCAGTATCTTCGGTCAGATAATTAAACACGTTCATGAATCTACCTCTACAAATGCCGCTTGCCATTTTGGCAATTGACGGCGAGCTTGGAGAGGACTGCACAGATGGGCTGATAGTTCCCAAAGTCTTACTGACAAAGGCAAACAGCACAAACCGCGCCCCGAGCCCAAACTAGCAAAAGGAACCATTTGCCAGGCTGAACGCCTTGTTTGCAGTAAAAGGTATTTGATTGCCACACAGCCCTATCAGGAGGCGCCAATGAAAACGTCAGTATTTTGCGTGATGACGCGATATGAAGAGGTAGACGGATTAGTCGCCGCCCTTAAAAATGCAGGATTTGAAAACGACGACGTGAGTCTCGTGCTGCCGGACAAGCCAGGCACATGGGACGGTGGCTCAGGCCATGCAGGCTCTGGCTCTGCCGCTGGCGCGGGTGCTGGCGCGGTCGTGGTAGGTGCTGTGGGTGCTCTAGCCGGGCTGGGTCTACTGACCATACCTAGTATCGGCCCGCTGTTGGCAGTGGGACCTTTGTTGTCAGCCCTGGGCGGAGCTGCCGTGGGCGGCGCGCTGGGTGGACTGACTGGAGGCTTTGTCGGTCTCGGTGTCCCTGAGGAGCAAGCAAGACAGTATGAGGGTCAGATAAAAGAAGGCAAAATTGTCCTCTCAGTCCATACCGATGACGAAAACGAAGCTGACAAGGCCGAAAGACTGCTTAAACAGTATGGTGGTCAGGATGTCATGCGAGTCAACGAACCTGCTGAGAACTACAAAAATCGCACAGCCGTCTAAGCCATGTATCGGTAAAGCCAGGAGGTCTCCAAGCAAATTGGGGACCTCTTGCCATATAAGGAAAACCCCAGCGAAGGTGGCGCAGCCGGTAAAAAGTCAAAAAAGCTCATCAAATGGGTATATAAGAAAGCGGAATGAATTGGGGAAGAGAAACTGGCTCACGCCAGAATCTAAATCAAGTGAGGGCGCCAACGTGGCAGATAAAGCAGCAGAAGCTAAAGAAAACGACCAAAAGCCAGTCGATCAACCTGCACAAAAGGATTTGACCACTGACACCTGGGTGCCCGGGTCTACGGTCAAACCGGCTGACGCCTCCCCGCCTATACCCGCAGGCTTTCCCGCTGCCCCGCTCATCCACGGAGAGGCTAACAAGGCGGACCAAAAACCATTTGACGCCAAAGCGGCGGCTGCCGATATCCAGGACGCACTGCATGTGCCCTTTTTTAGTACTAGAATTTTTCCCGATGCCGACCGTGTCTTTAATAAGATGCTCAATATGTCGCCGCAAGAATATAAGGCGGTTGAAGCTGAATACAACCAAAATATCGCCCCTGGAGAGAAGCCATACTTTAGCGGGGACAAAAAATGGACTCTCGAAGATGACGTCAAACGCCAGCTAACCGGCACAGATGAGCTGGTGGTGACCAAACTAATGGAGTCAAAAGCACACAACGACGTGCCTCCAGAGCACCGAGTCAACGGTGAGCAACTATTAAAACCAGGTAGCCCCCTCAAAGTAGGAGAGCTCAATCCCGTGACCATGGCCGATGGCCGTCGCTATGATGTTTATGTGCCAAAAAATGCTGACAATCGCGCTCCGGTAATAGTCGCCATGCATGGTGCCGCCGGTGGTGACTCGGTTGGACTGATGGCGCAAGAGTCCGGACTCACAGCAGATGCTGAGCGCACCGGAGCCACAGTAGTATTTGCCTATCCAAAACCTCGCGATTTTGATATCGGTGTATCCAATGTCCAGGGAGTAGCCTGGAATGTGCCAGGACGCATCAACCTGCCCAAAGCAGAAGACAAAGTCACAGACGACCGCAAATATATGGACAATGTCCTCGACGATCTCAAAGGCAAAACACAAATGGCCGACAAAGTCGGGTTGTTTGGCTTTAGCGATGGTGGGCGCTTTGCCCAGGTATACGCCGCTGATAGACCAGACCGCGTGGCAGCAGTAGTCAGCCATGATGGCACCTGGATGAAAGGTGACCAGGCACCGACTGTCGGCAAGCCGATGATGATCATCCACGGAGACAAAGACGAGACTCTGCCATATGCTGGCGGGATGGGCTCAGTGAGCCGCAAAATGGACTGGCTCTTGGGTACAAATCTGGATAAATCGGCACCATACATGCAAGCAGAGGTGTGGAAGAAAGCTGACCAGTGCGATGGACCTGTCAAAGTCAATGACGGCAAAGATGTGCTGACACGTGACTATACAGGCTGCAAAGTCGGTGAAGTCAAAGAATACATAGTCAAAGGCGGCGAGCACGGCATCAACGATTTTAAAAATGGGGGTTCGCGCACAGTGCAATGGATGCTGGGCAGCGCTGATCGCAGACAAGCTTACGCTTCCGAGGGCGCAGCCTTTCTCAAACGCTGGATTGTTTCAGATCCTGGGATAAAACGTTCTGAATAGCGCATGGTGAGATGAAGTTTGAACCACGTCAAAAGTCCAAAGTTAATGCTGCGATGTGCGGTATTAGCGCTTTTGCAATGGTAATTGGCTTTGGCAATCCGCTGATTGCCAGGGCTTCGGAGCGAGGAATAGTAAAGCATCCGACTTCAATACCCAGCGACATCTACTCCGTATTTTCGCCAGACGGCAAATGGGTAGCAGGTTGGTTGAGTAGCGTAGACGATCCTACAAGCGATGAGAAGAAAACTTTTGCCATCACAATCCGGGAAGTCAAAGGCGCAAAGCTCAAACGAGAAATAGAATTGCAGACCAAACCAGGCATGATAGCCTGGTCACCCGATTGCAAACTAATTGTATACAGTCTGCCTTCATCAATAATTGTTTTAGATGCGCACTCCTTGAGTGAGATCGCAAAAATACAAACAAATAGCGTCAAAGCTCTGGATTTTTGCTGGTCTCCAGACAAAAAACATTTCGCTTACGCTGATGACGGCACCATTCATATCTTGGATGCCATCACAATGATAGAGAGGGTGAAAATTGACGGCGCCACAAATGGCCGCTTTAGACTTGCCTGGAGTCCAGATAGCAACTATATCCTACTATCAGCCGGAGAAACTGCAGCTATTTGCGACATCAAAACCGGTAAGTATCTGGGATATAAACACTGGCAAGACACCAGAAGCCATACGATATCACCTGATCAAAACAATTTGATTATTGAGACTATCAATAAACTTACGACAGACGAACCGCTAACTCTGCCACCAAAGTCTGATATGAGCCCGTTTGACAAAGGCAAAGTAGGATCACCTGGATGGGAAAACAACGCCACACCAAAAACCATAGAAGAAGCCTTTGCAGAGTTTGATAAGGACCTTATACAAGCCAACCGTCAGCGCTTTAAAAGAGCCGCACAAAGTGACGTTGGCAATTTTGGCGGAAGAGAATCAATTACAGATACCATGATGGCTGATGTCTACTACAAGTGGAACTTCACTCCGCTCTACAAGTTTTTTGAAGCACGTGGAATTACAAAAGAACGGGATGTCCTGGGTATCTTACTTGACTCCTACTGGCTTCATCTAAATGACAAACCAATTGATCTCGACATACAAATAAGCACACACAAAGCCTATTGGGATGACCAAAAGACGGTTATTGCACCCAACCAACAATTGCCTGAGTCCATCTGGCTGTGTCCACTCAAAACAAGCTCAGGCACAGAATATTCGCTTAGTACGATAAAGACAAAATTGCAAATAGTAGCTTTTTTGATGGCAGATGATTTTAGCAATGCAGCCGTAATAAAGGCGTTAAAAGACTTACCAAACAATCATCCCACAAAAGATCTTGCTATTACAGTATGTGTTATCCCTGCATCGAGTATCACGGGGAGCGAGGGGAGCGTTGAATCGAATAACAAGAGTGCTGAACCATGCAAACTCTTAGAAAAACTAATGCAAGATAGCAAAGGAATTACCGTAACTGAAGCCCCACCTCAATTAACCAGAGCATTTTTTCGTATGCTCAAAACCAAGCATACTCAGTTTGGACCGCCGCAGACATTTTTTATAAGTGAGTCTGGCCTCCTCAAGTATAGAGTCCAACGCACTGACATTGGGTCCACATCCAAAATATTCGAGAAGCTAGTCAAAAAATGCCTGTAATCTCTTAAATACAGCAAGCGATTATAATGGTAAAAGACAATACTCCAAAAGTGGTGAATCCTTGGGTATCAGCATCCTGACGCTATCAGTCCTTGCAGTAGCGATCCTGGTATGGGCGTTTCTCAGCCCCGCCAAAGTTACAAAAACTCAGCGGAATAGCCGGATAAGGATCGCAATCCTAATCAATCTAGCAATCTTTGGATTTTTGGGATACGAGATTTACAGCGTTATCCTGACTCATTCGAACTAAACAGATCGTCAATCAGAGTCATCATCACTAACACACACTTACAAAAGTGACTCTGCTCATTTGTCTGGCTGCCAATCAACTGTTAGTATCAAATCAACAGGTCTTAGTTACTACTTCTAAAATATTCAGTGCCACCAATTGTCCATGAGCATCTTACCATTGTTAGGCATTGCGACCGTGTTAATGGTATTGGCTGTCTATGGATATCCAAGAACTTATAAAGGCTCAAAGGTAGAGCGCAAGGGTCGCCTCAGGATAGCTCTGCTTGTTTGCGTAAGTATGTACGGATTTGTCGTTCTTTCCTTTTCCATCCCTGTCGAGCCCAGCTGCTTCAAAGGAGCAAAACCCAAGCTATCACTTGGACAGATACTCTTTAGCTTAAAGCCTCTGCCAGTAGAGCCGCCAGTGACATATCAAATCAATTAGTAACTGAGGGGCCTATAATGGACCTATAAGATAAAGGTCTCTGTTGCATGATAGCTTTTCTATTTCTCTACTTTGCTTTAGCCCTTCCCATTACACTAATTGCAGTGTTGTGTGGGATTCCAGAGCACTGCCGAGCACCTGGCCCAAGCCGCTCTAGCACAATCAGGATCACTATTTTAGCCAACATTGCCTTATTTAGCCTTATCGGTTACCAGATATACAACTCACTAAACTATCCACCGCACTACAAGCTGACAGAAGACGAGGATATGAACTACCGTCAACACAGGCAACCCACCGCACTAGAGCTACAAAAGGGCAAAGAAATACTCAAGCACTGGAAGAAAGCATCTAACGATGAGAGATGCAAAATGGTAGACGACCTGCTAGCGAGCCGTCTATTGTATGACATGACACAACAAGAAGTATTAGCCGCTCTTGGTCCACCAAGTGAGCCAGGCAATGACTATCCATACTACTGCCTATCAACTGGTGAAGGCGGTTGTGAGCTGTTCTTTGAGTTAAAAGACAATCGTGTTAGCGATGTCTTTCTCTCTGTTGCGCCCTAGTTAAGCCAGTATAGTATCTGCTAGCCCCTGCACACGGCGACGCTTAATCACAAAATCGGACTTACGCACAAGTGGCTCAAAGCTCAGCGACGGAGAGGCCGCTCCGCGGCTCTCACAAAGCTCCTTAATGCCAGTTGCTATTTGCTCTTGGACATCACTATCAAGCAAATCTGATGGCAGGCTTATGACCAACCTATCTCTGGCAGTCTGCTCCACCTGGTAATCACTGATAACGTCCCGAGTGCTGCCTGAGTGCAAAAACACCCGACCTACGCTATCTGGCAAAATACGTACCACACCGTCAGCGCGTCTGTCACCTGCTTGAGCGGGCAGCACAATACAGTCCTGCATGCGACCAACGACACTACCAATAGTGGCATAGACAGAGCCACAGTCACAGCCTTTACCGTCAGACAAAATATCTCCCAACCAGTACCTGATGATTGGCTGGGTGGAGCGAGTAAAGTCAGTAACTATCGGTACAAACTTACCAGGCTCGCCACCCAGATATTGCCGCTCAAATACCGCCAGGTCTTCGCAGAGATGCAGACTACCTTGAGCACAACTGTAGGCAATAAAGCCCTCAGTGCATTGATAAATTTGCCCCGGCTCTGAGCCAAAAGCCGCCCGGATAAGTTCGCTGTCAATTGGCTCCAGTACTTCAGCCACCGATAGCACTTTTGCCGGCTTGAGCGCTATACGCCCACTACTAACCAATCCTGCCAGATAGCCAAGCATCGAGGGCGGAGCTACCAGTATATCGGGGTTAAACTGCTCAAGCTTTTTGGCATTTAACTCACAATCGCTAGCAAGATCAAAATAGCAAAACTGGATACGCTGCCCCGAGATGGTCTCATATAGATTGCTGTTGTTACGCAAAAACAGTGCGATACGACACTTATCAAAGATGCTACCGGAGATACATTTAGCCAGTATGTTGCCAGACCAGAGGGCGCGCTCGCGGTCACTCACCAAAAACACGCCACGACTGCTAGCCTTGCCAGAAGTACCAGACGACATACCAACGGTGAGATCACCGAGACTACCGGTAAAATCACGACTGGCTTCAGACGCCTGGCATAACGACATCGCCTCAAACAACTTAACGCCTCTGGTATTGATGGCGTCAAAGTTTGCCATAAACAATTCTCTAGTCATAAGCGGACAGGCACGCCAGTCCTCAGGCGCGATGCCCTTTGCAGCAAATTGTTCTCGATAAAACTGTGACCTGGTAAGTGTACGTCGTACAAATTTTTGCACTTTACGATTTTGCCAGGACTCAAGCTGGTCTCGACTGGCAAATCGACGCAGACGAGTAAGCAAAAAGCTGCGCAAAATCGCCAGTTGCTCAATACTCATATATACCTTTAGCCTGGCCTGACTGCTTTGTAGCTTGAAGCAGAGCAGCCTTACAATGTGATGGCACGATCATCAGTGAGGGATTGTTTTGGTGCAGCTGATGCAGTTTATCAATCGTAGCGCGGTACTGACGGCTATCACTATTGACCAGCCCGGTAATCATATGAGGCATCCGCAACTCTTTAAAAGTATCACTGACCCAGCAGGCATCTCCTATCAAAAAATAATCGCCATTACTTGTGGTACGCACAATCACACCAATATGTCCGGCAGCATGGCCAGGCAGCTCTACGAGCAAGACCCGCTGATCACCGGTCAGATCAAATGCACTGGTAAAAGGATAAAAGCTCTCAGGCAAATCCACCGCCGCAAGCTGGTCCATATATATGAGCCTCTGCTCAAAGTCAGAGGGGATAAGTCCTGCCAAAAATCCACGCTTAAGTGCTGCAAAGCCGCTTTTGCCCTTGATGGCAGCGAGCGCCTCCCGAGCACAGACAAAGCTACTAGCAGCAAAGTCCCCGAGTCCACCCACATGATCTGCGTGGAAGTGAGAGACAATAATAGTTTTGATGTCGGCAGCACTGAGGGCACTGTGACTGAGAGCACAAGCCAACTCATCGGCGCCCTTGAGAGCAACGGGAGTCAAAGCCGCATAGATGTTAAAAGGAAACTTTTGCGTCTCTGCAAAAAACCGGCTGCTGTAGCCAGTATCAAAGAGTATGGGACCATACTGAGAATGTTTAATTAAAGCACAGCCAGCCGGAAAGTCGATATTTTTCCAGCTACCACCCTGCATCACCACAGCCTCGGGATGCTTGCAAGAGCCAGCTTGGAAGAATTCTATATCTACGCTCAATGTTTTACTGTGCTCACTTTTTTTGCTCTTGCAAGGATTCAGCATACATCTTAAATCCTTCTGCCAGACTGATGCGCGGCTGGTAATTAAGGTCTCTTCTGGCTGCGCTCAGGTCAAGGGTCTGACTAATGGACAATAGCGATAGAGTATAACGAGTAAAGAGTGGTTCTTGCCTTAAAAGAGTAGCCAGCACCTCCATTGTGGAGGACAGACGGAGCCCCAGCTCATATGAGAGCGGACGTAGTTTGAGTGGTCTATCGAGAGCGCCAAAGAGCATCTGGAGCAATGCAATGACACTTAATGTCTCGCCATTGGTAATGTTATAGATTTTGCCAGACACCAGTGGCGGTGCCGCCATCGCTAGTACCATCGCATCCACAAGATTATCCACATAAGTAATGTCAGACATCGCCTGTCCATCTCGGACAAGAGGCACACCGATCTTACGGTTAGCGCGCACTAGCCTTGGCACGATCGCCTCATCACCAGGTCCAAATATACCTCTCGGTCTTAAAATCACTGTATCAAGACCTCTGGCAAAAGCATCCATCACGGCGTCTTCGGCCAATACTTTAGAGGCACTGTAGTGATTGGCAGCCACCTCTGGCAGACTATCTGTTTCTTTAAGACCTAGCCTATCTTGATAATCAAAATAAACACTGCTGGTGGAGACATGCACCAGGCGCCTCACACCGCCTTTAAGACAGGCATCGGCAACTTGCCTGGTAAAGTGCCAGTTGACTCGCATGTGCTCGCCTTTTGGACCCCAGGGGCTGGATTTGGCGGCACAGTGCATCACCGTATCGACTTCAGCAAACATTTTTGTCAAATCAGCGCTCTTAGCAAAGGCATGATAAACAAACCTGGCTCCCATATTAATGAGAGGTGTAGCCTTATCTTGATCACGCCCGGTAAATGTCACCTGGTGCCCATCTTGTATCAATCGCCTAACCAGGTGAGAGCCAACAAAACCGGTGCCACCGGTGACAAGTACTCTTTTCATAGCAGCACTTCAGAGCCTTTTGGCACAGCCGCTAGCAGTGCTTGTGCCACGACTTGTCTGTATTGAGGCTCCAGATACTGCATGTGTCCCGGACCGTCAATAATCACTTGCGCTGCTTGGGTTGATGCCAAATCCCCTTTACGCCCAAAAATATTTTTAAAACTCTGATGCCATTTATCATTCTTAGACTCGATAGATACATAGCTATTAATACAGGACAAACCATCCCGGTCAATTAGTACGCCGCCAAAACTCGCTGCATATATGAGGCAATCAGTCTTTTGTTTAATCAGTCTTGCGCTATTTGCGGCCATGGCGATACCGCTACTACCACAAACCAAAAACAATTCGCGGCATTGACTTTTAGCTACCAGCTCTACTAATACTTTTGCCAGATCCCTACTGTAAGCCCTTTTAGCAGTTGACAAAAATATGCTCTGCCAAAAATTACGCATAGCTATAACAAACAAAGGCAAGAGATACTTGGCATTTGTATTTGGCCAATAACAAAATCTCTTGCACCAGGCGGCTGTACTATCTTGAAATGGAAACGGTTTAAAGCACACCTGATAGTCAGGCAACATAACCTTGAGGTCTTCTAAAAGAGATATTTGCTCATCGTACAGTGATGCTCTAGCGTAATCGCTAGTGCCACTAACAAAGACAATTAACTTACCAGTCAAAGGACAATCGAATTCTCTTATCGGGATAGACCGCCAGTGGTGCCACCACAAAACTGTCTCCGACAAAGTAACCATGGCAATACCAAGTAAAGCCAGAGTGAACGCAGCGATAACAACAACTAGGGACAGGACTAGCAACAATAATCCAGACATTATTTGACCTGCTTGAGCAAATGGCGCGGCTCAACGAGTTTAAACTTACCGCTAGCGGTCACCTGCATTACATTGCCACGCCAATTGATGCGCTTTGGCACTAACAGTGTCCAGGTGGCATGCAGCGGCAATACAAACGAGTACAGCTCATTTACCACAAGCCCCCACCAGGGAGTGACACCACCTAAATAGTTTTTGTTGACCAGGTGCGCAGTATATAGGTGCAAAACCACATAGCCAATCAAGAGAGTCGCACTCAACCAACTGGGAGCAACAAGAAACAGCATCAATAGGGTGAAGGGGTGAAAGAGTGCGGCAAAAACAACGGTATAAAAAACAATCAAATTTTTAGTAGTGCTGGTCATAACTGATGCATTAGTAAAGACAAACCAGCGCTTAATGATATTGAGACAGTGCCTCAGGTCTTTTACTTTGATTGAGATCGGATGCAAAAGTGGTGCCTGCACCAGATAATAACCATGACTGATTAGCCTCTGACCAAATACATAATCATCGCAAATGTCTTTTTCTAGTCCATAGAGTCCATCTACTTTGTCATAGACACTGCGCCTTACTGCATAAAACATGCCGTTAATAGTAAACGGGCGGATAAAACAGGTATATGGGATGTAGCTCCAGGTGCTAAATCCATTGACAAAACTAGAGATAAAGCTCGACCAGGTATCGCCAAAGCTCTTGTAAAACGGTACAGCAAATACAGCACCAGTTGTCGGTTTTGATAAAAGTGGGCCGACTATTTCTAGAGCATTGTCCGGCAAAGTGGTATCGTCATCGAGATTGATCAGGATATCAGCTGACGAGAGCTTAAAGCCTTCGACTATTTTAAAAGTCTTAGGACTATAGTCTGCTGGCGCAGCGGGTAAAGATAGTATTTTTACAGGGCGTGGCTGTGGTGTACTCTTTTGGTATTCAGCAAGTACTCTCAAACATTCGCTCTGGGCAAGCTTATCATCGTCATCAATTGCCCAGATATAATCAATTTGATAGCTTGAGGCAAAGCGCAAGTTATCAGCTAATACCCGCCAGATAGTAGGGTCGCCAGAGAGTATGGGCTGCACTATCGTGACTGTCTCTGTTTTTGCCGCAAGCTGTGTCTCTTGCTTTGCGTCTTTTGGACTCGTATCGACTTGAACTGCAGCTCCTGCAAAAAAACTGCAAATACGAGTGTATTTCCAGATGCGATCTAAAGCAGCCACAATAAAGACAATTAGGTTTAGCTCGCTCACAGCCTAATACCTAAACAGTAAACCGCCCACCGAAAATCCGGCGGCGGTGCCAAGCAGTAGTGCCAGTTGCCCTCTCACTAACTTCTTTTGCACGATTGCTTCATGCAGAGCCATGGGGATTGAAGCAGCAATTGTATTGCCGTGATTCTCCAAGATATTCATCCATTTTGCTTGAGTAAAACCAAGATTGCGACGCGTCAACTCCAGAGCCGAAAGACTGGCCTGATGCGGTATAACCAGGTCGATGTCATTAACTGTTAATTTGCTATCGTTCAAGAGCTGCTGGACAAGACCAGGTAGCATTTGTGCTGCCATTTTATACAATCCCTTGCCGTCCATAGTAAACAAAAATGAGGTGGGGTCTGACTTATACTCCTCCAGGAGATATTTGTTGCCACCAGCCAGACACTGCGAGAGCGTAGCCCCCTTGCCATAGGTCTCCATGCGCGATGCCAGGATGGCACTGGTATCATTCGCCTGGCATTTCTCCACAACGGCAGCAGCCGCTCCGTCACCAAATAGAGTGCCAGTCTCATAGTCGTCCCAGTTAACACCGGTGCAGACTTCGGAGGCTATTAGCAAGACGCGCCTGTAGCGACCAGCCTCAATCATATAAGACAGAGTATCCAGTCCTGTCAAAAAACTGAGACAGCTGGCATTGATGTCAAAAGCTGGAATGCCAGAATCCCCCGCGCCAAGACGGTTTTGCACCAGTGATGCAGTACATGGGAAGCTCTGCTCAGGGCATCCACTGGTGCACACAATGCAGTCAATATCAGAGATCTTTAGACCAGCAGCCGAGAGCGCGTCCTGTGCCGCCAAGGCAGCCATTTCTGAGGCTGTCTCACCCTTGACTCTATGACGACTTTTTATACCAGACCGCTCTTCAACCTGATTGGCATCCAAGCCAAATCGAGCGGCCACCATGCTTGAGGTAACTTTTGTCTGGGGCAGATACTTGCCGGTACCAACTATCCTAACCTGGCGCATGACTAGCCTAATGTACTAAAGAGAGGCGATCATAACGCGAATCAAACTCATCGAGAAGCCAGCCGTGTGTTAACAGCTACTAATCAGTTACCACATGTGCCAGCTATGCCGTTTGCAACCGACTAACAGGTCTATTGAGCCTGGACCGCCTTAATTACTGTCGTGAGAATGTCTATTTTTTTGTCTGTGGCACTGAGCACATCACTTTGGCGCCCCTGTCTCAAGGCGTTATAGCGGTTAATTACTGCCTGCATTTCAGCAGACGCCTGAGCTTGACTCAGGTCTGTCGTATAGCGGGCCAACATAGACTCAGTTATATTGCTCAACTGCTTGTCAAAAGCCGCTGGTTTCATTTTGGGCTTGTGCGCCTCAAGGCGGTCCATCCACTCCTTCGGCGTCACTTTGAGAGTAGCGTTATAAAGCTGGTCCACCGTTAACGGTTTTTCGATGTAGTCGTGCTTGTTGCCCCATTGATTGTCGATTTTGACAAGTCCAGTTTTGGGGTCATAGTCATAGACATTGAGTACGTGCCCATCTTGTTCAATGTGCTCGGTCTCAGGCTTGAGATCGAGCGGATTGCTTGATCTATTGGGCAGAATAGTTTTTGAATTAGCGTGTACAACTATCGGGGCAAAAATCGGTCCTGTTTTTCCTTCAGCCTCTTTTAATTGACTTAATACGCTTGCCAATTCTTCAACCGAACCAAATTTGGTGGCAGACTTGTAACCGCTCTTAGCACCCGGGTCAGAACTAGCAATGAGATAGAGATCCGGACGAAACTGACCGGTGATTTGGGCATAGCTTTTAACTAGTGAGTCTTCGCCCAACATAGCATAACCAGCCGAAAGCTTCGCTTTCTGAATTGGGTTTGTTGTGTAGGCAACGAGATGCTCACCGTTGTCTACAGCATCAACATTTTTGCCTTGCAAGACATGTGTGCCTTGCATATATTTGATGTTTTCTGGTGGATAAAGCTCCATGCCGATTTTGGTCAGATGCGCGTTGATGATGGCTGTTTGCAGCACCTGACTGCTATAGCTACGAGTATCACTGCCCGGCTTTTCGTTTAGAGCAGCCTGTCCGTGGGCGCGCAGATTGGTAGAGTCCATATCGACTCTTGTGCCATCTTTGGTGACAAAAGATCCGCGCTCAGCAATTTGCGCTAATAGTCCTGTGATGGTCGATGGTGACTTTGAGTAAAGGCGGTTTTCGGCAACTATGGTCTGACAGGTGCCGTACTTGCCCTGGTCGTTTGAGCGTGGATCAGCTGCAGCATTTATAGCGCCTTCAGCCATTCGCACTTTTTCTCTCTGGCTGAGCGGTGACTTGGAGTCGGGAGCAATTATGCGGGCGAGATCATTAAAAGTAGCGGCAATTTGACTAGCAGGCACTGACTCTCTTTTAGCACGGTCTTCTAGCTTTTGCATGTTTTGCAAAAACTCACGGCGCTCTTTGTCGATATGTATGGTTGATTTTGCCAGGTCAATAAGTTTGGCTCGCTCACTAGACAGCTCACCAACCGGTCTAACTGGTCTGGTATCACTGAGCACATTGCCCAGAGAGTCTTTTACTATCTCACCGAGCTTTGCGCCATCCGCACCAAACTGCGAGTCTTTGATCACCGGCTTGCCATCAAATTTGTCAGCGGTGCGGACAAAGCCACTGCCGTCTTTATACTTGACGGCAAAGGAGCCGTCTGCGCGGTAAGACACTTCTGTTTGATTGGCATCCACAAATCTCACGCTACCGTCTTTGCTATAGCCTGGCAAAATCAGCTCAACTCCCGGTTTAGCAGTAAATGGGGCGGTGCCAGTGTCAACTCTTTCGGCGTTGACGTCTTGGATATTAAAAGCGTAAGCTCTGATCTCGCTTTCGGTCGCACCTTCACCCAAATGTTTTTTGGCGATGTCGGTGAGTAGCAATGGTTTTGCACCCTCCGTCAAGGCTGGTATGCTCAGGCGCCCAGGCTCTACATCGCGCTCCATCCGCGCACCCACAGACTGCATGTCTTTACCCGGCACTTTGATCCAGGTCAGGGTTAGGTCCCCAAATGGTAGGGTTTTTAGTGTTTTGTCAGCCTGATCTTTTAACGGCCCGGCTTCTGCCACTGTGTCTGCCTGGCGTTCAGGTGCTTTAGTCTCGCTTGTAGTGAGGTCAATCTGGGGAAAGCCCATGCATTTAAGTTGACTGTCATTAGCCTCGCTTGAGTTTTCGCCCTTGCGGCAACCACGCCACGCCCCAGCATTTTGCATGAGATCGCTTGTTTGTGTTACCAGTGCGTTATCCCCTGCCGGAGCACTGCTCTGGACCTCCTGGGGCGACTGCATATCTTTTGCTTGTGACCTTACGACACTATTGTCGCTTGGAGCGTCAGCGCTTACTGCCATGTTTTTGTCTCTAACAAAATGGGGAGCAGGAAATCGGGCATAGCCCTACCTGCTGCCTAGAGTAAAACTGGCAGAGTGATAAAAGCGTGAAAGTACATAGTAAATAGTACTAAGTACTGAGTACTAAATACTAATCTATGACTTTTGCGCTCTAAATCCGGGCCACGACACGGTGCATCTGACCGTCATCGACTAGCTCCAGATAGCCTTTGGGCTCACCATTATCTTTGCTTATGCTAGTGGGCATACCGGCTTTGACATCAAGCTCCGAGCGAGTCTCGACCTTGACCTCATAGTGCGTATTGCGGTAGCGGTAAGTAAAGGTATAACCAGTCCAGTTGTCTGGCAGACAGGGCTCAATATAGAGCTTATCGACCTCAATACGCAAACCCAGTAACGACTCGACAATGAGGCGGTAGAGCCAGGCAGCAGATCCCGTGTACCAGGTCCAACCACCACGGCCAGTGTGCGGCGAGACAGCGTAGACATCGGCAGCCAGGACATAGGGCTCAGCTTTGTAGGTATTGAGCCGCTCTTTAGTGTTGGTGTGATTGACTGGATTGATCATTGTGACCAACTCCCAGGCGTTTTTATTGTCACCCATCTCGGCAAAGGCCATCGCTGCCCATACGGCACTGTGGGTGTATTGCCCGCCGTTTTCACGCACACCAGGGACATAGCCTTTGATATAGCCAGGATCCATTTTGCTCTTATCAAAAGGCGGATCAAGTAGCTGGATCAAGTTAAAGTCGCGGCGCACCAGTCTTTGATTGAGAGACTTCATTGCCTGTACAGTGCGCTCTTTTTCTCCAGCACCAGATAGCACCGACCAGCTTTGCGATATGGAGTCAATCTGACATTCTTCGTTTTGAGCAGAGCCAAGCGGAGTGCCATCGTCAAAGTAGGCGCGGCGATACCACTCGCCATCCCAGGCATTGGCTTCGACATTGACTTTGAGCTTCTCTTTATTCTCACGACAGAGTGCAGCTGTTTCTAAGTCTTCGCGCAGGTTGGCGACTTCTTCAAAGTGATCGAGCACTTGATAGGTAAAAAACGCCAACCAGACGCTCTCGCCTTTGCCTTTAACACCAACGAGATTCATACCATCGTTCCAGTCGCCGCAACCCATAAGCGGCAAGCCATTGACGCCAAAGCGCAGACCATGCTTGATTGCTCTAACACAGTGCTCATAGAGCGTAGCGCTTTCGTTGCTTTGACCGGGCTGGTCATAATATGAGTCTTCTTCATCATTGACCTGTCTACCGGTAATAAAAAAGAGTGACTCATCAAGTATGCCAGTGTCACCAGTGGCTTTGACATAGCGACTGGTAGCCAGTGGCAGCCAGAGGAAGTCATCGGAGCATTGCGTACGCACGCCGCGATTACCCGGAGGATGCCACCAGTGTTGGACATCGCCCTCGCTAAATTGTCTGCTAGCAGAGCGCAAAATTTGCTCGCGAAGTAGCGACGGTCTACTGTGCACCAGAGACATACAATCCTGGAGCTGGTCTCTAAAACCATAAGCTCCACCAGATTGATAATAGCCAGAGCGGCCAAAGAGACGGCAGCTCAAGACCTGGTACAACAGCCAGCCATTAGCCAACATATTGAGAGACTGATCTGGCGTATTTACTTGCACGACATTGAGCACATCACGCCAAAATCCATGCACCAGATCATTGGCACTGCGACGCTCTTTGACGTCGCGGTAACGGTTGATGAGGATACGAGCATCAGCAATATCGCGGCCCTGACCGAGTCTAAACGATATCTCCCTTTCTTCGCCGTCTTCTAATTCGACAGGGACCTGGATAGCAGCGCAAGGATCTAGACCAGCGCCGACTCTACCGGATAGTCGCTTAAAGTCCAGGGCAGAGGGCTTTTCGAGACTACCATTGCGCCCGATAAATTCGGAGCGGTCGGCTGTAAATGTGGACTTGGCATTGTTCACATCAAAAAACACAACCCGCCCGGGGAAGTCATAGTTGTATGTGTTGCGAGCCACAAGACAGCCAGTCTTAAGATCGATTTCGGTGACGATATGCATCGATGTCTTTTGTTTGAGATCACCGAGTATCAAATCAACATAGCCAGTAACACTAAAGATGCGCTTCCGACCGCTATTGTTTTTAACTTTAATGACCGAGTGCTTGACTGAGGCATCAGGCGAGACAAAGATTGTTAGCTCAGTTTTGATGCCAAATTCTTCATGCTCAAAAACCGAATAACCAAAACCATGTCTTGTAGTGTAGACACCCGAGCCAGGTTTAGGCAGTGGCGTCGGCGACCAGTAATAGCCGCTCTCCTCGTCTCTTACATAAAAAGCTTCACCAGTGGTATCACTAACTGGATCATTGTGCCATGGTGTCAACCTGTATTCATGGGCGTTTTCGCCCCAGGTATAGACGATACCGCTCTCCGAGACAATGGTGCCAAAAAACGGATTAGCAATAACATTAGACCAGGGAGCAGGAGTGGTGGTCTCGGCACTGGTAGTGATTATGTACTCACGACCATCGCGGGTAAAGCCACCCAGTCCATTGTCTAACATCAGATCTGTGCGAGGGGCAGTGAGCTTTGGCATGCCCGGTCTAAAGCTATGCAATGGTGTCAGCCTTGGCGGTCTGCGCTCACGCATAGGACGATTGCTGGTTTGCTCGGCAAGCGAGCCGCGATCATCAGAAGTAACCAGTCTCGCTACAGACTGAAATAGTATGCGGTCCTCAGGCGAAATTTGCTCGGCAGCGCGCACAAATATTCCACCGTTGCCATCCAGCATGTGCGCTTCCAGACCACTGGAGATAAGCCCCAGTACTTGATCTTGCAGAGCCTGACGATAGCCACCTTGATCTTCGTTCCAAATCACCAGATCGCAGATCAATCCTTTGAGACGCCAGTAAGCATGAGCTTGTATCACCTGCCTGACCAGGTCTAGCATGGCCATGTCTTTGATTTGCAACAGCACTATGGGGAAGTCGCCAGAGATAGAATAGCCCCAGAGGCTGGATTGCCCCCGAGTATTTTTGGCGATGATACCAGGCTCAGCCCTGAATGCCTTATTGGGATAGATAAGCGCTGAAGCCAGAGTATTAAAGAGTTGAGCATCAATATCGGTGGCATTAAGGTGACGCAAACCGACCTGACTGTGTGTGTAAGCCAGCTCAAAGACCCGCTCAGAGAGGCTCTTATCTTTGTATTTAGCGACAAGAGCTGTACAGCCTTCGCGACTCTCGTGGATACCAGTCACTATATTGATAGTGACGCTTTCTTCCGGCTCCAGAGTCAACCGGTGGCAGATAGCCACGATAGGATCGAGTACTGAGCCTTCAGAGTTGGAGAGTGCTGCCAGTTTGCGCATAGCACTGGGATCGCGCGGCGTATTGCCACGACCGACAAAGCGAGCGCGGTCAGTCTCGTAAGACAAGTCTTCGATGGTGGCACCATGCACGGCCATCATATGGAACATCCAGGGATTATTCTCACCCTGCGAGCGAGCACGGCGGTGGCAGAGGATAGCCCCTTGCTCTTTGAGCAGCTCGGTCTGGACAAATAGATTGCTAAAAGCAGTGTGCATCATGTCAGCGATGGGCGAGGCCATGACCACTTCGGCATAACTAGTTACGTCCATAGAACGCCTGCGATTAGAGCGATTGGTGATTTTGATGCGACGCATCTCAATATCGTCTTCAGGCGAGACCACTACTTCGGTAAAGATGTCAAAGTCACCATCGCGCCGTCTAAACTCAGCTTTGGACTCACTAAAGACACATTCAAAACTCTCTGGTACTTCCAGAGTAGGTTGATAAGTATTGGAGAAAAAGTCCCCGGTCTCTCTATCGCGCACATAGCAAAATGTGCCCCAGTTATCGCGAGTGCTGTCTTCACGGAAGCGTGTCAAAGCAAGATCGCGCCAGCGGCTATAACTACCGCCCGAGGCAGTGATCATGACGTGATAGCGGCCGTTAGAGAGCAATTGCAAATCAGGAGACTGGTTATCGGGACTGGTTATGACACGTACCGATGAGCCTGGCTGGGCGTAGACAGTGGGCAGATCAGCGATTTCGCTGGTAATCGAATGCACCGGCATGGTCTTGGGTACGCGCTCTTGCAAAAGCAGGTCGGAGGCAAGAAATCCAGGGTCAGCAATAAAGCGACGCTGCATTGGTCTATCGAGTAGCAAATAAGCCAGAGAAAGAAGACTCATGCCCTCATGGTGAGCCATAAAGGAGCGAATGACAGCAAACTTTTGACCGCGCGCCAGACGAGATGGTGTGTAGTCGACCGCCTCATAAAAGCCATAACGACCATAAAAACCTTCGTCAGCCAAAATTTGCAAGTTGTCGTAAGCCGCCTCAGGATTGACCATCAAAGCCATCACAGTGGCATAAGGAGCAATGACAACGTCTTCGATAAGACCGCGCTTGAGACCAAGGCCAGGCACACCAAAGGCGCGGTACTGATAGTTGAGATGAGTATCGGTGCTGTTATAGCCCGACTCAGATATGCCCCACGGCACGCCTCTTTGTTTGCCGTATTCGATTTGTTTATCGACAGCAGCTCGGCAGGTGCGATCCAGTAGAGTATCCTCATAAGTAGGCATCACTAGTAGTGGCATCAGATACTCAAACATCGAGCCAGACCAGGAGTAGAGCACAGGCTCTCCGCCCTGATTACTAAGCAGGCGCCCCAGTGCAAACCAGCTATCTTGAGGCAGTTGTCCCTGCGAGATAGCTGTATAACAACCAAGCCTGCACTCTGAGGCCAGCAAATCATAAAAACTAGCATCTAGTCTATGATCATCAACGTTATAGCCGATGGCTAATAGTTGACGACCTTTGTCATAGAGGAAGTCATATTGCATCTGACTCAAACTGAGAGCGGTGTTAGAGAGACTATCAATAGTCGCTATCAGTTGCCGAGCGCGGCCGCTGGCTTGCTCTACAAGCTCTGAGACATGAGGCATAGTCTCTGCTTTGACATTTTGAGCAAACTGTCCATCTTCTATACTGCGTTTAAAACCTGCCGACATCAGAGCCAGATCGCGCAGCGAGGGGATTTTGAGGAGCGGCGTCATACCTGGATAAGCACAAATTTCGCCAGCTGCTTCGTCCTGATTAGAGATTTCATCGAGCAAGATCCAGGGGGTTAGCACTTCCAGATCACTGAGAGCGCTAGTGGCCTGACTGCTCAATTCTCTGGACCAGTGCTGACTTTCTTCGTCAAAGTTCTGAGCGCCAGTTTGAATATCGAGAGCAAGCTGTGCCAAAAGCTGCAACAGTCTTTTGACTGTAGACAGATCTGGTTTGCCTGATAGCTCAGTACGAGCTAATTCCAGTGCATCCTTAAAATGATTGACTGAACTTAGTGGTGACTTGAGAGTGTCCTCAAGGACCGCCAGGGTATCACCAAGTCCATCGATGAGACGTGGGGCAATAATCGGTTGATCAGCCAGGGCAATCAGTCCCTGCCTGAGCACCAGCAAGTGTCCGGCCAAATTGCCGCTATCTACTGCACTGACGTATTTGGGTACCAGTGGCAATAGAGTGACTGTATCGTACCAGTTATAAAAGTGCCCGCGAAATCTCTCCATTCTGGTCATCGTCGAGAGAGTGGCATGAGTACGACTGACTAGCTCAGTGATAGTGAGATAGCCAAAATCAAAAGCACTGAGATTGGCCAGCAAAGCCATACCGATATTGGTCGGTGAGGTGCGGTGAGCGATGCGCTCCACCGGCTCGATTTGATAATTATCCGGAGGCAAAAAATTATCTTCGGGGCCAGCCAGATGGAGGAAGAACTGCCAGGTGCGGCGCGCAGTCGCGCCCAAGAACCTAGTCTGCTTGCTTGTCAGAGTAGCGATTTTTTGATCTTTGGGACGACTCAAAGCCCAGGCAAAGCATGGCGAAAATATCCAGAGCGCTAGTACTGGAGCAGCAAAAACCAGTACGCCGGGTCTGGCCCAACCGAGATAGGCAGCAAACACCAGTCCGACAAGGGGACCAAACCACATAGAGCGCCAGAATGCTGACATATAAGGACTAGCCTTGACACTACTAGCGGTGCGCCATTCCAGCAGATGTTTGTGACTGACAAACATGCGATAGAGTGTGCGCAGTATGGCATCACTGTTACTCAGGGCTTCATAAGGCACACAAGAGAGGTGAAATGTCGTCAGACTGAGACTTTGACGGAAGCTCACAAAAGCATTTTTTAAATGCTGCGAGAGCGGCATTTCGCTTGGTTTGCGCAAAACATCCGACAAAAAGAACATAATGCCTGGCAAATAGATCAAAGCAGCCATAGAGGCAGTCCAGAAGAGCGCTTCACTGAGCCATGTCCAGGACAAAACAAAAAGTACAAGTTGAGACATCGGCACAAGGCTTCGGCGCAAATTGTCAAAAATTTTCCAGCGGCTCAAAAGCGACAACTCGTTGGCTTTGCTCTGACCACTGGCGTCTTTTGTAAAAGGCAAGAGCCAGCCCAAAATTTGCCAATCTCCACGGATCCAGCGGTGGCGTCTGGCAGCATCTACTGTATAACTACCAGGAAAAGTCTCATATAACTGTCCGTCTGACAAAAGTCCGGAGCGCGCATAACAACCTTCCACAAGGTCATGGCTCAAAATCTGATTATCCGGAAATCTGCCATCGAGAGTGAGACTGAAGGCTTCCAGTTCATATATGCCTTTACCAATAAAAGAGCCTTCGTGGAAAAGATCCTGGTAAACATCCGAGACAGTGCGAGTATAAGGGTCAATGCCTACAGAATGGGCACAAAGCCTGGCATAGTCGGATCGGTCATGTAGAGGCGATAGACTGATATCGACACGAGGCTGCAAGATGCCATAGCCATCCACAACCATTTTCTTTTGTTTGTCATAGCGCGGTCGGTTGAGTGGGTGCGACATAGCGCCCACAAATTTGCGCGCGGCTTCGCGTGGCAGCTGGGTATCAGCATCGAGAGTGATTATATATTTGACTGCACCAATGGCAGCGATGTCGCCAGCAATCAGACTAAAAGCGTCTGGTTTGTCGTGTTGCAGTAGATCATTGAGGGCATTGAGCTTACCACGTTTGCGTTCAAAGCCCATCCACACGCCCTCTTGAGCGTTAAACAAGCGTGGTCTGTGCAGAGCAAAAAATGTGTCATTGCGCTCAGCGCAATATTTGCGGTTAAGCTCTTCGATGCCACTTTTGAGTCTATCTGTCAAAATTTCATCAAGAGGCATATGCTCCTGAGGAGCATCAGTAAAGTCAGTCAACAGGGCAAAATAGACCTGCTCATCCTTGTTTGCCAGATAGCGTACTTCCAGGGCTTCGACCATTTCATCCACACCAGCTTGACTGGTGAGCATAGTCGGCACCACCACCAGTGTCGTGGCAGTACTGGGGATGCCTTTAGCAAAATCCAATTTAGGCAGAGGATAGGCTTTGGCAAATATAGTCGAAACCCAGTTTGTCAAACTGACAGCAAGCTGACTTGTGGCAATCAATATGACGATGGCCAGCAAGCCTAACAAAACATTGTGCCAAACCGGATCATCAACACCGAGAGTAAATGGCACTTTGACTGGCAAAAATCCTGCCGTCCAGAGGTAAACGCTCACAAAGCCAGTAAAAATCCATATCGCACCAAGATAGGCAAAGAGCGGATAGCGCTTAGCAGCTCGGCGGATGATATCCCAGGCGCTGACACGTACCTGAGCGGCACGCTCAAGCATCTGAAAGCCCCGGCTGACCAGATAGTAGCCGACATGCAATGTACGTTCCAGAGAGACTTCACCCTCATCGGTCTTCCGACCTTCTGCCGCCAGTTGCACAGCCAGCCTAGCCACTTCCACTTCGGAGAGATGGGTACGGGTTGCCATTTTTTCGATGACATGACGGTAGTGATCGCGTGTGGCAAAATCCATGGAGCCGTAGACATCAGCGGGATCTTTGAGCAATGTCGCTTCGACAATACTGTGCGTCTCCACAAAATCAGACCAATCGACCGCCGCAAGAGCGCGCATCGAGCTTATGGTATTGGCGATGGAGACCTGGTTTTGAGCCTGTTGCTGAGTCTCGGCGTGCATCATCTGCTCGCGTGTCATGCCGACTTCGGAGAGCCACTGATCCACCCAGGAGAGCGGCAAAGTTAGACCCGGTCCCTGTCCTTGCAAGCGGCGAGTCAGCTCGGTGACAAAAGCTGATACGCGTGGCGGTTTAGAGCGCGCCATGTCAGCTACAACCAGGATGAGGCTGGTGGGGTCCTTTTCGGTGGTCTCGATCATTTGCTCAGCCCAGCCAATGGCTTTGGCTCTATCCCTGCCAGCAGAAGAAATAAATGCTGCCACGCGGCGCAAATTCTCAATTAAAGACAAGCGGATCATGATGGGAATAGCCCAAAGTTCGCCGAGATTGAGAGGAGCAATGGTTTGATAAGCAGTAACCAGACCACTCAAGCTATAAACATCTAATTTGCCATCGTTGTGAGCAATAGTCTCCATAGCGATGTCGTAGACACGGGGCAAGTCATTGCTTGGTCCACCAAGTAAGAGTGGCAGTGAGCGACTATAACCACGAGGCAAGTGCCTTTTGGCAATACGAATCTGTTCTTCCACAAGGAAGTAATTGTCGAGTAACCATTCACCAGCAGGCGGAATACGGTGATTATTTTGGATACTGGAGCGCAAGTCCTGCACAGACTGACGCAAGATAGCCTCATTGTCAGAGAGACGACCAAGCAACCTGTCGTTGCCTGACTTATGACTTAAAACATGCTGCCTGGCCAGCTCCAGCCCATGCTGCTGCATTTGGCTGGCACTAAACAATTCTGCCTTAAGAAACTGTTCAACGTAATTTTCCGGTTCCGCGTTTTCGCTTACAACACCTTGCAAATGGGACCTCGCCACTGAAGACAAACAATAACAAGACCCGGCGAGTGACCAATTGGTTCCACCCCCAAAATGCCGTGAGCTATTACCTAACAGAAACAATTATTACAGATTGAGGATCTTCTTTAAGTCTTTCCGTTGCTTCAATATCTCAGCCCACAGGTCGCCAACCTCTAGGAGTCGGGCAGGTACTGTATTGACAGTAAAATCAGTGGGATATATGTGCTGTAACTCTTGCCACTCAATTGGGCATGAAACAGTCGCTTGCAAAGAGGCGCGCACCGAATAAGGCACCGGGAGAGTTTTGCCACGAGCATTCATGTTGTGATCAAAAAATACTCGACCAACGCGTTTTTTTACCGCCCAGTCCATTGTTATCTCTTTGGGACGCTTAGCGAGCAAATGCTTACCAATAACCTCAGCACACTCACGGATGACGCGGTATTTGAGATTGCGCTCAATCGGCACATAGATATGCAACCCCGTTTTACCGGAGGTTTTGACAAAGCCGCTAAGACCTATACTCATGAGAGTCTCTTTGAGCCAGTATGCTGCCTGAGCTGCCATTTTAAAACCTTCTTTGTGTAGCTCAGGCTCTTCACCTTTCTTTTCTTTGCCACTATAGAGATAGGGGTCAAGGTCCAACACCAAAAAGTCTGGATAGTTAAAGACACTATTTTCGACCTTTTCTAAAGAGCCGGTACCATCCAGCGATACACCGCGTGCACCGGCAGCAGTGGCACGCGTATGGGCCGAGTGCAACTCCACTGCTCCCATTTGCGCACACCAGAGCAAAGTAGCCAGATTGTTGCACAACATATACTGCCCGTCCTCGCCTGTACCATCGCTAAAATAGCGCACAGTTTCGACAAATGCGGGAGTGCCTTTGATATCACCATGACGCTGAAAAAACTTTTGACCAAAGATACCATCTGGCATGCGAATCATAGTCAGAGGTCTGTCTTTGACAAAACGCAAAAAGTGTGGAGAAATCTCGGTCAAATAGCGCAAATAATCACCCTTTGTGACTGGCTCATGCTCTTTATCTCCGGGCCAGAGGATTTTGTCTAAATGGGACAGTTTAAGGCTATGTTTATCGATAGTACAGATACCATCACTGGTACCACTCGACAAAAAACTGTCGGTCTTTGCAGCTGGAGCTATAGACGGTTGATGACCGGCATCTGCCGACTTTACGGCTTTTAATTTAGTCTTTTTGCCCCCACTACCACCCAGGTCATCATCAACACTCTTGGCCTTTTTGGTCCATTGCGGCTTAAGAGTGCTGCCATCAATATCCTCGCGCAGATGCATAAAGACCGGCGCGCGCAACAGTCCCTGCTTTGTCTTTTCGTGGTATTTGATTTCGGCCACAAGCTCTGGCTTTACCCAGTGTACCTCTTTGTCACTGAGTAAAGCGTCCACGGGAGCTGTTTTACGTGCTATTGCCTTAAATAGCTTGAGCAAGCTGGCAATATTTTTGCTATTAAAGCCTGTGCCAACTTTGCCAGCGTATGTCAGTTTGCCATCCTTTTGACGCTCCGCTAGGACCAGTGCGCCAAATTCGTTTGAGCGACTACCGCTACCAGCGGTATAACCACAGATGACAAATTCGCTACTTTTAACAGCCTTTACCTTAAGCCATGCGCCACTACGCTTGCCTTCTTCATATCGACCATCTAGCTTTTTGCCGACAACCCCCTCCATGCCTTCTTTGATGGCTCTCGCAAAAGCTTTTATACCGTCGACATCGTAGGCTTTGATCAGTTGGAGGTTTTTACTTTGACCTGGCTTAAAAGTATGGGCCAGGACTTTTTTGCGCTGGGACAGAGACTGTGAAGTCAGGTCAACACCTTTATTTTGCAAAATGTCAAAGACTATATAGCGCAACTCAAGACTGCGCTTACCGAGCGACTTACTCATGATAATCGAGCGCGCCTGCAATAACTCAAAGGACGGTTGACCTTTTTCGTTGAGGGCCACAAGCTCTCCATCGAGCACACAGTCGATATCTAGAGAGGCGAGCTGGCTGACTATCTCGGGAAACTTTTTAGTAACATCAAGACCATTACGGCTCAATAAAGTGACGTCAGCCCTCTGGAGATAAGCCAGGATGCGGATACCATCAAGCTTGGGCTCAAATATGTAAGCCTCATTTTTAAAAGGAGCATCTGTAAGAGTTGCCAGCATCGGCTTAATATCCTGGCGCCGGCTGCTGGCATATTCATCATTGTTTTTGACCAGTAACCAATTTTTTTTACTGCCATCTTTTGTATGCATCCGCACTAAAGACCAGCTTCCCGCAAGCTTTTTACCAGTCAAAGTAAAAGTCAGCTTACCTTTAGCTACAGCATCAAGTATCGCTTGCTCGATATTTTTGTCGACTTTACTAGCACCCTCCGGTAAAAAGTGTCCGGTATCCCAGACAATTACTTCACCAGCGCCGTACTGACCTTCTGGTATTCGTCCTTCAAAATTGGCATAGGAGAGGGGGTGGTCTTCCACCTGGACAGCCAGGCGTTTGTCCTTAGGATCAAGCGAGGGTCCTTTAGGTACCGCCCAGGATAAAAGCCGCCCACCGGCTTCCAACCGGAAATCATAATGCAAATGGCTGGCAGCGTGCTTTTGTACTACAAATATGGGCTCTTTACTTTTGCGCCCAGGTTTGCCGGAGGGCTCATTAGTCTTCTTAAAATCTCTTTTGCGATTGTAGTCATCCAGAGGAGAAGCCATAACCTTGCTCTTTCTTGCACAGTTGATAATGATGTTTGTGGGACTAAGTGGTGATACCAAAGTTCCTCAGCTCAAATTGACGGGATAAACCACATGGAACCCAAGATATATACGCCCGTCTCAAATTTGTCGTAACACAATTTTTGTGAGGTGTTATATGGGTCGTCCAATGTGGTCTGGCACAGTAAGTTTTGGCATGGTATCAATCCCGGTAAAGCTCACTGCCGCAACCAGTGCCCGAGCAATTTCTTTTAAGCTTATCCACAACAAATGTTACACCCCCATCGAGGAACACCGCTTTTGCCCCCAATGTGAAAAAGAGCTGGCATGGGAAGACGTTAGCAAGGGCTATGAATTAGAAGACAAACAATATCTAGAATTGACCAGTGACGATTTTGACAAATTGCCCTTACCAAGCAAAAACGTGCTTGATGTAGAGGCATTTTTTGATATTAGTCAAATAGACCCTATCTTTTATGATCACACCTATTATATTGAGCCCGATAAACGGGGCAGGACGCCATATTTGCTCTTGCGCGACGCGCTGATCAAAAAAAACATGATCGCCCTAGGCTCTATCACACTGCGTACACGCGAGCGCATGTGCATCATCAGGCCGATGCAAAACTTCCTGGTAATGGAGACGCTGTTATATCCAGATGAAATCAAAACTGAGGAGCCAGACCTGGGCACCGGTAAAGCCCCCAGCGCCAAAGAACTAAAAATTGCCGAAAATTTGATTGACCTCATGGCTGGTGAATTTGATCCAGATGAACATGTGGATCATTACAAAGAAGCACTGGAAAAAATGATCGAGCAAAAACTAAAGAGCAAGAGTCGCGGTACAAAGTCTACAGCTAAGACCACAGCCGGCACTAAATCCGGCAAAGTCGTGGACTTGATGGAAGCGCTCCAGAGAAGTATCAACTCACTGGAATCAAAAGGCAAAAGCAGCGCTAAACCATCCAACAAAGCTGCTGCCACCAAAAAGACCAAAACCACAAGATCGACTGGCAGGCGCAAAGCGAGCTAACTGGAACCTTTTGCCAAACTGAACAGTCAGGCTAACATCGTATGCGAGGTAGAACATGTCGTTAATGGAGCCTGGCGCAAATAAAGTGCGCTTTGCTGTAGTCGGATTGGGCAATATCGCCCAGACAGCGGTGCTGCCAGCCTTTAGTCAGGCAGACGGCAACTGTGAGCTGACAACACTAATCAGCGACGATGGCGACAAACTGAGGACTCTGGCATCGCACTATGGAGCCTCTCACGTCTTTGACCAGAGCCGCTACGAAGAAGCACTGATGAGTGGCGCTTTTGATGCCATCTATATAGCGCTACCAAACGATCTGCACTGCGAATTTGCTGTTAAGGCCGCCCAGCACAAAATCCACGTACTCTGCGAAAAGCCAATGGCCATAAGCGAGGAACAATGCAGTCGCATGATCAAAGCCAGTGAAGATAACAATGTCAAACTGATGATTGCCTACCGACTGCATTTTGAAAAGACCAATATGAAAGTCGTGGAAGCCATCCACAGCGGTCGTATAGGCGAACCAAGAGTGTTTAACTCTACATTTACCATGCAAGTCAAAGAAGGCATCCGTACTGAGCGCCAGCACGGTGGTGGTCCCTTATTTGATATCGGTATTTATTGCATCAATGCCAGCCGCTATCTATTTAAAGATGAGCCTCTGGCGGTATCTGCCCTTGCCGCACAAAGCAATGATCCCCGTTTTGAAGAAATCGAAGAAGCTTGTGCTGTAACAATGAAGTTTCCCGGTGAAAGACTGGCATCTTTTACTTGCTCTTTTGGCTCAAAATCAGCATCTCACTACGAAGTCCTGGGCACAGACGGCATGATCCGGGTAAGCCCTGCTTACGACTATGATGCCAGGCTCTCATATAAAGTAGTTATTGGCGATGATCAAGATGAAGTCACCGAAAAATTCGAAGGTCCCCAAGCTGATCAGTTTGCCCCAGAACTTATCTATTTTGCCGACTGCATACTCCAGGACAAGCAACCCAGCCCCTCTGGACTGGAGGGGCTAGCTGATATTCGCATAATTGATGCTATCAAAGCCTCACTTAAAAGCGGACGAGTTGTGGCTCTTCAGTCCATTAAGGATGACCAACTGGAAAGACCAGATCAACGCTTAATTATAGAAAAGCCAGCGGCAACAGAATTACCGCCGGTTGTACATGCTGATTGACAACAAATATCCTAAACCTGGTGCAAGCATCACTGCACCAAAAGACTAAACGAGAGGGTGGTAGCCCTCTCGTCTAGCTGACTGATGACGCCACTTTTGAGCCGAAGCTCATTGGTGGGTAGGAGAATGGTTATTCCTGGTCATCAATATCTCTGTTAATTGCGGTTATGGTGCTCTAAATAAAATTGGTTTGTTTTAGTCCACGATTTTTCGTAGAAACCACTTTTTTGTTAATTACCTTCCGCCTCCACTTAGACCATAGTGCACTGCATCAGTTCCAACTTATTTTGCGATTAAAGATTAACTTAAGGAGCTCAACAGTAGGACGCCAGCAAACCTTGCACCACCTATGGTGCAGCATCTGGCTCTACAATAAGCCTTTTTTGTACTCAACAATGTCAACATGGAACTTAGACTATTGAGCTTAGTCAATTCCATATCCAATGACAGAATTGCGGATTGGAAGCTCTACTGTCAGCTCTTAAACAAAGGTAGAAAAAGAATGAGAAGCAAAGATATAGTTTTGCTTTTGCTTATTTCTTCTGTGAGTAGCCTTAACGTCGCTAGCTTTGCTGGTGAAACAGAGGTGAAAGCGGATAACACCAAGCAAAACAAATACGATCAAGTAAATGATCGCCCGGAAGCTCAAGCTCAGTCTAACGAAAAGACTTCGGTACAACTGGTCTCAAATATTCGCAAAGACATCATGTCTAAAAAAGGTTTTTCAGTAAACGCCCAGAACATCAAGATAATTGATGAGAAAGGCACTGTTTATCTGCGCGGTCCTGTGGATAGCGACAACGAAAAATCAAAACTAGAGAGCATCGCCAAAAAATATTGCGGCAACTGCTACAAAAGCGAGCTCGAAGTCAAAACCCATTAGGTCTTTGACTAGCAGCCATTACAGACACTTTAGTTAATGACAAACCTCAGGAGGTTTTATGAAACAGGCAGTAATTTGTATCGTACCTACAGAAGTAGAAGCCGATCGTATTGTAGATCAACTGAGAGCATCGGGATTTCCCGATAGTTCAGTGTCAATTTTGATGCCCGACCGCATGGCTAACAAAGACCTCGGTCACGAAAAACACAGCAAAGCGCCCGAAGGCGCAGCCGCCGGTGCTGGCACTGGCATGGTGCTGGGTGGAGCGCTAGGATGGTTGGCTGGTATCGGTTCGCTGGCAATTCCTGGAATAGGTCCTTTTGTCGCCGCTGGTCCAATCATGGCCATGCTCAGTGGCGCAGCCCTTGGTGGTGCCGCTGGTGGTGCCACGGGCGGTCTGATTGGTCTGGGTCTACCGGAGTATGAAGCCAAACAGTACGAAGGACGCCTGCGCGATGGCAACATCCTCCTTTCTGTCCATACAGAAAACATGGAAGAAGCCAAGCAAGCTGAACAAATCTTCAAAAATGGCGGTGCCAAAGACATTCATCGCACCGGCGAAGAAAAGGTCAAAGGTCGTTAATTCCCACCGACCTCAAAAAAAAAGAGACAGCCCAGGCTGTCTCTTTTTTTGTCTCTAAGCATTCGATCAAACACTGAGCCGGTTGCGTATTGAGGCTAGTATGGCGATTGCCACCCGGCCACCATCCACTTTATCTTTAATGAGATAATTGTCAGCGCCGTTTTTGAGAGCATGGGTCAATACTTCGCGGTCATCCATACCAGTGAGGATGACAATTGGTACGCTGTTACAGACATCTCTTAGCTCAGTATATGTTTGCAGTCCATTGCTGTCCGGCAAATTGAGATCCAGCACAACAGCATCAAAGCTTTTGCTCATAATGGCTTGTTTAGCTGCACTCAAGGTCTGGACATTTTGCACATGATTGGGAAATTCTTTGATATCAGCAAGCATAGAAACCATCAGCTCAGCGTCGGATGGGCTGTCTTCAACGAGTAATATCTCTGTATTTTTAATCGTCATGGGTACCGTTTGGCGGGATTTTGGCAACTACAAAATAAAAATTTTGGATGTCCTTTACTATACCTATAAATTTATCAAAATCTACAGGCTTTGTTATGTAAGCGCTGGCTTGCAAGTTATACGAATCCAAAATGTCCTTTTCGCTCTCTGATGTAGTCAAAACTATCACCGGGATACGGCGCAAGATAGGGTCTTTTTTGATTTCAGCCAATACCGCATGGCCATTTAACACAGGCAAGTTGAGGTCCAATAGGATCAAATCAGGCAGCACAGCCTTGTCATATTTGCCGCGACGATGCAAGTATTCGAGAGCCTCACCACCATTATCAATAATGGTCAGTGTATTCATCAAACGACTCTGCTTAAAAGCCTCAACAGCTAGCTCGGCATCTGATGGACTATCCTCTACCATCAAAATCTGGATGTCTTTAACGTTCATACCTCTCCTTGTAAGCTAGCCACAAATATATCAGGCTGGTAATGTCACTACAAAGGTCGCCCCCTCGTCTAATTCAGATTCTGCCTTGATAGAGCCTCTGTGCCGCTCCACAATCCTCTTGCAGAGCGATAGTCCAATGCCCGTGCCCTCGTATTTGCTGCGAGAGTGAAGACGCTGAAAGATCACAAAAATCTTTTCGGCATACTGAGGATCAAAGCCAATGCCATTGTCGGCTATTTGTATTTGCCATTGACTGCCCACTCTTGAGGACGACAACACAATTACAGGTGCTTTATCAGAACGGTACTTGAGAGCGTTACCAATTAAATTGATAAATAGCTGCCTGAGCTGGTTTTCGTCACCTGTGATGGTCGGCAACTCCTGGCACACAATAGTGGCATCATTTTGGGCAATGGAGTCAGCTAGGACCATCTGCACGTCTTTGAGCAATTCGCCCAAGTTAACCGAGACCATATCGCCGCCACGGGACTCGACTCTGGCATATTCGAGCAGGCCATTGATCAGTGTGCGCATGCGCTCAACTCCCTGAGTAGACTGATCAATCCAGCCCAGAGCGCGCTCGTCGAGCTGGTCTCTATAAGTCTTGGCCAGTAGCGAGGTAAAGCCCTGCACGGCCCTCAGCGGTTCTTGCAGATCATGACTGGCGACATAAGCAAACTGTTGCAAATCCTCATTGCTGCGAGTCAAATTGATAGCGGTTTCACGCAAATTAGCCTCGGTTTTAAGACGTACAGCTATTTCACTTTGTAATGCGTCAATACTCTTGCGCTGGACATCTGCGTACACTCTATTGAGGTTATAGATGTAAATTAGACTCCCTCCTTCGAGGATAGTCAGTAGCACGATGATACCTATTATTAGATTTTGCAGCCTGGCCACTTCTTCTTTGCGTTTATCTAGCAAAGCTAATTGGTGAGACTCTGTTTGAGCAATTAGTTTGCGGATAGCATCCATTGTGCGCTTGCCCTGCCCCGTAGCAATGAGCGCACTGGCAGCGGCTGGCGAAGTCTGATAGACAAAAAGGACCTGATTGACAAAGTCCATTTTGACTTTAGCCAGCCGTTCAATTTCTACAATTCGGCTTGTCTCTTCACTATCGTCCTGCACTAACTGCCGCACCTGGGCAATGGATGCAGCCACAGACTGCTCTGACTTTTTAAGTGGCTCCAAAAAGCTCTTGTCTGCTGTGCAAACATAGCCTCTTTGACCGGTCTCACAATTGAGCAAGACAATAAGGCAATCTTTGGTGCGTAGAATCACCTGATTGGTATGGTCTACCCAATGCTTAGCCTCAAGCAACCAATAGGCGCTTGCAAAGAGACAGACGACTGAGGCAATAAAGATAAATCCAGCAATAACTAAGGCATATGCCGTTTTCTGGTTAAAACTGGGAGACATGGGCTACCATTCAAAAGCTATAAACATTGGTACAAAGTGTGCCCAGCTCAACACGCACCCCTTACCATCAGGTAAATTATAAACTGTGGGCACAATTGACGGGTTCAAAAAGGGCCATTTCTGCACTTTTTAAACAATATATATAGCCAGGCGTTAAAATCGGGAACCCCAGGACAATATGTCGGTCTAAATTCAGTCGCGCCAAGCACAAATCCAGGGGTTGAAATGTTTACGAAAGGGATGCCAGAGGTACCTTGACTAGATGACATCTAATGATCCCAGCACCCCAGACAGTCATATAGCCATCGTTAACGCCTTGCGACGCATGAAGCAAGGGGACCTCACCTTTCGCATGCCTCCCGGCAACACCCCCGAGTCAATTGAAGTGGCCCAGGCTTTTAATGAGCTGGCAGTTTTTAACCAGGAGATGGTGCAAGAAATTCGCCGAGTCTCCAAAGAAATATCGCAGGAAGGCCAGTTTACTGAGCGCTTTGCCATCAAAGGCGCCGCGGGCAGCTGGGAAGTTGTTGCCGAAGATTTAAATGCTTTGATCAAAAATTTGATCAGACCAATCAGAGATTCAAACGCGCTGCTACGTTCGGTTATAGCTGGCGACCTGACTGAGACCATGCCATTGCAATATGATGCCATGGAGCTAAAAGGTGAGTTTAGAGAAGTGACTGAGACCACCAATAAGATGGTGGCTCATCTGGATGCTATTTGTACCGAGCTCAACCGCGTCGCTCGCGAAGTCGGACTCGAGGGCAAGCTGGGCGGTCAGGCAAGACTCAAGGGAGCATCTGGCACCTGGAAAGAACTGACCGACAATGTCAATTTGATGGCCACCAATCTCACCGACCAGGTGCGCAATATCGCCACAGTAGTCAGTGCGGTAGCTAACGGCAACCTTAAACGCAAATTGATGCTCCTGGCTAAAGGTGAAATCGCTGAGCTAGTGGACACAATCAACTCCATGATCGACACACTCGATATTTTTGCCGACCAAGTCACATCAGTTGCCCGTGAAGTAGGCGTAGAAGGCAAGTTAGGCGCTCAAGCGCGGGTGCCCGGTGCATCTGGTCTGTGGCGCGATCTGACAGACAACGTCAATCAACTGGCAGACAATCTCACTATCCAAGTAAGAGCCATCTCTGATGTGGCTAAAGCCGTGACAAAAGGCGATTTGACAAGACAAATTGGTGTGGCCGCCTCAGGCGAAGTGGCATCACTCAAAGACAATATCAACGAGATGATCCGCAACCTGCAGGATACCACTCTCAAAAACACAGAACAAAATTGGCTCAAGACAAACCTGACCATGTTTGCTCGTTTGATGCAAGGTCAAAGAGATCTATGGACGGTATCAAATCTGGTGCTGGCTCAATTAGCACCTTTGATTTCTTCGCATCAGGGCGCGTTTTATATCCTCGATGCCGAAGAAAACGATCTTACTTTACGGCTTTTAGGTAGCTATGCCAATCAAAAAGGCGATTTACCAGAGTCTCTCAAACTGGGAGAGGGACTGCTCGGTCAGTGCGCTATGGACAGACAACCGATCGTAATAGAAAACGTCCCTCAACAGTTTTTCAAAGTAAATTCCAGCCTTGGTGTTACAGAGCCCGGGCATGTGGCAATTTTCCCAGTGCTCTTTGAAGGACAGCTCTTAGCAGTAATCGAAGTAGCAACATTGCATCACTTCGCCCCTATTCATCTATCTTTTATCGAGCAATTGACCGAAGACATCGGCATTGTGCTCAATACAATTCAGACCAACACACGCACCGAAGATCTCCTTGCGCAATCTCAGACACTGGCTAAAGAACTAAGACAGCAGCAAATGGAGATGACCGAAACCAACAAAAGGCTGGAGCAACAAACTGTCTCTCTACAAAAATCTCAACTACAACTGAGACAAAAACAAGATGAGCTAGAAGTCACCAACCTGCAACTGGAAGAACGGGCCACACAGGTGCTTTTGCAAAAAGAAGACGTGGAACAAAAGCGTCGCGAAATCGAACGTGCTCACCGCGCTCTTGAAGAGAAAGCGGAACAACTGGCATTAACATCAAAGTACAAGTCACAGTTTCTTGCCAATATGTCCCATGAACTGCGCACTCCACTGAACAGCTTGCTTGTACTCTCTCAAATCCTCTTAGAAAACAACGAAGGCAACCTGACCCAAACCGATATTGATTTCCTCACCACCATATATGATGCCGGCTCAGAGCTTCTAGAGCTTATCAATGATATTTTAGACATCTCCAAAATCGAGTCTGGCACTGTGTCTCTCAACATGAGTGAAGTCATCCTCAAAGACTTGATTACAGATGTAGAAAGATCTTTTCGCCAGTCGATGTCACGTAAAAATATCGAGTTTAGCGTGGAGCTAGATAGTTCCGCACCATATTCGCTGCAGACTGACGCTAAACGGCTCAATCAGGTCCTCAAAAACCTGCTCAGCAACGCCTTTAAGTTTACTAACGACGGCTCGGTCAAACTAAAAGTAGAAAGAGCCATAGGCAGCTTGCAAAAAAGCACAGGTTCTGGCATGGTCAAGTTTTCAGTGATAGACACTGGTATCGGCATACCCGAAGACAAACGCAGCATTATTTTTGAAGCTTTTCACCAGGCAGATGGCACCACCAGTCGCAAATACGGTGGCACTGGTCTGGGGCTTGCCATTAGCAAACAAATCGTAGAAATGCTCGGCGGCTATATAGTGGTCGATAGCGTGGTCGATAAAGGCTCTACATTTACCTTTTATCTGCCAGCCACCTTTGTCCCCAGAGACATCGACATCAATATAGACCTGGACATGACCATACCGGACAGTGCTATTCGTGAGATCACACGCAAAGGACCCGGTCTCAATCAGCGTCAATTTACCAATGCCGAGGCTCTCAACCAGGCATTTAAGCAATTACCAGGACAATTGCAAGAAGCAAACAATGCGCAAGCACTCTACGGTGGCGCAGCCGCTGGCAGCAGGAATAAGTCTGACAAACCAATAATACTGATAATCGAAGAAGACATACGCACTATCCAGGCATTAGAAATTCTTGCCGAAGACGAAGGCTATGTAGCTCAAATCGCTGACTCCACCCAAAGCGCTCTGGCATATGCAAGCAATAGAGTGCCCGATGCCATCATCCTCGATGTCAATCTAGAGCGCGGAGCTGGCTGGAGTCTGCTACGTCAGCTCAAAAGCTGTTTTGGCAAAAATGAAGTGCCAACACAACTTATATCGAGCTTTTTGCCAGAAAAACTAATTGAAGCCTCACCGCTAGAGCTAATAGAACCTCAAACAACCGTGGCATCACTGACAATAAAAACATTGCAGCAGACTGGCAAAAATGGACAAGGACCAACAGTTTTGATAATCGAACCTGATCAAGCCATCCAGCAAGAGTACAAGCAACATCTAGCCCAGCAAACAAATGGTGGCAAGGTCAATCTCCATTTTGCTACTTCAGTAGAACAAGCGCAATCTTTGCACATCACCACTGGTGGCAAGTTTGACTCCGCATTTATCAATCTGGCTGCCCCTGTCACCTACGAAAGCGTCAAAGATTTTTTGTGGCAGCGCAACGTCAAAACAATCGGCTATGCCATCAAAGCAATCGAGCCTAATATCTGGCAATCCTATAAAGAGTTAGCGAGACCACTTAAGGACGCCACCACTACTCGCAAAGACATTATCGCTAAAGCGAGACAATTTTTGTTGACAACAAAAACAAAAATAGCTGCCCGCAAGACTCCACCCAAACAGTCAACAAACGAGTCAGCAATCAGCCCCGCACGGCAGACTAGTGGCAGCAATGCTGATGCCAACAAGCAGGATTTGACATGAGTACTGATACACCAGGGAGCGATAATAAATTCGCCAATATAGACCCTATCCTTGTAGTAGAGGATAATCCGGTCAATCAAAAAATCGCCATGATTTTGCTCAACCGCCTCGGTGTAAAGGCAGAGCTAGCCGCCAACGGCCAGGAGGCGGTGGATATGTTTAGCAGAGGCAAATACTCACTGATTTTGATGGACTGCCAACTACCAGTAATGGATGGTTTTAGCGCCACAAGAGCAATACGCGAAATCGAAAGCGCCAACAAAAGTGAGCTTTTGATTCCAATAATTGCTGTAACTGCTCTGGCCATGACCGGCGACCGCGAAAGATGTGTAGCGGCAGGAATGGACGATTATCTTTCCAAACCTATCGATAAAGCCATACTCACTTCAAAAATGGAATACTGGCTATCGGCCAAACCAGCCAGACAACTAGCCCCCGAAGCTCCTGTAGAAGAAAGCGATATTCAGACAGGCTACATCGATAGCACCGTGTGGGATAGCTACACTCCTGGCGAAAAATTTGGATTGGCTGAGACTTTTGCTATGAGCGTGCGCGAGATGCTCAAATATGCAGACTACTTTGTTAGCAAAAAAGACCTGTCCGCCATAGAACGGGTGGTAGAAGAAATAAAGGCCAGTGCCTCTGCCGTTGGAGCCGAAAATCTGGCAGCCATTATTGCCTTGCTTGAATTTGCCGCATCAGAAAACGAATGGGCTGAAGCAAAAACACGCTTAAGCGAGGCCAAAAGCGAATTTGAAGCAGTGCTGAAAACTCTCAATCGCATTCCAGCTTAAACTGTCAAGAAGGGGAAACCCCTATAGGCCACCCCATTAATCCCCGTGAAAAATCGAGCAGACACCGGTAACAGGGTGGACAACAAGGCAATTAGCCCAGCGAGATGGCGCACAGCGGCTTAGGGGTAAACCCTGATTGTTGCAGCGCTGTGCCAGTGACACAATAACTGCATAAAGTTTGAACGCAATTAAAGGGCTAACACACCACCAGTGGTGCCAGCAATGCTTTTGCAAGTTATTAATGGAGTCACAAGCATGATCATGATTTTTCAATCTCCCCGCACCCTTTCGGATAATGCCGAGGCGATAGTGACAGGCTTTTTTCCCTCTAGTTACTATCTTGACCTGCCTCTGCATCATCTCATTAGTCTCAGCAAATCAGGCGATGCTCTTGCATTTATCCACTTGATGCAACGCAGTGAAGACGAAATCACCGAATTAGTAGAGCGCATGGCACCACAACAAGCCAGCGTCCAGGAAATAATGAAACAAGTGCGCATGAGACTGACTCAAGATATTTTACGCCTCAGTCGAGTGCAATCCTTTTATGGCTTAGTCAACGCCACAGTGGCCGACGCCATCTTTACACAACAACGCAACAACACTAACAACAAAAGGACTGCAGCATGATCTTTGCAAAAAAAATCTTTAGCTGGGACACTCTTGCAGACTCTATAATTGCTGCCTGCTGGCGCACTGACAAACGCTATGTGACTAGACAAACCAGGACCATGCTCAAAGCTCTCCGCAGTGGTGTAGCTAGCAAAAACCTGGATCGCAAATTGCTCGAGAATTTGACCCGACTGGCTCAGTTTTGCTGTCTTGAAGGCAACTATGCCAAAGCTGCACGTATTTACGAGACAGTGTTAAAGGCTCAGGAGCGCGTGCTCTGTGAAGACGATAATGCCTATGCCAACACGCGCATGGAACTAGATACTATTACTCGCATCAGAGACGAAAAGCACAACTGGGCTCAGAGCCGGGCTGCCAATTCACCAAAAGTTGCCACTGACTCACTACAAACCGAGTTAGATGAGCATATCTATTTTTTGAGCAATCAAGCAGCTTGATTTAGCTCTTGCTTTCGACTTTGCTGGCTGGCTTGTCGAGCTGGTTTTCGATGTAGGACTTGAGAGTTTCAAACGTGCGCTCTATAGACGACAGAGTTTCGCTCACTTCCATCCAGTCGTGCTGCACTGATGCTTGCTCCAGATAGAGACAGAGTCGCGCTAACTGTTTGGCACCAATTGATGCACAGGAAGCTTTAATTTCGTGGGCAATACCGGCTACAGCTCGTGGATTGCGCTCAAATATCTGGGTTTTAACTCGAGAGATCATGTCAGCTGTGTGTGTCAAAAAGACGTCCACCAGCTCCTGCAGTTGTTCTGCGCCAAAAAACTCTTCGAGTTCGTCGAGGTCAATTGGCTTACCTTCAATTACGGTCATTACTGAGGTTGGTCTGACTAACTTACGGCGCATCTTCTGACTTTGATAGACCACATCGGTACGCAGCCAGTGATTGATTTTGACCTTGAGCAAATCTTTGTCGATTGGTTTTGGTAGATAGTCATTCATGCCAGCAGCAATACAACGCTCTCTATCGCCACCCATGGCAAGAGCGGTAATGGCGATAATAGGAGTGTACTGCCCGGTCTGATCTTCCAGTTTGCGAATTGCCACAGATGCTTCAAAGCCATCCATAATAGGCATATGACAGTCCATCAAAATGAGCGAAAAGCGCTGCGCTACAACTGCGTCAACAGCCTCTTTGCCATTTGTCGCCAGTTTGACCTTGAGCCCTAACCGGTGCAATAGAGCAGAAGCAACCTTTTGGTTGAGGAAATTGTCCTCAACAAGAAGCACTGTAGGAGTATCTTCTACAACTGAGAGATTGCCATTACTGGAGTTGTTCATTGGGTATTATTCTTTTTGGGATAGCCATTTACTCTGGCAGGCAGCGCAATACATAGGTACTGGCCGAAGCCAGATATCAAATAACTTATAGCATAACCTGCATATGCAAAAATTACATGCCCAGTTACACAAAGCTTACCACGCCGTAATCTAACTGTTAGAGGGACGCAAAAGCACCCCTTAAAAAGGACAAATGTCTATTTAGTTCATAAATGGAACTGCGGCCCGGCAGTGGCGTCGTCCCCATGTACGGCAAGATCCACTAGGCGAGATGCGCTCCTGGAATCAGAAAATTAGGTGCCAGGATGTCGATGAGAGAGCCAAAAAAGACTCTACTTAGTCTGCAAATAAATAATGAAACCGATGTCTTGTTAGCTCGCAGAAGGGCAAGACAGATTGCCAATTTACTTGGTTTTGATGAGTTGCATCAACTGAGATTGGCTCTGGCGCTGAGCGAAGTAGTGAAATATTTTTTGGAGTACTCCACCGGAGGCAATTTAGATTTTAATGTAGAGGACGCAGCCCAGCCAATGGTACTGCGTCTGGTAGTAACTGGTAAGTTGGACCCTGGCGGAGACACGACACCAAAACCGGTGCAACTCCACGCACTTTTGACAAGCGACTGCCAATTAGACCAGGTCCAAAATAGTGATAGCGACAAAGAAATCACCCTGCGTCTGGGCAAACCTCTTTATTCACGCTCAATTCCATTTACTATTCAAGAACTCAGCGAACTTACCAACACACTCGACAAACTAGGCTCAGCAAGCCCGCTGGAAGAAATCAGCCAGCAAAACGAGGAACTATTGACCAATCTAGAAAGGATCAAAAAGCAGCAACTTGCCTTAGACGAATTGCAGAACAACATTGACCAGAAAGTGTTTGAGCGCACCGAACAACTCTTAAAGGCTAATGCCGAGCTGGCTCTAGCAAGGGACGAGGCAGTCAAAGCCAATGACCTCAAGTCTCAATTTATCGCCAATATAAGCCACGAGATACGCACACCAATGAGCGGTATCCTTGGTCTTACTGAAGAGCTAATTGAAATAAGCGACAGTGAAGATGTACAGGATTTGGCCACCTATGTATTAAACTCGGCCAAAGATTTGATGCGCACAGTCAACGATCTGCTCGACTTTTCTAAGATTGAAACCGCCAAATTATCTATCAAGGAGAATCCTTTTAATATAAGGGAGCTTTGTGACCGCATTTTGCAGTCCGCTTTACCAGCGGCGCGCGCCAAACAAATAAAAGTGACAGAGCATCTAGATCCCAGACTGCAAGCAAGCCTTATGGGAGATAGCGATAGAATCGGTCAAATTCTTTTGAATCTTGTCAATAACGCTATCAAGTTTACAGAGGAAGGCTGTGTTGACGTGCGGATAGCTCTGCAAACCATAGTTGACGGAAAATACTATGTCCAATTTGCTGTACAGGACACCGGTATTGGCATCAGCCAAGAAAATATAGAACGGCTGTTTATGCCTTATGTACAGGCTCAAAGCGATACTGAACAAGACTATGGCGGCACTGGACTGGGGCTAGCTATTTGCAAAAGCCTGGTCAAACAAATGGGTGGCGTTATTAGTTGCGACAGCGATCCTGGCGTAGGCTCCTGTTTTTGTTTCACCCTGCCCTTTAAGCTGGCTTAAACCCTCAAAGCATGCGCCTAGCGCGCATACACTACCGCAACACGCCAATGCGTGGCAATTTGAGCAAAACGGGAACCCGGCCTCAACTACAAGGGAAAACCCTATATGCCACCCCATAATTCCAAGACCCAACAGCCCAAGCCGCAACTCCTACGCGGCATTGCCAAATCGGTAAAAGTGATTTAGGAAACCTCCCCACTGGGGTTTACCCGGGTGCCAATGTCCCTGCCAAATTGGGACAATGAATACAGATTGAATCACCAAGCAGCAAACAAAGGACTCCGCAATGCGAGTCCTGCCGCTTCCGCGTGTTTCGCAAGTTTCGGCAATCAGCGTAAAGAGGAATAAACATGAACTCGGCAATGAAAAAACGGTCTACAGTAGCTCTTAAAGTTGTGACACCTGAACCCGTAAAATCCTATACCGACATGCCCGATGAAGAACTCATTGTGACCTACCGCAAAGGCGACCAAAAATCTTTTGAATATCTAATGAGACGCTACAAAAACACCATTGCAGCAGTCATCTATAAATGTGCTCCTAGCTGGATGGACCCAAGTGATATGCAGCAAGAAGTACAAATTAGAGTATGGAAGTCGCTCAATCAACTGAGAGAGCCCGCCTGCTTCAAAGCCTGGCTGCAACGAGTGATCAAAAACGTTATCAACGATCAAGCTCGTGCCATGGTCAAACAAAAAAATTGTATTTCAATTGACTCTACTGACGACTTTGAAGGTAATGAAAGAGCGCCAATGGAAATCCCAGATAGCAACTATGAACCAGAGAGCATGGCCCTCAATCAAGAGTTGCTCGAAAATCTCAAAAATGCTGTCAATGATATCCCAGAACTGTTCCGCACACCGATGCTATTGCGCACCGTATACGATATGAGTTATGAAGAAATTGCTGATGTCGCTAAACTAGAACTTGGCACAGTCAAATCAAGAATCTCACGGGCTCGCCGCAAAGTCGAAAAACGTCTCAGTAGCTATCTCAAAGACGCAGCCTAAGCCAATTTAAATTACAGTAAAAAAGAAGAGAGACCAAGGTCTCTCTTCTTTTTGCTTTCAAACCGCAAGACGATTCCAAAAAAAATACTAGGCATTAGCCGCCGATAAAATCATCTTCGGTATACATCGCCTCTTCTTTTGGATCATTCAAAACCAGCACAGGCACAAGATCCGACTGAATTGTGTTTTGACACTTGGGACATTGCAGTGGTCCATCTTGATGGATAAACTTTGTAGTACATCTATTACAAAGATACTCGGCATTATCAAGTCGCCCGTCAGGCATTTTTGCTTTCATTACTTTTGACCTCGCGATAAGTATCACCACTGGCGCCGATTTCGGACTGCTTGTTCCCTTCCAATGAACAGCGCCTTTTAGACACAAACAACATTCTCAACAATTCGTTAATCCATAACGCGGGAACTGAACGGTAAATTTCCAGGTCACAAAAGCATCGAACAAACAATTATTTCCTACGCAATCAATATGGAGGCTGCGCCATGAAATCCCTATTAGCCCTTTCTCTGGTACTGGGAGCCACCGTTATGGTCTCAGCTCCAGCATTTGCTGATGAAGTTGTAGTGACCAGTGCTCCTTCGGGCACAGTAACGACGACCCGCACTTATACATTTGCCCCAGACCACAACTATGTGGTTGTAGATCCACTGACCGGCTCTACTCGTGGTGTCTTTGATATCAACACTCGCACCTTTGATGGTCAGCCGCTAGTCAGCGGACTAGTACTCGCCGACAAAATCAGCGGTCAAGTTGTAGCGACAGTAGATGCCAGCGGTCAGGTAGTGGAGCTCTCATCTGCTCCTGTTGCTGTCACCTACATGAGCAAGCTACAATCTCGTCGCGCCGAGTTAGACGCTGTCATCAGCGATGCCCTCACCCGCGGTGATATCACTGCCGCTCGAGCTGCCGAGTTGCGTGCCCGCCTCGACGAAGTAGCGGCAGGCTATGGTCAAGGAAGAGTAGTGACTTATGGACAAGCACTGGCTCTGGCTGATTCACTCAACTCAGTACAAGAAGTGGTTGTGCCCTTTGCCAAAACGGTCACTTTTGCACCGCTTGTGGGCGGTAGATATGTCATCGCCGGACGCGATGCAGTCGTCGTAGGCAATAGTGTAGATGCCCGTAGATTGACGCTAGAACGCCGTGTTGATGATGAGTACAAAGCTGGCAGACTCTCCGCCAAACAAGTATCAAGACTCAAACAAGAATTGAATGAAGTCAACATGATGCAATCCAAGTACACCAAAAACGGCGCTGTTAGCGATTCTAAAATGAGCAAACTCTCGATGCAACTAGATCGCATTTCCACTCGTCTCGATAAAGACGTCGCTTATATCAACGAAAAACGTTCACGTATCGGTATCCGCGTTAACTAACCAACCAAGTAAAAAAACAAAAAGGAGAAACACATGAATTGGGATCAAGTAAAAGGCAACTGGAAGCAGTTTGAAGGTCAGTGCAAATCCAAATGGGGCAAAATCACTGACGATGACTGGAAAGTTATCGAAGGTAAACGCGACCAGCTAGCCGGCAAGTTGCAAGAACGCTACGGTTATGCCAAAGAGCAAGCCGAAAAAGAACTCGATGAGTTTTGCACAAACCTCAAAAACTAGAGCTACGGCAATAGCTCAAAAGAGGTCCTCTTAAATGGGGACCTCTTTTTTTTACTAGGTCACACATATCTCACTATTGCAGCAGCGAAGCTAGACAGGAACCAGGAGACACTGGACCGGTCTACTTAATACAACTGTGTCTCTTGGAGTAAAACTGAAGATGAAAACGAACGGAAAACAAACCGACCTGGAAGACACCCAAAATCTACAGCCAGATGTCGAAGCATTGCGCAAAAGAGCCCGCGAAAATGTGGAAAAAGGCGCTGTCACTGAGGGCTACAAAGCTAATCGCAAAGCTGTAATCCGCATGCTCAACGACGCACTGGCCACTGAGCTTGTTTGTGTATTGCGCTATCGTCGCCATTTCTACATGGCTAAAGGAGCTAATTCAGAGCCCATCGCCCAGGAATTCCTGGAACATGCCGAAGAAGAACAATCACATGCAGATGCTCTGGCAATTCGTATCACTCAACTTGGTGGAGAGCCAGATCTCAACCCCGATACTTTGAGTAAGCGTTCACACGCTCAGTATGTTGAGGGCAACGGACTACAAGACATGATCAAAGAAGATCTAGTTGCTGAACGTATCGCCATCGACAGCTACAAACAAATGATTGACTTTATTGGCAATGGCGATCCTACTACGCGCCGCCTGCTAGAAGAAATCCTGGCTAAAGAAGAAGAACATGCTGATGACCTGGCCAATATCATGAAGCAATAAAACTAATTGCTCTACAGCAATTGAAATAACAAGAAAGAGAGACTGGTTATGACCGATCTCTCTTTCTTTTTTTACTCTATTTTGCTTTAGCTCCGCTGGCTCAACGCCGCCTCAACGGCTTCTTGCGAGATATTATTGACCTTCATAGGCAAAGCGCATAATTCCTGCCATGGAGCGCCAGCCAACGCCTGCAAAACCACTGTTTCAAACACTAACAAGCGCACATAATCGCCATAGCGACCTTGACCATCAGTGCTAATCAACTTTAAGTAGTCCTGATTCCACTCAGCGATAGCCGCGGCATCGAGATTAAACGCGCCTGCACCAGTAAAAAAGACCGGACCGATTGTGGCAAACCAACGAGATTTTATATCTTCGGTTTGGTCCGTTGTCCAGCCGTAAGATTGCGACTGGTATTCAAAATATTTATCCACAGTGAGGCTTAGAGCGCACCAGACAACGTCTTTATCAATCTCAGCTGAGGCAATTTTTGCTGTCGCCTCCTGCATAGCTGAGATAAAATCTTCAATCGCTTTAACAGTATCTGGTAAGGGATAGGCCCGTGCAATAAAGGCACTATATAAGCCAAACCCGTCCACAATTGAGCGTCCCTGCTCAAGACACGCTCCCTCAAAGGCAATAGGACAATACTTCAAACCGCCAGAAAGTACTTTTGACATACATCACCCACAGCTGACAGGACTTCTATACCCGCAATCTGAAAGTTATAGTACTTGCCCAGCAGCTACCTGGCGGATTCACTCTTCTCTGCGGCAGTTTCAGCAGTTGGTTCAGCTTTGCCCTTGGTGTCTTCACCAAGTCTCTCCATGATTGTCCGTCTGTGCCTCCAGGCAAATAGCGCAGCAACTGGGGTGCCAACTACGATCAAAAGACCTACGCCGACAACAGCTGCCAGGATTAACTTAGTAGTCAAAGAGACCACGTCTTTTAGCTCTTTTAAATCAGTTTTAAGCGTATTCAACTGTTTACTGACACCATTAACTGGCTTTTCCAGGGCAATCACAGGATTTTTTAGATCGATAATTGGTTCATACATTTGATTCAATTGCGACTCAATGTGAGCCAGACGTTTATCGACACCTTTCATGCCACCGTGGATATCTGTAATATCCGCGTGCATCACGTTCATTTGATCCTGCACACTCACCATGTCTGAGCGCAGACCAATCATCGGCTTTTGCAGACTGGCGATAGGCGCTTCCAGTCTCATTATTTGTTTCTCGAGATGCACCACTTCTTTTTGCATATCGATAATTGGCTTAAAAATCCATTTGATAGGATTTAAACTACCAGCGCTAAACTTCTTCTTCTTTTCTTTAAAAGTGCTAGGGTCGATGTTAACACCATCGATTTGATTGGCAGCCTCTATCATCGCTCTATCTGCCTTAGTCTGCTTGATCTTGGCGTGCTCGACTTGCCCTTTTGTAGCCTCGACTTTGCCCTCTTTGACAATTTCTACAGTATTTTTATCCGCAGTTTTAGCTGTATTTGCTTTATCTGCACTGGTATCACTACCATCGTCTTTAGCTGAGCTTACAGCGGCCAACTTATCTTTGTCAGAGGCGTGGGCGGGCATTGCAGCCACAGCAAGCGGGACAATAGTCATAGTTGTCGCCAGCAAAAGTCTAGTAAACATCATAATTCCACCCTTATCTTGTCATTCTTGGAGTTTGGACTAAGAGCAAGATAGATAGTTCCCCAGCCAGACGGGACGGCAACAAGCTGTATAATGCAACCTTATAAAGGTGGCGCTACATCTCAAGGTCAGCTACAAAATATGAAAATTATTAATGCAAAAGCAATAAGCTTATTACTGGCACCACTGGCTAGCGCCCTGACAATATCTCTAGCACCACCAGCAGTAGCAGGTGATAGCTGTTGTGATGCCAACGCTACCGACTGTTGTAAAAAGCAGTCAAAAGGTGGCAGTGACAAGACAAAAACAAAAGGCAAAGCAATGTCTGACAAACAAAACAAACCCACAATATTGACAGTAGCGTTGACGCAAAGTGGCGGTTTTGCTGGTGTTAATCAAGGCTATGAAATAATCTTTGCCGATCTTGATAGTGCCGCTCAAAACAAGCTACAAGATCTTGTAATACAAAGTGGCATCCTTGAGAGCAAAGATGCAAAAAAACTCAACCAATCAGCCCGCGACGTATTTGTCTATGGCATTAAGGTCAACACCAGCTCTGGCGTTCATCAAGCCCAATTTGACGACACTACTATGCCAGATTCATATCGTCCACTAATGGAATATCTGCGCGACAGCCAGTCAAAGCAAAAATAAAACACTGCGGAACTAATGAGAGAGCGCGCGGACGCCACCACTAAAGCTGCTCCATTCTGGCAGCCTTTAGCCTGTCGGCTTTGCCTAGCTCTGCCTTGCCACCCTTTTCATATGCTTCAGCTCTCAATTTATAAATAGTCCAGCTCGGCTCATCGTCCAGCTTGATACTACTACTAAAGTCTTCAGCAGCTGCCAAAAACTGCCCCAGCTTAAGCTTGAGCTTACCCCGCAAAAAGTAACAATGATCGTCTTTGGGATCAACTTTTACAGCCAGGTCATAATCAGCCAGTGCTTCCTTATATTGGCCCAGCGCCACTTTGTCTTGGGCACGGTTGAGCAAATAGTAAGGATTTTTGGGATATACCCCAATTAGATAAGTCCAATCCGCCATAGCTTTTTGATATTGCCCAATAGACTCAAAAAGCTTGGCCCGCTGATCACAAATAGTCGTGCTAATCCGACATTTAGGATATTTGGCAATGAGCAGGTCGTAGTCAGCCAAAGCTTCTTTAGCTTTGCCAATAGAGGCATAACAATGAGCCCGGCAAAAACGTGCACCAAATTCGTCAGTACCAAGCTGGATTGCTTTGTTGCAATCCTCTATTGCCTTGTGGTTTTCATCCACAGCGCTATAAGCATTGGCTCTATACAAATAAATTGCCTTAAAGCGCTTTGCCTGAGGATCTGCCGCCACAATGATATTGCAGGGCGCCAGCAAATCGCCCGGTCTGTCGTTAGCACAACAGGCGCGCACATAGGCGTAGAGAGCATCCAGATTAGTTTTATCCGCCCTGTAAGCACGATCATAATATTCAATTGCCTTAAGTGACTGATTTTGTTTTTCGAGCACCTGACCGAGCTTAAACAGTGACTGTGAGTCTGCACTGACAGGCAAAGACAGGACTAGCCCGGCAACTAATACACCGGTAGCTACGATCAGTGCACGCCTCAAAATCACATGTGACTCCACAGAAATAACGCTAACCCCAACAGCTATCTTTGATTTGCCCCCAAATTAGCTCCTTAAATCAGGAACTAAAAGAGGCTACCTTAACTCATCCAAGTCAGGTAACTTAATTATGGCAACAAATAAATCAAAGACAAAAGTAGTAATAGTGGGTGGCGGATTTGCTGGACTGGCCGCAGCGCGCGCTCTCAGCTCACAAAATGTCGAGATTACGCTTTTTGATCGCAAAAACCATCACACCTTTCAACCTCTCTTGTACCAGGTAGCCACAGCCACACTGGCACCTTCGGACATAGCCCAACCAATCAGGAGTATACTGTCCGACCACAAAAATATCGAAGTAGTGATGGACAATGTCATCGCCTTTGACAGTCAAGCTAAGTGTGTCAAAACCCAAACTGGCATCAGCCTGGCTTATGACTATCTGATTGTTGCTACTGGGGCAAGCCACTCATACTTTGGCAATGAGCATTGGGAGCAGTTTGCACCCGGTCTAAAATCTATCGAAGACGCGCTCCATATAAGGAGCAGAATTCTTTCGGCCTTTGAAATCGCAGAGCGCCAGATGCTGGAAACCGGGGATCACAAACCGATAAACTTTATTGTCATAGGCGCCGGACCAACCGGTGTGGAGATAGCGGGGGCAATAGCCGACACCTGCAATATCTACTTATGCCGTGACTTTCATCTAATTAAAACCTGCCAATCAAAAGTGTTTTTACTGGAGGCAGCTGATCGCATACTCTTGCCTTACCCTGAGGAGCTAGCCAAAAGTGCAGCCAGGCAACTACAACAAATTGGCGTACAAATTATGCTCGGCACAAAGGTTACTGATATTCAAAACGGCCTGGTGGTGACAGACAAAGGCACATTTCATTCATCTACCACAGTCTGGGCGGCAGGTGTGCAAGCCTCTGCCCTGAGTCAGGCAATCAATACGAGCTATGGCGCCGCCCTCGACAAACGGGGCTGTGTGGTAGTCGACCAGTATCTCAATGCTCTCGGTCACAGCGAAATCTTTATCATAGGCGATCTAGCCCACAAAGAGCAAAACGGCAAGCCACTACCGGGAGTGGCGCAAGCCGCACTGCAAATGGGTGCCTATATCGGCAAGACAATTAGCGCCGATCTGGCAGGGCAAGCGCGCAAACCCTTTGTTTACATAGACAGAGGCGACCTGGCCACAATTGGCCGCGCTAGAGCCGTAGCTAATATCAAATGGCCTTTTAAAGCCCAGTTAAGCGGTGCTGGCGCCTGGATAAGCTGGCTTATTATCCATATTTTCTTTTTGATTGGTTTACGCAATCGACTCTTTGTATTTACCAGCTGGCTCTGGACATTTTTTAGCCGCAGACGCGGCGTACAGCTAATTACAATGACAGGTACAGAGGAGGGCACCGGCGCGCAAAAGCCCGATGCCCTCCAGGGGATTACTCATCGAGACTAAATGAACCAGCACTAAATGGCTTCTGCCAGCCAGTTAATGCGTGCTCGCCACCATGCCAGATGCCTTCACCGACGGTGCTAACTGTATGCAGGACTTCTCCTGGCACACTAGCCAGCATCAAGCCCAGAGAGCCGTCCTTAGTAGTGCCCTCTTCTACAAATGCCTCAGTATATTGACCGAGTCGATTGACTTCGCTACGTACCACCGATATCGGTGTACCTACGGCAAAAGCAGTGCCAACTGCCATTATTTTGACGGGAAACATCGCCGACTCTTTAAGAAATTCGGATGAACTCGATTTACCATCGGTACCAGAAGCAAATGCCGGCATTGAGCTGGTAAGGGCAAGAGCGGCAACTATAGATAGAGCAAAAGCGGTCTTCATGACTAACTCCTTGATGTAACGCACTCTATTAGAGTAACTTTGCAAACTCAGTGCTGCCTGTCACTTGCAACAGTTTGATCATTGTTGAATTAGCAATGCCTCATTGCCAAGGCGCCAATCAAAGAGCGATATACTTATATGAATACTATCCACCAAATGAAAGCTCCTTTGAATTATGGATCAGCCCAGTGCGGGGCCAAAAGACCTGGGTGACGCTCAGCTTGAGCCCGCCAATATCAATCTCCTGGAAGCCTGCGTCATTGGACTGGTAGCTGCCATTGGCGCTGTTGCAGTCAAAGAAGGCGTGGGGCTTTTGGGCACATTGCGGCTGCATTTAAATGGAGTTTATCCAGGTCCTTACTTATTTCCGCTCTTTGGACTGATCGGAGGCGCGGTGGCCGGCGCTTTAGTGCAGTTTGTAGCGCCAGAAGCAGCCGGTAGCGGCATACCACAGACAAAAGCCTGCATCATGGGCGAGCCCATTCCGCTAAATTTTAAAACATGTCTGGCTAAGCTCTTTGGCGGCATTATTGCCCTGGGCTCTGGTCTATCTATGGGACGAGAAGGTCCAACAGTACACCTTTCGGCAGCCCTGTCGGCACAGGCCACGACTTATATACATACTTCACCTAAGCACCGCGCTCAACTGATTGCAGCAGGAGCTGGAGCAGGTCTGGCTGCCGCATTTAATGCGCCTCTAGCAGGTGTAATGTTTGTACTAGAAGAGCTTCTCGGGCGTATGTCCAGTTTTACTGTGGGCACCTGTGTTGTGGCCTGCTTTGTAGCCGCTGTTTTTGCTCGACTGGTGGGCGTGCACAGCCTGGACATTCAGATGCATCCAAGCCAGTCACTTTTTTTCGCCAGAGATATCCCTTTTTATCTGCTTCTCGGAGTAATCGCTGGTCTTGTGGGAGCGCTATTTAATAGCAGCATTATTGGCGGTCTCACAGTCAATCGCAAGCTCAAAATTCCAGTAACTTTATCTTGCGCTATGGCTGGGCTTATCACCGGCGTTACGATGCTCTATTTGCCGCCGCTCTTTCACAATTTTGCCGGCCTAAGAGAGGCGCTACTGGCTCAGCATCTTGATTTAAACACGGTGCTACTGTCATTTGCCACTCTCTTTGGTCTTACCGTACTGGCCTATAGCTCAGGAGCACCAGGCGGACTGTTTGCGCCATCGTTGACTCTGGGAGCCTGTCTTGGTCAGCTAATCTCTCTTTTACAATTGCATCTAACTGGCGCTACTAATCTGGAGACATTTGCCATAGTAGGCATGGGAGCTGTATTTTGCGCAGTAGCGCGGGTGCCAATGACGTCTGTCATTATCATCTTCGAAATGACAACAGACTTTAATGTGGTATTACCGCTGATGATTAGCTGTGTTGTCGCCTACCTTGTGGCCCACAGGCTAAATCCAGGTTCCATCTACGATCAGCTCCTGCAATTTCAGGGCATCAATATCGAAGCCTCAGATGATACATCAATCGCCAACAATATCGCTGTAGCCAGAGCAATGCAGACAGACGTGCAGGTGGTGCGCCAGAGTGACAGTGTCAAATCAGTCAAAGCGCTCTTTAATGGCACAAGCCACAAAGGCTTCCCGGTAGTAGATCAAGACAATCATGCCATTGGTATTTTTACCTCCGAAGACCTTGTCCGTATCTGCAAGCGCAAGATTGACGAAAACACACCAATAAGCCAATTAATGACACCACGGCCGGTGACCATCGCCCATGACGCCACACTGGCCAGGGCCCTGACGATGCTGTCCAAATACAAAATCAGCCGCCTGCCTGTGACAAGAGAGGGCAAACTGGTCGGTATTATCACCAGGGGCGATATCACACGGACAGAGAGCCTGGCTCTCACATCACTCAACGAGAGATTGCTGCATAAGGGCACTGGCAGCACCTATTTGATGTATCAGTCGCGCTCGCCCGAAATGAGCAATGGCAAGATCTTAATTGTGGCCGAGGACATCGAGAGTGCCGGTCACTTGCTACGTCTGGCAGCCCACCTGGCCAGACCACGCGGTTATGCCATAGAGTGCTTGCATGTTATTACTGTGCCGCCGGACAAAGATCCCAGCACGACCAAAGTATCGTCGGCTTATGGCAAACGTATTGTCGAGTGCGCAGAGCAGGTCGGAGAAGAGCTGTCGGTGCCGGTGCATACCAATATCCGTGTGGCAAACGCCATGATCGACGCTCTAATTGAGACCATCGAAGCACATGCAGTAGATATGGCGCTCTTAGAATGGAAAGGCGAAACGCGCTCTCTGGGCGGAGAGCGCGCGCTCCTCAAACTACAAAATCAGTGCCATTGTCCAGTTGTACTAGCTAAGCTCAATAGTCCTGACTTTACCGGCAAAAGACTGATGGTGCCCTTTAGCAGCGACCCAGAGAGCAAACTAGCAGATGAGCTGGCCAAGTCAATTACGCTTACATACAATGATGCCAAATATCTACCGGTACCAGAGTCACTCTCGCTAGATCGCGGCGCACCGGCTAAAACCATTTATGCAGCAGCTCAACTGGCTCAGTGTGATGTGCTTCTCTTGGGGCTCAAGCGCGACCAGCTGACACGCATTCTCTCGCGCAATGACTTTGGCAAAGCGATTGCCTCGGTCAAAGAGAGTTCTGTACTGATTGCTGTCAATCAATCCTGACAAAGAACAACTGAGTGGATCACAGCGTACACAAAAAAACACTACCAATAGTCTGGTAGTGCCTTAACAAATCTGAAGCAAATTAGCCTAGGGCTTCTTGCTGAGCGTCTTTTTGCTTGGTCGCGTTAAAACCAAAGAGCTTGCTGAAAGAGCGCGCCTTGGTACCATTATCGGTACCATTTGCCTCACCCTGAGCAGGCTTAGACGAGGGCACTTTATAGCCACAAGTCTGGCAAATATGTTTATTTGCCGGCACTTTAAACTGACATCTTGGACAAAGGAAATATTGCATAGTTTCCCTCTTTTACCTATACCGCAGTATAACACAGGAAATCAAGCGAGGATGCCCGTCTCAGGAGCCCGAAGAAAGGATTTCCCGAACATTTTACCTTCTTCTTACCTGCCACAAAAACACCCCCCTTAAACAATCATGCAACCAAAGATTGCGCTGACCTCATGTCCACTGGCGCAGGTGCAATATTAGGAAGGATAATGGCACAAAAAGGTAGTCAGTCGTGCGCGTGATTTTCACTTTCCCATCTTTGCATCTCGTCCTCAAAGCCGAAAAGCTTCTCAGAGAAGCTGATGACAGGCGCCTTTTAGCCCGAGCCACAGCGACACCTCCGGGGCTTTCGTCTGATATATGTGGCATGTCTATCGAGCTTTTAGAGCCAGCGCACAAAAATTTAGCCAGACAATACCTCGAGGAACGAGAGCTGATGCCGCAAGGCGTATACGAATTAGATGTAGCAAAACAGCGCAGCACTGGCTTAATCATTGGCGATTTTGCGCCTTTGCATCGCGGGCATATTTATCTGCTTGATTTTGCCAGCGCTTATTGCGACACAGTCTATGTTTTGGTCACATCAAAAGATAAAAGCATCGACTTAGCAAAGCGCATCCATTGGCTCAAAGCCAAACGCCCTCATTTGCGTATTTTAAATGTTGAGCAAGAGACCAGATTGGATGGACAATTGGACAGCCATTTGGACAACCAGATGGAGGCCCCTTCTCTCAAAGCGACCTTACTCAAAGGTGCTGGCACTGAGAGGGTAGATTACCTGTTTAGTGGCAATTTAAGCGACAAACCACTAGCCGATAACCTGGGCGCTCAGTTTATACCGGTAGACCCTTTGCGCCAGCTAACCAAAGCAAACTCTGCCGCCATCAGACGAGCACCACTCAAGCACTGGAGCTATTTGCCTGAGGACGTGCGTTTGCATTATCTCAAGAGAGTTTGCATCTTTGGTCCCGAATCCACAGGCAAAAGCACACTCACAGCCAATCTAGCCAATCATTTCGAGACTGTTCACGTGCCCGAATATGCGCGCACCTTTATGGAAACCATCGAAAACGCGCTCAATGAGCAAGATTTGCCAATATTTGCCCACGGCATGCAAGCCTCTGAAGAAGCGCTGGCACACAGAGCCAATCGCGTCATTTTTAGCGATACAGATGCTCTCACAACAATAATCTGGAGTGAATGGCTCTACCAGCGTGTCGACCCCGCTATAGAGGCTAGCGCAGCCAAACAAAACCATGACCTCTATTTGCTTTTGGATGTTGATGTGCCCTGGGTAACAGATCCCCAGCGCCATTTGCCAGAAGAAAGAGAGACATTTTTAGCCAGTTGTAAGCAAAAATTGTCAGCTCATGGACGCCCTTATGTCCTCATCAGTGGCACATTTGAAGAACGCCTGCAAAAAGCTATCCAAGCTGTGGAAGACTTGCTCAAAGAAGACTAAGTGTGCTGTTATCCAGAGTTGTGCGCTAGCAGCGCAGCAACAGAAAAGTGTCCACCATCCTAGCGCTAGCAGCACAATGCCCCTCGCGCTAGACATGCTAGCCAGCCAGCTGTCAAGATGAAGACTTTTAAAGCCTATAAATAAGATAGAAGATAAATAGAAAGCCTTGGTCAACGGGGAGTTTAAAGCTCTCAGACAGAATAACAAGCTCTAAAACTAATGTTACGACCTGGCTTAAAACTAAGCCAGTAAGCTTGTTCACTATCTTGATAACCACTAGTCTCAAAGTCTCTCTTCTCTCATACCTATCGGTAACTTAAGCCCTCAAACCAACCATCTTTCAGATTTTCAACCCGCGCCTTGAGACATGACAGTCTCTCCGGTTGCAACAAACCTTTGTACCTTTGTGCCCCGCCACCGAGGTGACAAAGACCTTCGCTTTACCAACCACATCTAGCGCAACATCCGAGCTATACATACCGGTAAGGTATTTGCGCTTCGCATGTCCTAGACTATCTCAAACCTGGCAGTGACTCCGGTCAATTGCCCCATGGAGGTAACCATGACTATCGTAAAAGCAAAAGCCGCTCCCAAGCGCACGAGTACGCGGTCAAGCAAGACGCGTCTCAAAATCGGTCTTTACGACGGGACATTCAGCCCTATCCACTACGGACACCTGATTTGCGCTGAGCGCACACGTCAGGTCAAGGGTCTCGATCTCGTTCTCTTCCTCACCTGCGGCAACCCGCCCAACAAGTCCGGCGTCCTCGATGCCGAGACTCGTCACGAAATGGTGGTCGCCACAGTCTCGGACAATCCGCACTTCGAAGCCTCGCGCATCAGCATCAACCAGCGTGGCATCGGCTACACCCTCAATGCCGTCGAAAAGGTCCAGGAAAAGTACGGCGATGCCGAACTCTTCTACCTGACCAGCTCCGAATACCTCGACCCCGACCACAAGTGGTGGATGGGCAAGTGGTCCGGCGGCAAAGAGCTGTTCAAGCTCGTCACCATCCTGGTCTTTCCGCGCGACAAGCACGAGATGGGCAAGCTCGAAGAATGGGCCAAGCTCATCCCCGAAGCCCGCATCGAATGCATCGAGGTGGCAAGCCCCGAGCTTTCTTCGACGATGATTCGCGAGAGCGTCGCCAAAGGCCGCTCCATCTGGTACCGCCTGCCCTGGGTCACCCAGATGATGGTCGCCAAGCACGCGCTCTACAAAGACGCTGGTGCCCCGGCTCCAGTCAAACCAGCGAGCACGCGCAAGGGCAAACATGTCGGCATCTATGGCGGTCAATTCGACCCCATTCACTACGGGCATCTGCTCCTGGCTGAATGGGCACGCGAAGAGTACGACATGGATGTGGTCGAGTTCGTCACTACGGCCTCACCGCCCAACAACAAAAAGGCGGCGGAGTCGGCAGAAGAACGGCATGAAATGGTCGTGGCAGCAACAGCCGAAAACCCCTTCTTCCGCGCCTCGCGCGTGGATCTCGACCGGGGCACGACTTCCTACGCACTGCTCACGGCCAACGACATGCGCCTCAAGTACGGAGACGACGCCGAGCTGACTATGCTCATCGCCGCGGACTATCTCGACCCGCAATTCCAGTGGCGCCTGACCGAATGGATGGGCTTTGCGGAGTTGTGCGGCAAAGTGCGCTTCCTCTGCTTCCCCACCCAGGAGACCACCCACGCGCAAGCGCTGGAATGGCTCAAGGTGGTGAAGGCCGCAGCACCGGACTGCAACGTCGACGTGATCGACTCGCCGCGCCCCAATGTCTCGAGCAAGATGCTTCGCGACTGGACCTCGCGTGGTGAATCCATTCTCTACACCACGCCCTGGGTGGTGCAGCAGATCATCCGCAAGCGCAAGCTTTACCAACTCAAGCCGGTCAAAGCGCGCGCTCGCCGGAAGTAACTGACTCAGGTCAACTGACTAACCAGGGCAGTGGTAGCTTTCACAAGAAGCAGCCACGGCCCTGCAACTTTTCACGGCATACGCCATTACTTCCAAGGAAAAGCGATGCAGACAACTCATAACGCTAAAATGGCGCCGGTGCTCGCACCAGTGCCCTACCGACGAGCGCTACTTGTCGTCAAAGAGAGCTATTTTGAGCAGGTCTCGCGCACTGGCGACACGGCTCAATTGGCGGACATCATGGCTCGCAAGCCCGGTGTCGAATCAGTGTACGAGTCACATCAACAGCACCTGAGCACACTCCGGCATGTCCAGAGTGTGCTGGAAGAGCGCGGCATTTCGGTAGTGGTGGAGCGCCACTTCACCAACTTGCAAGAAGTGCTCAAAGACATCGACTTGATTGTCACCATCGGCGGTGATGGCACCTTCCTGCGCATTTCTCACGAAGTGTTGGGACAGGTGCCCGTCCTTGGTGTCAATTCAGCTCCAGTGACAAGTTTCGGACACTTCTGTCTGACCAACGCCCGTGGCTTTGGTGCCACACTGGACCGGGTACTGCGTGGTGCTATTGTCACCACCAGGCTGCTGCGCCTCAAGCTGACGTTGGACGGAATACCGCTGCCTGAGCTGGTCCTCAACGAGGTGCTGATTGCTCATCAGCATCCGGCAGGCACCAGTCGTTACCAGGTCGTCCTCGGGCAAAAGCGAGCAATGCACAAAGGCTCTGGCTTGCTTGTGGCCGCGCCCTCCGGCACCACCGGCTTCTTGCGCTCCGAAGGCGGTCCAATCCTGCCCATCGACGATCGCCGCTTCGCCTTCCAGAAGCGAGCACCGTTTCTGCGCCTCTTCGAAAAGCCCGGGCTGCTTTCAGGCATCGCCAGTGAAGGCGAAAAGCTCACGGTGATATCGCAAATGCAGGGCGGCAAGCTCTACATCGACGGCGAACACATCGAATACGACTTCCCCCGGGGAGCCGTGCTCACCATCGAAGCAGCCCGGGAAGACCTGATTGCTTTTGTGGACCGGGGCTGTCACACCCCTTATGTGCTCGAGCACAAACTGAACGCATTGCCCATCATCGGTCGACTGCTCTCGCCGGCGCTGGGAGTGGCACTCGGTCTGATGCGCCACAGCGCCCTGAGCAAGCGCAACGTCTAGCCGGCTAGAGGTGCCAGGCACCTCTAGCTCTCCGATTATTTGTTAACCATAGGAATCCGCTATGAAAGTGAGAACTTTTAGCATCGTCGCTGGCTCGATGGCATGCCAGGCGCGCTGCCCCTTTTGCGTCGCCCACATGACGCCCAAAAACGGCATCGGCAGCAAGGCTCCGGACATCAACTGGCGCAACTTCAAGAAGGCTTGCCAGTTCGCTCGCGACGGCGGCTGCAGCACGGCGATGATCACCTCCAAAGGTGAGCCGACCATCTTCCCCGACCAGGTCAGCGAATTTCTGCAGAATCTCGCACCCTTCAACTTCCCCGTCATCGAGCTGCAGACCAACGGCCTGCTCATCGCCGACGGTCCGGGCAACAAGGTCACCGACCAGCACCTCAAGGACTGGTATAACGCCGGTCTGACCACCGTGGCCATCTCTGTCAGCCACTACGATGCTGACAAAAACAAAGAGATCTACATGGCCGGCAAAAAGGACTACATGGACCTGCCGGCCCTGATTGCCAAACTGCATCGCTTCGGCTTCTCGGTGCGGCTGGCTGTGGTCATGGTCAAGGGCTACATCGACAGTGTCGCCGAAGTCGAAAAGATGATCGCCTTTGCTCAAGCCAACAAGGTCGAGCAGCTCACCTTCCGTCCTGTCACCAAGCCGGACAAGAGCGAAAACGAGGCGATCTTCAAGTGGACCAGCGAGCATCACGTGCCCGCTGAGCTGGAAGGCCAACTGAACAAGCATCTTTCGTCAGTCGGCAACTCTGTCCTGGAGCTGGCACACGGTGCGACGGTCTACGATGTGCGCGGTCAAAACGTGTGCATGACCAACTGCCTCACCATCCAGCCCGACAACGACGAGCTGCGCCAGGTCATCTTCTTCCCCGATGGTCACCTGCGTTACGCCTGGCAGTACTCCGGCGCTGTGATTTTCTGAGTCCAGCGCGGTAAGCCTAAAAGAGCGTTCTGCACTGTGTTTTGGCACAGGACAGAACGCTAAACTATTTCCAGAGGTGGACAGGTTCTAATCCTGTCCACCTCCTGTTCTTCTTTGATTTTTTCCTTTGAATTCTAAAAACTTTTGCCCTACTACACTCTATAGTCGCACAGACCGTAGTAACAGACCGTAGTAACAGACCGTAGTAACAGACCGTAGACAGAGTCAGAGTCGGGCTCCAGTCATTTATCGGGCACGCACCTCAGCCCACCGCTGAGATAACACCATCACGGCTTTGTCTCTGCGTCGACATGCGGCGATAGGCACAGCGTAACAAGTCTTTGAGCCCAGTGCCGTCTTCTAGCGAATCAGCAACACCGGCACTAAAACTCACCTTAAAATTGCCCCTCTCGCCAAAGAAACTAGTCTGGCTAAAATTATGCAGCATCAGTTCCAATGCCCCGGCTACAGTCTCTTTGTATTCTCTTGTGCAGACAAGGGCAAAAGCATCATAGCCAATACGTCCTCTCAAATCCTCTGCCTTAAAGCGCATGCGCATCTCAACGCCAAGAGCCGTTATAGCCTGACGCAGGTGTTCAGTGCCGTGGACGATGCGTATTTGATCAACATCATCAACTGCCAAAAGCGCCATCGAAAGATGCTGCCCCTGAGCCAGAGAGCGAGCTATCAATCCCTGCGCCTGTTTAACAAATGTGCCTTCATTGAGCAAACCAGTAGCCTCGTCTTTAGCCACATCTGTATTATCTTTAGTAACCCTAGCCAGCTGTGAGCTTATTCTGGTAATCAACTCTTCCATCAAGACAGGCTTTTGCAAAAAGTCATCGGCACCAGCTTGAAAGGCTGCAGCTCTGGATTCGGCTGTAGTCTTACCAGTCAAAAATAGTATTGGTATCTTGCCCCACTCTTTATCTTCTCGCACCATGCGACAAACCTCATAGCCTGTCAAACCAGGCATCATCACGTCAAGCAAGAGCAAATCAGGCTTAAATTTGCGCACCGTATCCAGTGCCATAATCGGATCGTTAAGTGCCTGTACATTAAATCCCTGTGCACTCAAAACAGTATTGACAAAGTTGCAGAGGACTTCGTCATCATCGACAATCAAAATGCGCTGTTTTTGCTCACGTCTGATAGCTAACAAGCGCTCATAGATGGACTCAAGCATATAAGTCGTCTCTGGCGGTTCAACGATTTCGCTACAACCGATATAGGCCAGTTCTTCTGCCTTGAGCTTGACGCCTTCGGCTTGTATAAGAGCTATGGGCACCACTCCGTCCACGTTTATACGGAGGTCGCGAGCGAGAGTAAAAAAATTCTCTTTGACACCGGCATTGAGATCAAAGATAGCAGCTTCGTAGCTTACCCTTTTAACTTTATTGATAGCCCCAGCAATGGTCTCGCTGGTTTGTACACTCAAAGCATGATCACCGCCAAGCAAATTGCCATAGTCAGCACTGACAAGCAAAAGCCGCTTTGCTGCCTGTGCTTCACTGGTGACCGGTGACTGATCCTTGATAGCACTTTTGACAGCTTGTTCGCCTTCAGCCAGGGCTCTAAAAGTCTCTGACCAAATAACTTCCATCTCAGTGGTTTCATCGGGATCAAACATGCGCAAAAAGTTTTCAATTTTGCCGCCAATTTCGCCCACCTTGATCAAATTAAGAGAGCCAGCTGTCCCTTTGATTTTATGCGACATGTTAATAGCATCATCTAACAAATCACGCCTGTGTGGTTCGTTTTTGAGAGCATTGGCGGTACGCACTAGTTGTGACCATTCATTACCCAGGTCCTGTAGATAGTTAGCCTGCGCTACTTTCAGTGCAGATTTCATATCCAGTTTTGTCCGTATTTGCATGAGCTGGTGCACCAGCCCATCAGGCGACTGCACCGAGCGCTCATCGTCGTAAGATTCGGCGACATCATCAAACTCAGCAATGCCATCCTCACGAATAGCTAACTTTGTCTCTGCGGGCAAAAGACTCTCAATCTGCTGTAAAAACACAGCTGGCACAATAGGCTTTTTAACTATTAAAGAGACACGCAAAATATTGCGCAACCAGTTAAATGTCTTTTGATCACACCAGGTGCCGGAGCAAAACACCACAGGAGTGGCTCTACCAGAGTCACGCAACTTTTGTATCCAGCTCATGCCATCTGCTCCAGGCATGCGGTAATCGATGATCGCTAGTTTTGTTTCTTTGTCGTTGTACATAGCACTGGCTTCGTCAGCATTGCTGGCTTCAACAACACGATAAGATTTGCTCTTAAGTAGGGTGCTAACAAGCGCTCTAAAAGCCGGATCGTCATCAACGACCAGGATAGATCCGTGTGAAGGATTTCTTTTACCGGCTTGAGACATACTAATTTTCCTTCTCTTGTTTCAAATTGTCGTACAGCACTTTTTTATGAGTATCTATCTTGGCTTGACTTAATGTGTCGAATACACCGCTCTCCGTTGAGAGAGTAAGCCCAGCCAGCAGCTCGCGAATCGTAGCTAATAACTGTTCTTCAGATGCCAGAGACTTGGTCAGGTGGCGGGTTGGACCAAGAGTGATATGAGCTTTTTGAGTGGCATTGAGATCTCTTGCCGTATAAACCAGAAGCGGCATATTGCCCAGACCTTCTTCTTTTAAGGTATCAACAACTCTTGCTCCATCCATGCCAGGCAAGCCCAGATCCAATATGAGTAAGTCTGTCTTTTGGGCGCGCAGTATATTGAGAGCTTCTTCGCCTGATGAAGCGGCTCTACACTTAACTCCAAGACGAGTCAATTGTTGCACCAAAAGATCACGAGTAAAATCATCATCCTCGGCCACAACGGCACTGGCCAGGCGAGCCGGACGATATTTGAGGGCACGTTCTAAGGTTTCGATTAAGACGTTTTCGGCAAATGGTTTACGCATAAAGTCCACCACCAGCGGATGGACATAATGACTACGCTTAGGCTCATCTCCACTCATCAGTACTACAGGGATGTCCTCGGTATCAGGAGAGGCGCGCAGTTTATCGAGCAAGTCAACGCCACTGCCATCAGGCAAGTGGATGTCGAGCAAAATCACTTTTGGCTTGTCGGCTTCTATTTTAGTCAGAGCCTCATGTATAGAGCGCGCTTGCTTAATATCAAATCTATCCAGCAAAGAAAACAACAGCACAGTAGCCAGCGACTCGTCGTCCTCGACCACTAGCACAAGAGGCCTTGACGCCACTGCCTGCGGCGCCAATTGCTCGCGAGCAAAACTAATAGTGGGCAGCGGAATGGTAAACCAAAATATCGAGCCCTGACCTTCCTGACTATCAACACCAATGCGCCCACCGTGCTGCTCTACTAATGCCTTGCTAATGGCCAGACCCAGTCCAGTGCCGCCCTTAGGCCGGGCATCAGTGCTATCGACTTGTTGAAACAATCTAAAAAGCTTTTGCTGATTGGCAATACTTATGCCCACGCCATGATCCATCACCGAAAAGCGCACACTGTCATTGTCTCTGGCTACACGCACAAGCACTTCACCATCAGCGGGCGAAAATTTGATGGCGTTGGAGATCAAATTAGTCAAAATCTGGGTCAGTCTGTCTTTGTCGACGCTGACATCCATGTCACAGCTGGCATCGACTTTGAGTTTGACGTTACTCTCCTGGGCCAGGGTCTTGAGACTATCCACAGTCTGCTCGACAAAAGCACTAGCATTGACGTTTTCCAAGCGCAATTCAAGCTTACCTGCTTCGATTTTGCGGATATCGAGGATGTCGTTTATCAGCCTGACCAGACGGTCGCATTCTTGCCGCCCCATCGTCACCAGATGTTTGCCGCGAGGGGCAAGCTCACCGCCTTTACCAGCTTCAAGCAGTTTTAAAGCACCTCTAATTGAGGTCAAAGGTGTGCGCAATTCGTGAGAGACAGAGCTATAAAATTCACTGACGCGGTTTTCGGCATCACGCCTGAGCGATATATCCTGAAATGCTACAACTGCACCGACTATCTTGCCATCCTGCTGGAGCGGGGAGCTGACATACTCGACCGGCATAAATGTACCATCGATGCGCTGGAACCAGTCCTCAGAAACACGACAGACAACGCCTGTTTGAGCCACTCTCAACAGAGGTGAATCATGAGCACTACGAAACTCACCTTCTGGTGTGACTGAGTGAATGGCCTCGTGCATACTGCGCCCCATCAGCTCAGCCTGGGTATGTCCAAGCAGACGTTCAGCGGCTTTATTCATATAGACCAGATTGCCATCCAGGTCGATTTGATAGACACCTTCGGCTAGACAAGTAAACACAGCCCGCAAGCGGTTTTCACTGTCTTCGACCAGACGCTGGGCGGCTCTTTGTTCAGATACATCGCGACCTTCGGGCAAAAGATAAATTACTTTGCCGGATTTATCGAGTACTGGCTTGAGCGAAAAATCCACTGTGATAGAGCGGCCATCAGGACCATAGTGCACTGTCTCAAACCTAACAAAGTTGCCTTTGTTAGCACTGGTGACAGCATCCTTTGCCTGCTTTTTAGTCTCATCACTATAAGACCACCAGGGACTATCCCAAAAGTACAGCCCCCTGGCTTGAGTCGCCGTTATCCCAACAAACTCAAGAGCGGTCCTGTTAACCTCCAGGATGCGTCCATCAGGGCTGAGCAACCCTATAAACTGATAGGTATGATCAAAAATAGCCCTAAATCTCTCATCAGCCTGCATTTTAGCTTGCATATAGCGGTAAGTTAATATCAGAGCCCCGGTCAAACCAATCACACTTAACAGCGCCAAAATCAATTCAATATTGCGGGCTTCAACCATAGCTCGCTCAAAGGCAGCCCGGCGCAGCTCCAGAAGCCGTTTTTCTTCTTCGGTCATGAGCTTGATTTGAGCGTCGATTTTGGATGTCATCTCAAAACTAGTACGCACCTGCTCAGACACTACCGACGGTGGCTTTTTACCTTTAGCATGCCCGACAATCATCTGTTTGCTATAATCCAATCTCTGTTGCATCAAAGAGCGCAGCACCCTGAGGTTTTGACCCTGCTCGCTGTTATCCTGGGTCAATACATCCAACTGAGAGATGCCATCTTGCACTGTCAGCACAGCTTTTTGGCGTTCTTGCAAAAACCTATCGTCTAAAGTCAGCAAATAAGCGCGGATATTACTTTCTGCTCTGAGATTATTACCCCGTACTTCTTGTAAGGATTTCAGCACTTCATGGGTATGTGCTACCAGAGCTGACTGCTCAGTAACAATCTCATTTTGCTTATTCAAAAAATAAAGCGAAGCAGATGTTATAGCTGCCGTGGCAATCCAGATAGTAGCAAAACGAGCTTTGATGATATTTACCCCAGTCACTACGTGCCGAGAATTCCCATTATTTCGTCAGCCAGACCAAGCGGATCGAAAGGCTTGATAATGACACCTTTTGCGCCCAGATTGCGATAGCCTTCAACTTCGTTTTTTTGCACTTTGGCAGTCATAAAAATTATGGGGATATCCCTGGTAGCTGGATTTTGTCTGAAGCGCTCGAAGGTCGAAACTCCGTCCAGTCCAGGCATCATCATATCCAGCAAAATAAGATCTGGTTTTTCTTGAGCTGCCAGATCAAGGGCTTCCTGCCCCGAGCTTGCTTCACGAATATCCCACTCTGGCGTATCTTCCAATCCAATTAAAGCGACGGTACGAATATTGGCGTCGTCATCAACCAGCAAAACTTTCATCGATTCTCTCCCTTTCGCGGAGCTAATTATCGCAGCAGATATATGCAGAGCGCATACAAATTGACACCATACCGACGTGAAAAAAAACCATCTCCAGGAGGTTGGCAAGCAGCACCGAAAACACCTTGAACGAGCCGCGCCAACCTGACAACCCGAGCATTAAAAACACTGATACCTGGGGATTATCTTCTGCCTGACGTTGTCATGGACACCCTGGTTCCAGGCTTGTCTTGAAATCCAGTCCTGGTAAAGAGTTTAGCGGTGTTGTTGCCACGATGATTAAAACACATATGGCCTGAAGCATTTGAAAAGTGTCCAAGATCTCTGCTAGTCACTTACTGTCTTTCTTCCAACTCCCAACTTTCATTTCAACACCACCCCCTTAATCTAAACGTTCCACTCCCTCCACGTTTTTAGCGATCTCACCGACAGGTGTTTTCGCAAGGAGAAATATATGCTGTTACCCAGCGTCATCGCCGCCATTGCACTTGTGGCAGCGTTTCTCATCGGTCGTCATTTGCGCCAGGCGCATATCGACCGTGCCAACCAGGCAGGCAATGCTGCTTCTGGAGAAAACGAGGCAATGAAAAACACCTTGCACCACGAGATCCACGACCTCGGTCTTGGCATCAATCAGGTGCAGGGTTATATCAATGCGCTCAAGGGCGAAGACACGGAAGTGGTCGAATTGCGCAAGCTCGCTCAAACTGAGCTAGACAAGGCCAGCGCTCTCAAGACCACCATCGAAGGTTCTCTCGACGGTGCCACCACCGAAGCGCAAATCGCCGCATTTGCCACCGGTCTTGAGCAAGCTCGTATCCATGTGCGCAAAGCCCGCGCAACCGCTCTGTCCGAGAGCAACCAAGACGAAGTGGACGATTGAGAAGCCACTATTGCTTCAGCGGTTAACACCGAGGAAATTTTGAAAAGGAGGCAAACGTGCATGCGTCTGTCTTAATCCTGGCGATTATCGTTACCGCCCTGTTGTACCGTGCCCACAAGGCCCGCATCAAGACTGCCAGAGACAAGCCGGTCAACCCGGACAAGGCTCCAGCAGTGCAACACCCTCCGGCCGATGAGGTGCCCCTGGCTAACATCAGGACACCCCATCCCATCTACCGAGCAGTGACTCTGGCCGAAAGGGTCAAGACTGTTCAGGAGCTGGCTAATAGACTGCCTCAAAGTGATGAGACACTAGCCGAAAGGCGCATCATCACTGAGCAGATTCGTATGGCACGCTTCGAAAGTGAGTTGATCAAGACTGTTATCTGCGGACATCATCCGGCTCCAGACGCCATCAACATCGAATGGTGTTATTCTTCCGCCGAGCTATCCCTGGGCTTTGCCCGGGCACGCATCGAGCGGCTCTCCGCGAGCGTCCAATGAAAACACTTGTCAGACTGACCTGGGTTGGACTGGCAGGCTTCCTGCTTTCAATCATGGTCGGACTCTTTACCACCACCACCAGTCCAGACATCTCTGGCATTGCTATGGCGTCAGCGCTGGCCTCGGCTGCCTTGTTTTTTGGCGGCGCTTTTGGCATGGCAACTCATGTTGAAGAAACACCAGGAGAAGCTGCCAGTCGAGATTTGCATGCCGCCAGGTGGCTCAACGCCGAGCTTCTAGCGCATATGCAGACAACGCGAGAGCTGACAGCCAGAGCCCATGACCTGAGCCAAAAGCTCACAGCGACTGGCTTTGACTGTGCAATGGCGACCAGGTATGTGCATGACAGCACTACTCTCAATCAGCTCCGTCTGGACTTTGCCGCAACGGCTCAAACAATCCAGGAGGGCGCCAAACAAGCAAAGTACTTGCTCGATGAGCTGGAAGCGCATCACCGCAAGTCTTTGCGATTAGCAGTTTGGGCCAGTCAAGCCGAAAGCAAGATTCGCCATGCCCATCTAATCTCGGGCGGTCGTACCTGGATTGCCGGTCCCCCTGTGGCTGGTCAATGGATCCTCGTGGGAGACATTGAGCCACAACGCATCCTGGTGATCACTCATCCAGTCTTCAAAGACTCTGTGGTGACCATCAAAGAGGCGGCTAGCGAGCTGGATTATGCTCGCGTCATGTCGCCGCAATGTTTGGAGCGACTGTCTGCTTATCTGACCAAAATCAGATAGCAGCAGTAGTCCACCCCGCACTGAGTCAGCAAGAGCTGTGCAGTGCAAAAACCCTTGCTGTGTTGGCATCGCCAGCACAGCTCTCTACCAACCGTGTCTGTGTCGCCTCTGGCACAGATACAATCATCACCATCAAGGAATAAAATCATGTCCAACTCCAAAAAGGCTGGCGGCTGCGGCTGCGGCGGCAAGTGCGGCAACACCAAGTGCAAGAAGTGCGCCGATGCGGCCAAGCAGGCTGCCACTCCGGCCACCCCGGCTCCGACCACCACTCCCGATTCCGGCGACGCCAAGAAGAGCAAGCTCGACTGCGGCTGCGGCGGCAAGAAGTAATTCGAGGCGCTACCAACTGGTAGTAAAAGAGCAATCGCGTCAGCTGAGCTGACCGGTTGCTCTCTCGATAGAACAAACAAACAGGCAGTGCAATGGCCAAAAGCTGTTGCACTGCTCTGTTTCTCTATTTTTTCAATGACCTCTACGACTCTACATAGTATTACAAATCAACAAAAAACGTGCAAAAATCAAATAGAAGCCATTCAAAACAGTGCGCAATCAGGACCGGGATGACAGCTAAGCTGCCACCATCCCGGTCCATCAATTGCCTGATAGTCAGAGTTTTAGCCAGTGTTTAGCATCACTCCATTCAGCTCGGTGAAGAGTCAGTACTAGCCAGTGCCGGCAGAGGCTGACGCTGGCGCAACATGCGCACGATCCAGTAGGCACTGACGCCACAAAGGACATGCTTGATGGTATGACCACTGATACCAATGGCGGTGTACACACTCAAGTCAAAAGTCTCAAAAACTTTAGCCAGAGCGTACCAGCCAATCGAGACAAGCAGGTCATTGGCACGGGTATAGCGAGCAGGGAAGCTGCGCAGAATGACGGGCACGCAGACGATGGGGAAGAACTGCACTACCGCGTAAAGGCGCAAATCACCCAGGCCGAGATGCTCGGTGACCGTCCAGTTGACCACTGTAGACGCGCCAAAGAGCACTAGAGGCAAGGTGAGATAGCGACCGGCATCGACAGCAATGCGTTCAGCGATGACGGCGGCAAAGAGCCCCATAAACATGATGCCCAGGGGCAGACGGTCCCAGAGCAGGGTGTTGTTGTCGGGCGCCCAGTGATAGTAAGCACTACCAAAGGCGGTGGCAGTGACACCGACAAAAAAGGCAAAGTAAGGCCACCATTCAGCGCTATCGATAAAGGTGCGCCCACTTTTGCGCACATTTTCTTGCAGCATAAAGATCAGACCGGCCACACCAGCAACCAGGAAGCTGGCGTTAGAAGCCACATTCCAGAAGTTGGGCACACCGCACAAAGTGGTTGTGTCAGCAAAGTTGTGGTAGCCGAGAGACTGAGCGATAGGCGGCACAAACAGAGCGATAGCGGCTGTGGCAAAAAACAACGAGATGATGAGCAGGATAGCTTTAACGCGATTTTGTTCTTGCATGCATTTAGCTCCATTCAGGAGTTAAAAAATCCACTGCCAGTGCCAGAGCCGTACCCGATCATGAAGCGCTTACTTCCAGGTAGGTTCGGGCTGTGACAAGTGGGACTTAGGTCTTGTTGGTTATTGTGGGAATAACAGTGGGTTTTAGAATTTCACCCTAAGCTCTGAGATAAGCCAAAAGCCACAACTCTTTTCAACTATGTTTTAGTTCTAATGCTGCGCCCATTAGAGCTACATCAGATCTTGCCTGGCTTCGTGAGCCGCTCATAGCCGCGCTACCTTGACATCAAGGAGGGTCCAAAGTATCAGAGACTTTTCACCTTTGCAACCGCTATAAAGGACATTATATGGAGATTTTTACTCATGTTTTAGTTTAGGTTGCTTAAGTCATAAAACAACCCACGCTAAATAAACTTCCCCCGAGCCAAAAGTACTTTCCCATAAAACTCTCAGTCTTTTACTGCGCCTCAAGGCGACAGTAGAGGACTCATTTTTACAGGTCAGAAGCAGTTTGAGCTGACCACAAGCACCCGACACCGCAGACGCGAGTGCCGGGCCTTTTTGCATGCAACCAAAGTCCTTATGCCCACTCCAAACACTCAAACTCCTGCGACAAATTTTGACGCAATCGTTATAGGCTCTGGCTATGGCGGCTCAGTCGCTGCCTACAGACTCTCCCAGGCTGGTCTCAAAGTAGCCGTGCTCGAGACTGGATATGCCCACAAAGCACCAGACATCAAGCGCGGTCCTGAGTCTCACTGGAACCCCAGTGAAGGTCAATTCGGACCGCATACGGTGACGCATCTAAGCGACACTGTGACCGCCTGGTCTGGTACCGCTGTTGGTGGCGGCTCGATTGTCAATGCTGCTGTGATGATCCGCAAGGACCATTTTGCCAACTGGCCCGGCGGCATCAACCGTGAGACTCTCGACCCCTACTACGACATCGCCGAGCGCATGCTGGGCGCCAAGACCTACCCAGTGCTCTTTGCCGACTCGCCCTACGCCAGTACGATAAAGAGCAAAGTGATGCTGCAAGCCGCTCAAAAACTGGGCGTGCCTTCGGTGATGCCCCCGGTGGCCATAACATATCGCGCAGCAAACGAACCCATCGGCACAGTCAAAGTAAATCAGTTTGGCGCAGCCCAGCAAGGTTGCCGTCAATGTGGCGAATGTTCGCTGCCAGGCTGCAACTATCAGGCTAAAAACAGCCTGGACTTCAACTATCTCTACGGCGCTGAGCATCAGTTTGGTGCCACCATTTTGCCTGGCAACAAAGCCGACAAAATCGAGCCACAAGCAGATGGCACCTACCTGGTCACCACAATCGACGCCAAAACCGACCAAAAGCGCCTCTTCAAGGCGCGCATCGTCGTTGTGGCAGCAGGCTCAGTTGGCTCCAGCCAGCTTTTGTTGCGCAACAAATCAGTGCACAGATCATTGCCTGGTCTCTCCGAGCGCCTCGGACATCAGTACACCACCAACGGCACCTATATCGGCTTTGCTATCCGCAGCAAGACCGAGCTCGATCCCTCTGGCGGTCCTGAGATAACAGCTGGTCTGGACTTCAACGGTCCCGACGGACAAAATCAGGGACACCTGATGTTCGACGGCAGCTTCCGTGGTTTCACCTATGACACTTTCTATGTCACCGGTCGCCTTATCCGCCTCAACAAGCTGATGATCAGACTGGTCAGCGGCGGCTTCAAGCTCGCTCAAAAGATAGGTCTTGTGGAGCCGGCAACAACTCTGCCGCTTTTGGTAATCGGGCGTGATACCGCTGTCGGTCAGTTTACCCTCAACAAAAAGGGTGTCATTCAGACCGACCTCAATCCGCGCGACAACGCCTCCTTTTACAAACGCGCCGACGAGCATCTCAGAGCGTTTACAAAGGCCATGGGCACCAAGTTTTTGCCCTTCCCTTACTGGATGCTGCAAAAGAAAATCGACGTCCCCCACAACCTTGGTGGCGTGCCCATGGGTACAGCACCGCAAAACGGCGTGGTGGATCATCTCGGTCGCGTTTTTGGTTACGACAACCTCCTTGTTCTGGATGGATCAATCATTCCCGCCACCATGGGTGCCAATCCTGCGCTGACAATCGCAGCCTTGGCTGAACGGTCAATGGCGACCGTCATCCCACAAATCATGAGTACAGGCATGACAAAAGCCGAAATCGCCAGGGCAGTGCAAACAGCTCCGGCCAAAGATGTCACCGCTCACTTCCACGACCTGCACCATCAGGTCCGTCACAACGGTCCGGCCTCTACCCCAATGGCTCCAGGCCTCAAGGGCAAGACCGTACTGTTTACGCCGGGCTTTTTGGCCAGGCACATGGGCAACCACTCCAAACATCTCCTGGCGCGCATCCAGGAAATGGGTCTCACGGTCCAGCCCATCCCGGTCAACACCGACGTGGCCACACGCCAAAACGTCGAGTTGATCAAGACTTACATCCGCAAGCTGGCTGATGGTGAGGGCATCCTCATCGGTCACAGTCGCGGCGGCATCATGAATCTCGATGCCTACCGGCAACTGACCGAGGTGGAAAAGTCCAAGATCTCGCGCATCATCCTCATCCAGAGCCCAATTAACGGCTCGCCGGTGGCGGACTTTATGATGGCGTCCAATCTCATGCGCAAGGCACTGGCACCGGTCAGCCGCCTTGTTCTGGGCAATGACGTAGGCGATACCTTGCTGGAGCTGTCCACCAAGTATCGTGAGCACGAACAGCGCTCACTGCCGCCTTTGACCGAAGCCGACCTGGCCAAAATTGTTACGCTGCGCTCAATCATCGGTCGTGGCGAAAGCGCGACTTTTGAACCGGCGCGCCTGATCAATCAGCGCTATGGTCACAAGAGCGATGGTCTCGTGCCCCATGGACCCTCCGAGATTCCGGGCACCAGGGACGTCACTTTGATGGCTTACGACCATGAGCATCCCGTGCTGCAAGAGCCGACCTTGAGCAAGCGCCTGACGCTCTATCGCCCCAACAAAGAATTCACGTCGGGCGATGTGATCGAAAGCCTGCTGCACCTGGCCTATCTCGAGAACTGATAGCCCGTAAGTCCTCGTTTTAACAAGCAGCTCGTGATCTGTCCAACCGGACAATCACGAGCTGGCTTTTTTTTAATTTTCTACTACAACATACAATACAACACTTGGCAAAAAACCGAACAGGCTCCGGAACTGAGTTCCGAAGCCTTATCCAGATGTTGCTACGGGTGCAGGACAATTGTCACAGACACACCGTAGCAAACCAAACACTTGCCAGTAATCTAGAGACTTCTGCAAGTTCAAATCACTCAAGCAGGGCACCCACGCAGGGCACCAGGGGCGGTGAGATAACTGGTTACAGCTTGAGCCAGTGCGGTAGCCACTTTGTCTTGGTAGGTCGGCGTCTTGAGCAGGTCCCTGGTGCGCGGATTGGTTAGATAACCAATCTCCACCAGAGTTGCCGGCGCTTCATTGCCATCCAACACAAAGAGGTTCCGAGCGTGACTCCACCGGGGTTGTTCACCCAATTCAGCGGCGACATGATCCAGCACAGACTGGGACAGAGCCTTATCTCGATCGTCATAGTAATAGGTCTCGATGCCGCTGATATCAGGCTTTTTGACCGAGTTACCATGCACACTGATAAAGAGATCTGGACAGAGCTTGTTGCTCTCATCGAGACGTCCAGGCAGTGTGATAAAAGTATCGTCAGCGCGAGTCATCTCTACGTCAGCGCCCAGCTCTTCCAGCTTTTCAGCCAGTTTGAGCGAGACATCGAGGACGATATCTTTTTCGGATACGCCACCAGAGATAGCACCAGGGTCGGTACCACCATGGCCGGGGTCAACGAGTACAGTTGTACCAGCCAGAGGCAACAGCTCAGGTGTTTGGTCCGGCTTGTTGGCGACTTTGTCTTTAGATGCCGATTTGGTTGCACCCAGAGCTGCCGGCTTGCCGGTCAAAGCAGGTACAAGCAGACAGGCAGCAAGACTGGTAAAGATAAGCGCCAGAGCGCTCAGCATCACGGTAAATTGAGTAAACGCGAGGGCTATCTGCCGCTCGAGTTGATTAGCAAAGTTGGTCACATGTTGTCTCCTTTACTTTCCTTTGCTAGCTAAAAGCTTGGTTGAAGAAATGGAAAAAGTCGGCGTCGGGACCCTTTGCGAGTCCCGACGCCGTAAACATTACTGCAGCCTTTACTTGGCCAAAGGCGTATCCGCGGGCTGTGCCGGAACGACAACCACGGGAGCCTCAGTCGGTGCAGGCTGTGTTGCCACCGTCTGAGCATCTGCAGCCGGAGCCGCAGGCACAGGGGCGGAGGCAGGTGTGTCGACAGCTGTGGACGGAGCCACAACCGCCTCGGTCTGACCGGCAGTCCCGGAGTCCGCGGTGGCCTGTGCCGGGTCGGCAGCAGGTACTTTGGGCTTGGGCTTGCGCGGCGGCAGGATGGGCACGCTCTTGGCGCCGGGCTTGTCCACCAGACCCTTGCCGTCCCACACGCCCGTGGCGAGCATGCGGGCTTCCTTGTCCTTGTAGCCATCGAGCCAGGCGTCCTGCCAGCTGTCCGTCTGAGACAGACGACCGGTGTAGCCCGAGTCCTTCTGGAAGAAGCGGCTGGCGCGAGCGGCTGCCCGTGCCAGGTAGTGCTTGTTGATGTCGAACATGTTGACGAAAACGAACCACGCCAGCTTGGCGTTGCCCGTCACAATCACACCGTTCTCATCGTTGCCGTAGCTGGCCTTGGCACCGAGATTGTCGGAGCCGCCAATCACCGTGTACTTGCCGGTGCGCTTGTTGATGATCACGACGATCTTGCCATGCGTGATGGCATGCGATTCCGGCAGCTTGAGCAACTCCGTGATGAAGTCGGCAAACTCCTTTTCGCGGCCAGACGCGATGGTAAACAGCGGCGGACGCCCCTTGCGACGCTTGGTGGAGACACCGCGCAGCGCATCGGGAGTGGACACCGTCATAAACATGTAAAGCTCGGGATTGGCATCCCAGAGCTCTGCCATCCACTGCACCACCGACGGGCTGCCCGGATAGAAGACCTCGCCGACGATCATGCTGTCGCCGTCCGCTGCCGCTTCGGTCATCAGCTGCTTGACGCGGCTGAGCCAGGGCGACAGAGGCACTTCACCCTTGGGCTTGGACTGGTCCTTCATCGAGGGCTGGAAGTAGGTCTCGATGACGGTGCCGTCGCTCAGCGTGACCGGGGCATACCCCTGAGCATTGCGCTGACGAAAGGCCAGCGTCTGCTGCGAGTTGTCGACCAGCAGGCGCTCCCAGTAGTCGAGGAAGTTGCCGGCCACCTCGGCGTTGAAGATACGCCAGACCATGTTGGACTGACAGCCCAGACCGGTGTTGGTCCAGTTGGTACTGCCGGTGGTGACGTCGGTCGCCTTGCCGTGCTTGTCGAGCTTGACCTGGCTCTTGTTGTGAGCGATGCCCCAGGAGCCGATCATACGGTCGTGGATGTCGGCGCCAGCCTGATGCAGAGCCTTGCGAGCCGGTGCATTGGTCTCGTCAATCGGGCCGGTGTTGCCCAAAATCAGCGAGAAATACTTGAGATTGGCCAGCAGGAAGTCCACAAGCTGATTGGCGCTCAGCTCGTAGAGAGCCATCTTGACGCGACCATCGTCGGTGAGGCACTCGTTGATGGGAGCCATCAGCAAGTCCGGCACGTTGCCGACCAGGGTGCGACGAATCACGTTGTTGGGATTCTTGTAGTCTTCCAGGGCATCGATGATCTTCTGGAAGTCCGGCTGACCATCGGCGGTGACGCCGATCATACGAGCCAGCCACTGGGTGGAGAGAGTGCCGCGGGTGAAAGCGACATGGAAAGTATCGTCCACCTTGGTGGTCAAGGTAATCGGGTTGGTGGTGCAGACGATACCGGCAATCGGTACCAGGTTGCCGGGTGTGCCGCCCATGGCCTGGATTTCGTAGACATAGGTCTCGTTCTTCTTGCCGGTAAAGTCCAGATGCCACTTGCGCTGAATCGGCCAGACCGTGCTCGGCTCGCTCTTCCAGTCTTTGTTGTCTTGCCCGTCGAAGGGCAGCTTGGTCTCGATTACTTCACGCACACCCGCCTTGTTGATGCGGGTCATGGCAAAGCCGAGACAGCCAGGGATCTTGATGCCAGCGCTCCAGTCCCAGGCAACAATCGTGACAAGATCGTTGCTGTGAGCTGCAGCCACCAGCTGGATGCCGGGTGCGGTTTGGTTTTTCATGACATATATCCTTCTGCGGACTCTTTGCCGCTGTTAGATGGTTAGATAAGCTGCCATCGGTTGATGGCAAGCGAGACATAGCCGTATCTCCATCACAAGCAGTTTTTGGCTGCAGGCAGGAGAGGTAGGGCGGTGTTAGCTAATTACTTCAGTCTTTTTGTTCTTTTGTGAGTTGGTGTTAATGGATAACCATTGGTAGCAGTCTCTATGATCATCAGGCAATGATTTATGGCGCTTCGCGAGCAGTTTTAATGCTTTAAATGCGCTCGCGAAGCACTTCTAATTTGTCGCAGCTAGCAAACACGTATTAACCACAATGATCATTAGATGACTACTACCGGCACTAGTATTGATTCAGCAAATTTTTCAAACTTGTCTGCTAAAACAACCAGCGCTTGAGACCGATTGAGACAAAAAACAAGTGAGCAGAGCAGACCTGAGTCTGCCCTGCCAACTCAAACATCTGACTTTCTGACGGTATCCCGCCAGTAGCGCTTCTCGACAGTGCGGAAGTTGGGCTCTGATGCCAGTGCGGCAAGATAGGTAACGAGATGAACAAGCTCCTCGTCATCGGCCTCGCCTTGATAGGACCGCACATAAACTGCAGCACCATAGTTGCGTACTGAGTTGAGCTGCAAGTCGTCGACTATGAGCATGCGTCTGCCATCAAATCCGAGCTTCCGGACCTTGCGCAGGTCCTTGATGAAATACTCTTGATGGCTCTCATGATCAAAGCGACGGGTGCAGCGTCTCGAACTCCAGACAAAAGTTGGAGCATCAAGACCAGCAAACAACCATGCCACAGTTGGCTCCACATACGGTGCCCCACCAGCCGACCAGACTGCAAGCTCGTAGTGCTCTTGCAGTTGACGCAAAAACTGATCTACACCAGGACGCTTGTGCACGTGCAGGTCACCGACCACAAAGTCGTGAGTCCTCCCGGGCAAAGGTCCTTCGGTGGTATAGACAAGAGTTTCATCCAGGTCGAGTATCAACAGGGGCTTTGCTCGCACCAGCTTGGCACGCCTTTGTCTTGGCAAATTTTGTCGAGAAGCACCAGACAAGTCATTGTCAGGCGCTGAAGAGTCCATGGTGGCACTCCTGGTTGGGTCAATAAGGGCTCAACGCACCCTGTCAAACCTAGCTTACACAAAACAAGTGCAAAAGCGGTAAAGACAGTAGGTGAGGGCTAAAACTGAGCGCTTTGATTAAGACCTGGGTGAATGATGAAAAATTGGGTAACAGCTTAAGTTTGTCATTTGAGCTACTTACAAGTCAAAGTAGGTGCATTAAACAGTCCTATCCTGAGCAGATCCCGGGAGCCTCAAAACCGTTAGCGCAAGCTCCGTCAACTGGACACAATTAACTCTTGGCAAGCTTCGGGGAGCCCATCAAATGGGAAAATTTCGTAAAATCGCTCGTTGTCATGAGCCCGTCGGATGCGCCCTCTGGTTTTGCGAGTTCGCGCTAACAAATACCAGAGAGATAGATTAGAGCCTTCTCTTTTTATCTCGCTCATCACAAGGCTTAGAGTCGAGTTATCTCTTCTTCTCCACCCAAAAGCTTTAACTCATACAAACCAATTACCTGCTGCACTCTCTGTCACACCTGCTCGGACATCCGTCCGAACAGTAGAGGTACAGCAAAAACTAGCGAGCACAAGTCGCTGGCGGTAAGTGAGTGAGCCATAAGTGGCGGAGCAAGAGAGCACTTGTTATAGGGCTATTCATCGCATGTCCGCGCTGAAAGCTTTCAATCTTCAACCTACAGGAGTTAACTATGCATCTCAAAACCGCAGGTTCCGCGACTCTGGAAAAGCTGTTCGGCATCACCGTCGCCCAGCTCGAATCTGTTCTCGACGTGGCCCTTCAGGGCAACCGCGAGTTCGCCTACTGTGACATCTATCTGCAGACCGGCTCCACCGAGGCCCTGAGCTTCGACGAGCAAATCCTCAAAAGCAGCAGCAAGAGCCTGGTCCGCGGCGCTGGTGTGCGCGTGGTCATCGGCGATCGCGTCGGCTACAGCTTCACCGACAACGTCAACGTCACCTCGCTCAAGCGCGCTGCCACGGTCGCCCGTGCCATCTGCGCCTACTCCACCGGTGTCACCACCGTCTGCGCCGATGCCGTCGACAAGACGCCGCACAACCTCTATCCCATCGCCCGTTCGCCGGTCGCCATCCCGCGTGCCGACAAGGTGGCGGTGCTGACCAAGTGCGACGCCATCGCCCGGCGCTATGACCATCGCATCAAGAACGTCACCGTGTCGATGGCCACCCAGGACGAGACCGTGATCATCGCCACTTCCTTCGGCGACCTGATCGTGGACAACCGCCCGATGGTGCGTCTCAACGTCAGCTGCCTGGCCGAAGACGGCGGACGCCGCGAATCCGGCTCTGCCGGCGGCGGTGGTCGTCAGTCCTTCGACATCCTCTCGGCCGAAGACTTCTACAGCGAGCACGCCACTTCGGCTGCCCGCGACGCCATCGACATGCTCACCGCCGAAGCCGCCCCCGCTGGCGAGATGACCCTGGTGCTCGGCTCCGGCTGGCCTGGTGTGCTCATCCACGAAGCGGTCGGTCACGGTCTGGAAGGCGACTTCAATCGCAAGGGCATTTCGGCCTTCTCCAGCCTGATGGGCGAAAAGGTCGCTTCCGACATCTGCACCGTCGTCGACGATGGCACGATGCCGGGCCGCCGCGGCTCGCTCAATGTCGACGATGAGGGCACGCCCACTCGTCGCAACGTCCTCATCGAAAAGGGCGTGCTCAAGGGCTACATGCAGGACCGGCTCAACGCCACCCTGATGAATGTGGCTCTCACCGGCAACGGTCGTCGCGAATCCTATCGCCACGCTCCGATGCCGCGCATGACCAACACCTACCTGGACAACGGCCAGTCGACGCCGGAAGAGATCATCGCTTCCGTCAAGCGCGGGCTCTATGCCACCGCTTTCGGTGGCGGGCAGGTGGACATCACCAACGGCAACTTCACCTTCAGCGCCACCTGCGCCTACCTCATCGAGGACGGCAAGGTGACCAAGCAGGTCAAGGGCGCCACTCTGATCGGCAACGGTCCGAAGGCGCTGCACAAGGTCACCATGGTCGGCAACGACACCGCGCTCGACCGCGGTGTGGGTAACTGCGGCAAGGCGGGTCAGACGGTTCCTGCGGGTGTGGGCATGCCCACCATCCGCATCGAAAACGTCACCGTCGGCGGCTCCAACTAATCGAGAGGAATAGCTATGAAAAAGTCTCAAATCGACAAACTGTACAACACCGCTCGTTTCGTCGTGGCCGAAGCCAAGCGTCTCGGTGCTACCGACTGCGACGTCACCATCGAGGTCGGCGACGCTGTCTCCACCGAGGTGCGCCTCAAGCAGGTGGAGAGCCTCGAGGGTGCGCAAAGCTGCTCGGTCGGCTTCCGCGCCTTCGTCGGTCAGCGCTCCGCCTCGATGTCCACTTCGGACCTGCGTCGGCGTCCGCTCACCAACCTGGTGCGCGACACCATCGCCATGGCCCGTGACGCGCAGGAAGACGCCTTCGCCGGTCTGCCCGACGCCAAATACCTGGCCAAGGCAACGCCGGAGCTGGGTCTCTGCGACGACACCATCGCCAAGATGCCGGTCGAACGCAAAATTGAGCTGGCCATGAAGATGGAAGCGGCCGCCCTCGCTCACGACCCGCGCATCCAGGTCGGTCGCTCCTCGAGCTTCTCGGACGGCACGGACTTCACGGTCTACGCCAACTCCAAGGGCTTCGTCGGCGGCTACGCCTCCTCCTACGTGGCGATGAGCACCCAGGTCGTGGCCAAGGACAACCAGGGCATGCAGACCGGTGGCTGGCAGTCGGTGAGCCGTACGCTCGCCGGTCTGGGCAGCCCCGAGGCAGTCGGCAAAATCGCGGCTCAGCGGGCTCTGCGTCACCTCGGTGCGCGCAAGGTCAAGTCGCAAGAAGTGCCGGTGGTCTTCGACCCGCAGATGGCCGCTCGTCTGATCTCGCAGTTCGTCGGCGCTGCTGGCGGCAATGCCATCTACCAGAAGCGCTCCTTCCTGGTGGGCAAGCTCGGTCAGCAGGTGGCGGACAGCAAGGTGACCATCATCGATGACGGTCTCATGGCCGGTGGACTCGGCTCCAAGCCCTTCGACGGCGAAGGTCTGCCCACCAGCAAGCGCACCATCATCGACCGCGGCAGCCTGACCATGTACCTGATGGGCAGCTATTCGGCGCGCAAACTGGGTGCCGAACCCAACGGTGGCAGCCTGAGCAACCTCTATCTGGAGGCGGGCAATGTGTCCCCCGAGGACATCATCGGCTCGGTCAAGAATGGGCTCTACCTGACGTCGGTCTCCGGTCCCGGCTTCAACGCCGTGTCCGGCGACTACTCGATGGGTGCTTCCGGCATCTGGATCGAGGACGGCAAGCTGGCCTATCCCGTGGAGGAGATCACCGTCGCCTCCAACATCCTTGCGATGTTCGCCAACATCGAGATGGTGGGCAATGACCTGGAGTTCCACTCCTCGGTCAATGCGCCCACGATCAAGATCGCGCGCATGATGGTGGCTGGCGAGTAAGCCAGCAAGTCGGTAAGCAGGTAAGTAAGTGCGTTTCGGGGACCGGTCCATGGGGGATCGGTCCCCTATCCACCCAAAAGAGGATTTCAAATGATAACAATCGGACGCTTCTTCGCCGCGCTCGTTTTGAGTGTGCTCTGCATCACCGCCGCCAGTGCCCAGACGGCCAGCTCCTGGCTGCCGTCCTTCAGCCGCGACCAGCACGTTTATGTCGCGCCTGCGGTGAATGGCATTCTGACCTCCAATTTCTCGTCCATCCAGTTCAAGTTGAACCTGGACACAGCGGCCCGCAGCCAGAACCTCAATGTCTATGTCATCGTCACTCAAAACGGTGGCGAACTCACCGACACCGGCAATAGCTCCGGACCAGTCCTGGTACGCAAGCTCTGGGACAACTGGACCAGCACCAGCAACTTCGCCTCGCGCCGCGCCGTCGTCATCCTCATGACCGGCAATAGCGACGGCAGGCTGATCTCAGTCGGCGTCCGTGCTGGCGAGGACCTCAATAAACTTGGTATCGCACGCGATACCATGAACGACGAAAATGGTCCGGTCCGGCCCGTGCTGCGTGCCTATCTCGACAGCAACCCGGCACTGGTCCCCGCCAAGATCGTCGAAAACATCAGCGCTATCGTCGCCGCCAGGGCCGGCAGCACGGCTACGACCATTCCGGTCAAAACCTACGAAGCTCCGAGCTCAGAGCCCAGCACTTCCCCCGCCAAGGCAGACCCGACCGATGACAGTTCGGCAGGCCAGGTGCTCTTGCTCATCGCCCTCTTCGGCATCATCGGCGCAGGCCTCTACGTCATCTTCCGCCGGCCCAAGAGCAACAACGACTTCGAGTCGCGCATGCGTGCTTCGACGTCCAGCCGCGGCAACCTGAGCGACACAGCACCGACCACCACTGCCAGCACCTCGACGCCTCCCACGAGCAGCACTGCCCGTGACGCTACGATGCTTGGCGCCGGTGCTATCGGTGGCTACGTCCTCGGCTCCGAAGTCGCTCGCCGTCGCGAAGAAGAGCGTCGTCGCAGCGATGATGAAGATGCAGCCCGTCGTCGTCGCAATGACGATTCGAGCTCCACCCCTGCCAGCACCTATACGCCGACCTCTTTGCCGGCGTCGAGCTGCAGTTCCTCCACCTCCTCCTCGTCCTGCAGCTCCTCGTCGGGCGGCTCGTCTTGCGGCGGCGGTGGCGGCTCTTCCTGTGGCGGTGGCTCCTGAGCATTCAGGACCTGTTTGACAAAGGTTACGCCGGGAACCATTGACGGCTCCCGGTGCTCACAAGCAAAACCCCAAATTGAACAGCAAGGAAAGCAACAATGCCCACTCCCATCATCCTCATCCTCGTCGTCGTCGGCTGCGCCGCCCTCTTCCTCATCACCCGGCGCCCCAAGCGCAGCGACGATTTCGAATCGCGCATGCGCGATTCGAGCGAGACTCGCCCCACCACCAGCGCGCCCCGTCCCACCTCGTCGGGACGTGTTGTCACCCCGCGACCGGCGGCGCCATCGCGCACTGCTTCCCGCGGTGCAGCACTCGGTGCCGGTGCCATCGGTGGTGCCATGCTCGGCTCCGAAGTCGCTCGCCGTCGCGAAGAAGAGCGTCGTCGCAGCGATGATGAAGATGCAGCCCGTCGTCGTCGCAATGACGATTCGAGCTACACCCCTGCCAGCACCTACACCCCGCCTTCTTCGCCGGCTTCGAGCTGCAGCACCTCCACCTCCTCGTCCTCGTGCAGCTCTTCTTCGGGCGGCTCTTCGTGCGGCGGCGGTGGTGGCTCTTCCTGCGGTGGTGGCACCTGAGCACTGAATATTCGGGGACTGTTTAACAAATGCTACACCAGGAACCAATAACGGCTCCTGGTGCTGACAAGCTGCACAAACCAACAGCAAGGAAGCAAAGCAATGAACACTCCCGAAATCATTCTGCTCGTCCTGGTCGGCGCAATTGCCCTCCTCCTCATCGTCCTGATGTTCAAAATGCCAAAGGGCAAAGGCTCGTCGGACATCACCACCAGCGGCATCGCGGCAATCGGCGCGGCGGCCTTTGGTGCCAGTGCCGTCAGCGGCGCCATCATCGGCTCGGATGCCACATCTGCCAAAGAAGGCAGGCCAGTCGACTGCGACCGCGGCTCTGACTCCTGAAGTCGCTAACGATACAAGAGGTCTAATATGTTCGAAAAAATCAAATCAGGCTTCTACAAGCACCCCTCCCAGGAACGAGCAAAGGCTCTCTGGGCAAGGGTCGAGGCTTTTGAAATCGATGAGCCTGGTGCACCAGCCCCCTTCTCCGTCCGCCTTGCCAGAGAGCAAAACTGGACGATTGAGCTGGCGCGCGAGGCCGTCGAAGAATACAAGCGCTTCATGTTCTTGGCCGTGGCTGCCGGTCATCCCGTCACGCCATCGGCAACCGTCGATGAAGTCTGGCACTTGCACTTGATCTACACCCGGTCTTACTGGGAGGACTTCTGTGTCAAGGTGCTCGACCGCATCATCCATCACGACCCGGGCAACGGCAAGGAAGGCGAGCGAGGCGCTTACAACCAACAGTACGAGCGCACGCTGGAAAGCTATCGCAAGTTCTTTGGCGAGCCGCCGCGCGCCATCTGGGGACCCGAAAACGGCCGCATCAACGTGCGCCCGCGCTCTGCCCCACTGATGGACCTGCCACCTGGTGCTGACTGCAAGGACGAAGTGCGTCCCTGACCATACCAGCGTGAGCCCTTAGAAGAATAATCCCTCCACACCTGAGAAGCAGCAAATGCGCCATTGTCTGGCCATTTGCTGCTTCTTACTTTTTTTCAAACCTCCTACTACCACACCTAGTTGACACAACAAAACTCAAAGGCAAACTAATTAGATTTGATATTCATAAAGCCGCCGCCAGATTTAGGATAATAGACACTATCTAGCTTATTGCCATCAACAGTGTAGCTATATGGACTTGTCACATTATCGGTATGAGCAATCCTAAGAAAGTCACGAGAGTTTTGGCCAAAATACGGCTTCATCGCTGCTGCAATAGCAGTCTCGTCGCCCGTCTCAATAGCGCCTCTCATATCATTCAGACTCTTCTGCTCGCCGGGGTTTAATACATCAAATTTATGACTGAACGCAATAGGAGTAGCGGAAGTAGCAGCAACATCCAGAAACTTACAGCGATTGCGGGCAAATTCTAAATTTCTTGCAATCGCTTCCTGACTGAGTTGCCCGACTACACTTGTCGGTTCGTTTTCAGCAAAACATTTCTCGTATTTGGCTTCATTGCCATAGACTACATTTTCAAGCTCTTGGCTGGATTTAAAATTGAGAGAAACTACATTACCTTTAGGATCTGTTTCTACTGAGGCATGCACTGGCAATCCATCTTTAGTAGCATTGATTCGGTTCAGATCTCTAGCCACAACTTGCATGTGCGCTGGATCCTTTTCAAGCCGATGTATTTCGGCAAGCATTTGCTGTTCACTTTGATAGTGACCAACCAGAGCCAGTGTGCCTAACTCAGCTAATTTTTGCGCGTCTTTATCAGTGCCTGTATACGCTTTAGCTTCAGGTTGATTTGCTCCAACCTGAGTCTCGCTCGGCTTATTGGCACTGTTATCAAAAATCTTGCCAGACATATGCTGTACCTCTTAAGAAAAATGCAAAGCCGGTGGATTGCTTTACGTGCCTATAAGATAGTCAACTGGCGTGACCAAATCCGGACAACCTCAAAGCAGAGACAACTACCAAAGCCTTACCAGTCAAGCATTCTAGCCAGCTTAGCTTTTTATTTGCAAACTTCCACTCTAAAAATTTTGCCCACGCCGTTGATGCATTCGCGTGAGAGCTGCTCACAAAAACTCAAGGAGCGTAAACAAAATGATAGGCAAAGTTTCGAGATTGGCGTCCAGGCAATGTAAAAAGCTGTTTGCTACAGCGCTGTCGTGTTCAATGATCTTGGGAGCATGCCAACTACCTGCTCTCAGCGCCGACATGCAATTAAAAAACCCTACTAACAGAAATCCCCGCAAACAAATCAGACCAAATGTCTCATGGCAGCCAGACACACTGCTAATCTGCCCTGAGGCAAAAGCTGACAAAGACGAGCTCAAAGAAGCGCTCGAAGATGTGCACGGCACAGTAGTCGCCACTCTCGGTAGTGGCAATTTGCGCATCCTTGTTGTCAAAACAGAAAAGGGTCATTTTGAAGAAACCGAGAAAAAACTAACCGCCGACAAGAAGCATTTTGCCGCAGTAGGACGCAATTATCGCTTTGCTGCAAACGTCGTACCTAACGATCCTGACTTTGGTACTTCCTGGCATCTAACAGCAATGAACTGCCCCAAAGCATGGGACAAAGGACAGGGCGGCGCCAAAATCGCTGTGCTAGATTCGGGCTGCCAAGCCAGTGTAGCTGATTTAAATGGCAAAGTAGAAAAAGGTTTTGACGCCAATACTCCAGCAGCAAAAGCACTGGGAGGCGTACTCATGGCTACCGGCTCATTGCCAGGTGTGGTTGACCTGGCCGGTGCAATCGCCGCCGAAGCTTCATCTGGAGCAAATACCGATCAGCATGGACACGGTACTTGGGTTGCATCATGCGCTATCGGCGCCATGAACAATAACCAGGTCAGCGCTGGTATAGCACCATCTGGCACAGTTTATCCAATACGCATCGCCGATGCGCCAGCTGGTACTCCAGCCATGGCTGATGACCTCTCAGTAGCTTGTGCCATGTTTAAGGTCTTCACATCCGGAGCTCGTATCGTCAATCTCAGTTACGGTGGACCTTACTACGGCTTCCACAATGCCGCTCTCCATGCGCCCTTGCATGAGATTTTCAAACAGTACTATTACGCCAGACAGGGTATTATTTTCCTCTCTGCCGGTAATGATGCCATCTTTGATGGTACGCCCAACTGCCCTTATTTCAACATGGTTTCGGCAATTGACTCCAGCGGCAGCCTGGCTGACTTTTCAAACTGGGGCACAATTGTAGACTACACAGCGCCAGGCAAAGGTATCGTTGTCACAGGCATCAATGGTAAATCGGCAACAGTAAATGGCACCAGCTTTAGCTGTCCAATCGTAGCAGCCGTCGCCAGCCTGATTTTGTCAAAAAATCCAGCCCTGCCTAACGTCGCAGTCGAGCAAATCCTCAAACAAAGTTGTGTCAACTCCACACCTGGCTGGAATCCCTACTTTGGCTGGGGCATGCCCAATGCCAAAAAAGCAATTGAGTTAGCTACATTCGGTATCTAGTTTTTCATCCCGGGCAAAAAGAAGAGGATTCCTAAACAGAATCCTCTTCTTGCCAATTAAGAGCACTAACTAAAGAGGTCTGACACTGTCAGAAAATCATGCAATTAATAAGCAAAGCGATTAAACCAATTTTGGTATTAACAGCCCTGTTATCATTACTACCCATTACACCGCCAGCAGTGGCAGATGGCGGCATGGTGTCAGCACCCTACGACTGGGTGGTGGAAATGGAGACCAAGCCACTGGAGCGCCAGTTTGAATATCAAGGCTCCACCTTAAAGAAAATCGAAAAAGTACTTGTATCCTACTATCCGCCTGGCGGCAACGATAGTAAGACCGCATACGAGTATTTGTGGTTTAACAATGGCAAAGCCTATGGCATGGAAAAACAACGCAAATTTGACCTACCCCAGGGCGAAGGTGTCTGTCTCAAAGTAGTACACAAAAATGGCAGCTCTACCCTGGAAGAGAAAAAAGCAGCAGCCAGTGCTGTTTTGCGCCTGGCAATCGACACCTATATAAACAAAAATCCAATAGTGCAGGTCCGGCTACCTGCTGACTCATATACAGATATAGTCAACGAACTACTAAACCATGGTCTGGAAGTAGCGCCCGATGGCAATGAATGGGAAAGCAGCTTTAGTTCGTCTTTGACATTGAATATCTACTCTGAGCCAGACGGCATGAAAACTGTGCTCTACAGACCATAACCATGGCTCACAATCGCCTCAACCAAAAAGCTCTCGGAACCTGACTCGAGAGCTTTTGTGTTTGAGCAGAGATCTAACTACAATGCAGGATTACATACTGGGCATCACATAAGTAATTGGCACGCTGTGCTTTGATGTGAGAGTGACGCCACTATCGCCAACTATTTTGCCCACAATAAAAGGAGGATAAATATCTATCGTAGTCTTGATGCTGACCTCACCATCAATAGCACCGCCGGTTTCGGACGGAGGCACATCGCGCACTGTTTCTATAGCTTCGATAGAGTCCCGCATTTTGGCAGGCATACTGGTAGCATAGACTTTTTTGATTACAGATTGTGCGCGCAAATATGGCGACTGGCCTGGAGCAATCACCCGGTTATCCCCCAGAGTCAGAGCCGATGGCGGACCAGATGCGGCTGCCCGGGCAGCGTCCCTACACACAGCATCATTGATGCCAGCACCGATTGCCACCACGCCTAAATCTATCAAAAACAAACCTACCGGTATTAAACAAACCAGCGCTCCGACTAGCTCTACTGAGCCCTGTCCTGTTTTTTTGCGCTTTATAGTCATTATTTTGTACTCAATATAACTGATAACTCTCCTATAACTCCCACACAGCACAAATTAGCCGTATCACCAGTTAGATAATCTTTTTGATTTTCGCCCTAAATTAGAGCCCGTGCCGGTATTTTTGCTATTGCACTGGGGTAAAGGACAGATGAAAAGCAACTCAATTGGTAGCAAAGCCGTGCGTCTCAAGCAGACAAGTCGCTGCATGCGCGGTCATGCTATCAGCGAATTTGCAGCAGCGCTTATCGTGCTTATTGCCTTTGTTTTTGCGCCACTCTTTAATATCAGCATTATCCCGATTAGATACTTAATTGTGCAGGGCGCTCTGACTGAAATGTCACACCGTATAGTGCTCTGCGAAAAGCGCTCAGAAGCTTATCAAATGCTAGCCAGCGATCCCTGGCTAACAAACATCCTCGACAAATGCTCTGTTACAGTCACCAACCCCAAGTTGACCATGACTATAATTTCACAAGATGGCAGTAGTAAAACTTCAGTCAATGGTGGCGATATGATACCAGCAGAGTGGCTGCCTGACGGTGCACAAAAGCCCAGTCTCTACTCTATGGAAATTTCAGCAGACTGTTCAATCCCACCAATGTTTAGTGCTACAGCCGGTTTGCCCGGGTTTACCAGCCCTATTACCATGCACATGCACGTAGCATCGCCCTGGGAAAACTTCAGCCGGGATCCCAGTACATCTCAATATTTTGTCAACGAATAAGTGACAAAGTAATAGCACAGGTCAAAAAATGAAAAGGCACTTTAGCAAAAACGGGAGACAACAACGAGGCTCAGTCCTGGTCCTATCGATGGTGATAGTGAGCATCCTGGCTATCGCACTTTTAATCGGCTACTCTTACGGCGGCCTGTTTTTTGAGCACAACAGACTGCAAGCAAGCGCCAACGAAATGGCTCTAGCTGCTGCTCGTAAGCTCAATGACAAAGATCGTCTCGGGCAGATGAATAATATGATCGCCCGCAATCGTCAGCTTGTTTTTCACGACCGCCAGCAATATCAAGATTGCCTCGATAATAATCCCGGACTGGCCTCGCTAGCGCAGGAGCTACTAGATGAATCCCGCGACTCAGCCCAAAAGCTGGAGAGCCAAAGAGTGCAACTGTCCATGGTGGCAAAATCAGAAGCTCATCAAGCCATGCTTGATAAATACAACCAGATCAATCAAACCTATGCTATGTACTTACCCTGGCTCCAGGTCGAGACCCCAGAGCTAGGTGGCTGGCAATGCGGAAGAGTAATAAACACCGAATCCAATGTTGAAGCTCTCAAAAATATACCCGAGCTAGAATTACATGACCAGACACAAAACTATCTCAGTGTCACAGGTCTCAAGCTCTACAAGCACGACATCAACGCCAAACTACCGGGCTCAGACGGCGACCTCAATTACAAAATCGGCACACTCAGTGCGCCTGTAGCCAAAACAGTGGCACCAGCTCGCATTATCCTCAACGCCAACTATGGAGCTGTACCAGGCGACTACCTGCCCAGCGCCTGTCGAGTCAAGCTCTTTTTGCCAGTAGGCACGGGTCTTGGTCCACAGACAGCGAGCAAACTTACTGTTATCGGAGCGGCCAGTGCCACAGGTGGCACGGCGCAACAATAATAGCCTTCCAGATGGCAAGGGTCTAAAATGACTCAGTCCTTCAGGAGATACATTGTGGAATACAGATTACTTGGCAATTGTGGCTTAAAAGTACCCGTCTTGAGTTTTGGCGCTGCCACTTTTGGCGGAGGCACTGAGTTTTTTAAAGCCTGGGGCGCCACCGATGTGGCCGAAGCTACAAAAATGGTGGACATTTGTCTTGATGCTGGAGTCAATTTTTTTGATACCGCTGATATTTATTCACTTGGTATGGCTGAAGAAATCCTGGGAGAAGCAGTTAAAAACCGGCGCGACAAAGTGCTTATCTCTACCAAAGCTACTTTTGCGATGAGCGATGAACAAAACAATGTTGGTTCATCGAGATATCACCTGATTAAGGCTTGCGATGATAGCCTGAGGCGTCTCAAAACAGACTATATCGACGTTTATTTTATGCACGGATTTGACGCATTGACACCAGTAGAAGAAGTGATGAGCACGCTGGATACTCTCGTCAAAAGTGGCAAGGTGCGCTATATCGGTTGCTCAAACTTTAGCGGCTGGCATCTGATGAAGGCCAACGATATCGCCAAACAAAATGGTTGGGCTGGTTATGTCAGCCACCAGGCTTATTACTCTTTGATTGGTCGTGAATTTGAATGGGAGCTAATGCCCCTGGGGCTAGACCAAAACATTGGCACAATGGTCTGGAGTCCGCTTGGTTGGGGGCGTCTCACCGGCAAAATCGCACGCAACACGCCGCTACCCAAAGAAAGCCGTCTGCACGAAACAGCAGACAAAGGTCCACAGGTAGATGACGAATATCTCTACAAAGTGGTTGACGTATTGCAGGAAGTGGCCAGCGAAACAGGTAAGACAGTGCCACAAATAGCACTCAATTGGCTGCTAACACGTCCTACAGTCTCCAATGTAGTAATTGGAGCGCGCAATATCGAGCAGCTCAAGCAAAACCTGGGCGCCATTGGTTGGCAACTCAGTGCTGCACAAATTGCCAGACTAGATCAGGCAAGCGCTGTTACACCAATTTATCCTTACTGGCACCAGCGTCAGTTTGCTAACCGCAATCCGCTGCCTGTCTAGTAAGACCTGATAGAAGCAGAAGAAATAACTTCTGCTCCTGCTCCCAGCCGGCCGCACTATACGATACAGTAAATCAAAGCAAAAAGAAAAATGGCAAGGATGGGCACCGAAATGCCCACCCTTCCAAAGTTACGCCCTAACACAGAGCAGGCAGTCAGTGCCGCTTAGCAGCAAGTACTGTGAGAAGATGCTCGCTGGCAGCTTTCACTCCCTGGTGGGAATTGGCAACGGCCTCGGACGAGAGCGTGATATCAGGATTGATACCATGCCCTTCGCCCTGCGTGGCATCGCCAAACCACTTCTGTTCAGGCGAATAGAAGCGCATGAAGCTGATTTTGATGGTCAGCTCCGGGTGCACCACAAAGTCTGCCTGACCGATGCCTTTGCCATGTGTGCGCTCACCCATGACGACGATGTCGCCATTGGTTGCGCTGGCTCTGAGGGCAGCGGTGAAGAGTTCAGCTGAGCTGGCGGTATCCTGGTCCACCAGAATAACCATGGGCTTGCCCGCCACCATGGCAGGACGGCGCAGGTAGAGGCTTTTGTCAGGCTCGACGCCAGGCGCCTCAGTGTAGTTGACGTAGTGCTCGGCGGTAAAGCCAATGAAGCGCTCGGTCAGCTCCTTCTTTTCACGCGTGTCGATAAAGCACACTGCAGCTTCGTGGATAAACAACTCGAGTACGTGAGTCGTCTCGGTGATCAGTCCGCCGCCATTGCCACGCAGGTCAACGACATAGCCATCACAGTGGGCGACGCCCTCAAGCCTCTCGCGCACCTGTTCAAAGATATCGCTGTGGTCAAACGAGCTGATGCCGATGTAGCCCAGGTTGTTTGCCATGACACGGTTGTAGGCATAGAGATTGCTCTCGCTGATGCGACCGGCAGCTTTGGCGTTGACCTCAGCTGTTTCCAGGACACAGGTAAATTTGTCGCCGAGCTTAGCCAGGAGTTCACGCACGCATGCCCGGGCGCTGACAGCGTCGGTGATGCGTGCATCAAAGCTATGACGGAGCGAGGGCCAATCCAGTGCCACAAGCCTCTCCTGGTCAAAAAACCGTTCCTGGATGGCAACCCAGGCGCAGTCAAACATTTCGCGTCCGATTTGGACGGCGCTTTTGTGGACAGTCATGATTACTCTCCTACAGGTTAAAAGCTGGTTGAGTAAAGCGGGATAGGCAAACAATGCTCTTGAGACAATGCTTGCCTATCACGCTCTATGGGATAGCTCTGGCTTTAGGCCGCGGTCAGGGTCTTTTGCAATGGTGCGGGTCGTCTGGCACAGTACCAGCGCACAAAAATCAAAAGATGAGGTTGTTAGAGCTTCTTGGGTGTTTGTTTTAGAGAGAGAAATAAATAGAGATAAGAGCACCCTACGTTTGGGGATGCTTTACCGACAAGCTTATTTAGGCTCCAATCATGAGCTTTAGAGAGTGTAAGTGGGACATACCGTGGTCAAAAGCTTAGGCACTGATAGACCTACACTTAGCGAAGGCAAGCAAGCTTTTACCAGAACTCATCAATGACTTACACAAGCATTAAAAGGGCAGGTCATTTTTAGCCAATAAAAGAGCGTCAACTACCTTAAATAGTAAAAATGCCAAAAAAGCAAAACACCAAATCAGCAAATTTAAAAACATGAGAGAGAGAGAGAGAGAGAGAAGAAAAAGAAAGAACGCACTCAGTGCTGTTACACACTGAGCGCGTCTCTCCTACAACATCGACTGGTTTTTCAGAGCGGTGTTACTGCTCGTCGCAGCAAGTACCTTCCGCATCCATGCGCTTGCATGCCAGACCCTGGGCGAGATGCGACTTGGCCTGAGGGCTGCAGAGCAACTCGACTTCGAGCGCTTCCACAGCACCGCTTTCCAGGTCGGCAAGCTTGGTCTCAACCGCCTGGCGGATGATAAAAGCCTGCCCTCGCAGATTGAGAGTGCTGGTCTGCCGGTTGGGCAGAATGGGGATAGTAATCTTGTTGCAGCCGAGCCTGACGGCACGTCCGACTGCAATCTTCATTGCCCTGGTGATGGCCTTTCGGTCAAACTTGTCGGGTGAGCCGAGGCCGAGCACGAGCACGTTCTGGGGAGCGCCTTTTTGCTCGATTTCCAGCGTGAAATGCTTGCCGAGGTCACCCTGGAAGCCACGCTTGGAAATTTCGCTGGAGATGACGCCACCGAGTTGGTGATCGAGTTCGGCAATCTGAGAGCCCAGTCCCATTCCTGAGGACAGGACGCCCAGTACGAGCATCGGTGTTTCCTTCAAGCCCTTGACCGTTGTTCCGCTGCCAGTCGTCAAAGTGAAAGTATGGTTGATCATGTGTTTACCTCACAACGCCCGTGATAGATCCGCTGTCACTGACGTACGACATTTGACATTAACTTCTGAGTGCCTTGCGGAATGCGGATCAAACCGTTTAGCAGACTCAAAAGCTTCGCAATACACCTCACACCTTTCCTAACCAGCATCTTCTACAATTCACACATACCAGCACATCAACCTAGACCGCTCAAGAACAAAGTCCGAGACACGCACTCAATGAGGGCGACGGGGTCTTAGGGATGGCAAACAGGCTCTGGCTTGGGTGGGAACTGAATATTTTTTGGGGGAAAGGAATAAAAGATGACTTCTAAACATAGATAAAGGCATATATACAAGGCAAGCTTCCGTCCCTTAAAAGCCAGTAAGGATGCTGCTTCCAGCCTAGCGCGACTGGCGATGAACGCAATACTTTGCAACAATGTGTGCTGGATTTTTGGTATCAAAAACGGCTCGCGATAGCAGCACTAGCCAAGAGGTGCTTAGACCCCTCCAATGTACGCTTTGCATAAGTTTACAAGCACCTCAAAACGCATCCTATAAGGAGCGCCATTTCGTCCGCAATTCTGTGCTGGGCATGACTTCGACAATTCATAGCCAATGCGCTTGCGGCCTTACGCGCAGCTAACCTTTCCTTTCTATAAAGCCGCTTCGACTAGTAACCGCTCTGTCGAGGTTGCTAGTTTGAATGTGATCACAGATTTTCCCCAACCCCAATCATCGAGCAACCGACCCAGCTACTTCGCCCTCCTCAGCATTGACCCTTACAGGAATCATTCCGCAGGACAGGCACGCTCGATGAGTCAAGGTGATGCGCATTGCAAGACGCGCATGGGATCTACTGTGAGCAACTGATAAGCCTCGCACTAAGTACCAAACCCGCCACAAACGGGTGTCTCTTGCTGTGACGACTGGTAACCGTCGCATACGAGGCTCACATCAACCCCTTTCAACCGAGAGGCCATCCTATGTTCCAAAGACTGAAGAAACTTTTCTTTACCCCAGCCCTGGCTCTCCTCGTCATGGTGACGATGAGCGTCGGTCTGGCAGCATCTGCGCAGGCCGCGCAGCCCACGTACCAGCCGACTTTCTCTCCCAATCAGCACGTCTATCTGGACCCGCTTCTGGAAAACGGAAATCCGTCCGTCAACCTCAATGGTCTCGAACAGAAGCTGATTGACGAAGGCAAGAAGCACAACGTCGACTTCTACTTCGTCATGGCCCAGAAGGGTTCCGAACCTGCTGTGCAGGGCGTGCCCTTCGCCAAATCCCGCATGGACGATATGCTGGGCAAGTGGCTTGGCTCCAAGAACTTCAACTCCAGCCGCTACGTCATCCTCTATCTGATCCGGCTCGACACCGACTGGACCAAGAGCTCATACGCCATCAACCCGGCGCCGGCCCTGGCTAGCGAAGGCATCACTGGCGCTACGATGCTGACGGTCATGGACCAGTGGGGCAAGACCAACTCGCCTACGACGCTCTTGCCGCGCTCTCCGCGCGACTTTGCCGCCAAGATTGCCAGCGAAGCCAACCGCCTCGTCGACGATCAGATTGCGGCCAATCAGCGTCAGGAACAGATGCGCAAGGACCAGGCGGAACGTCAACGTCTCGATGCGATTCGCCAGCAAGAGCTTGCCCGCCAGGCCGAAAAGCAGCGTATCGCTGACGCCCAGGCTGCCGAAGCGCGTAACGCCCAGATCAAGCAAGTGGTCATCATCGGCGGTCCCATCGCTCTGCTGATCATCATCTTCGGCTTCCTCTTCTTCCGTTTCAACAGTGCCAAGACGCGTGCCAATGCGGCTCTGGCTGACTGGCGCAAGAAGATCGAGCCGGCCAGCGCCAACCTGCTGCAGCTCGACAGCGAATATCTCAGCTTCCTGATGAGCCTCAGCGCCAACTTCGTCGGCGAGACCCAGGTCGCTCTGACCTCGGCCAAGACCGATTACGGTACGCTCAGTGCCCGCATCAAGAAGGCTATCGCGCTCTCCAACGAGGCCGAACGCCTGATTGCCAAGGCTGGCATCTTCTCGGTCGACAAGCTGACGCAGGCTGCGGACATGCTGACCTCGACCAAGATCACCGTCACCGGCGAGGACATCCCGCTCGAGCAGCGTTCGCTTTTCTCGGGTGTGGTCAGCGAGTCCAGCTTCACGCCCAGCGAGTTGCTCCAGGACATGGACCAGCTTTTCACTTCGGCGTCGAGCAGCTGTGCTTCGATCATGAAGTCCTACAGGGGTGCCGAACAGAACAAGCAGGACATCAACGGTCTGCTTACTACGGTGACCAAACTGCAGGGCGAGCTCTCCGAGCGCGGTCTGCCGTTCACCCCCTACGAGACCAGCCATGCCGCCGTCACCACGGGGCAGAGCGAATTCATGGCTCTGATGGCCAGCGACCCGCTCAAGGCCTATACCAAGTCGGAAGCAGTCGAGAGCGCCGTCGAAGCCCTCAAGGCTTTGATCACCCGCGCCATCGAGCTGCGCGACAGCGTCCAGAGCACCGACAAGACCATCGCCGCGGCTCAGGCCAAGGTGGACGGTGCTCGCGCCCAGCCGGCCAACTACAAGTGGGTGGAGCCGGTCATGTCGGCCACTGCTCTGCCCGAGAAGAACCTCTTCAACGAGGAAGGCGGCAACCCCGACGTACCCCTCAAGGCCGCTCGCGACAGCCTGGCTTCTTGCCTGGACTTGCTCGGCAAGGGTGCGGTGGATGCGGCTCAAAAGGCCAAGCAGACCGCAGAAGTCGAGGCTGGCAAGGCATCGGCTCTGGTCGACACCGTGATCGCTGCCCGCGACTTCGTGCTCAAGGAAGTGGTCGTGGCCATCGCCAAGCTCAAGAAGCTGCGCGATGAAATCCCGGCTGCCGACACCGCAGTCGCCACCCTCAAGGCCGAATTCCTGGCCAAGAACTTCGAGGGTGAGCCGGCCAAGGTGACGCGCGCTCATACCGTGGCTGACACCATGGACGGTGAGCTGGCCAAGGTGCGCAAGTTCTTCTTCGAGCAGCGCTACCTGGCTGCCCGTGCCGAAGTCGAAGAGACCGGCAAGGACATCGACGGCGCTCGCAACGGCGTGGTCGAGGTACTGACCCGTCTGAAGACCCTCGAAGACCAGCGCAACCTCGCTCGCGCCACGGTCAAGAGCAACCTGGAGACTGCCACGGCGCTCGCCAGCAAGCTCCAGAACAACGCCTTTACCACGTCGGCCAAGACCGACGAGGAGTTTGCTCGCATCCAGCCGCTCAACCGCGATCAAAAGGCGGACGTGGCTCGCGACATCACCGACTGGGTCGAAGCCGCTGCCGCCGCTGCCCGTGTCACCACCGCTCTCAAGGCGGTCGATACGGCAATCGACGACCAGCGCAAGGCCTATGAGCTGGCCAAGTCCAAGGTGAGCGCTACGGTCTCGGCCGTCGGCTCTGCCAAGGGCGTGTTCGACCAGCGCTACGTGCGTCAGACGGCTGACTCCAAGTACACCGACGTGCAGACGCGCGCTGGTCAGCTGGACAGCCTGCTCAAGACCGCCAAGTCGGACTGGAATGCCCTCACCGCCAAGGTCGAGAGCATCAAGAACGACCTCGACGCCGCCGTCAAGCTGGCCAACACCGACCAGCAGGCTGGTGAAGAAGCCGAGGCAGCCATTGCCGAAGCCGGCGGCGAAATCCGCAGCATCGACAACAAGGGCTACTCGACGACCAAGCGTATCGGCAGCTCCTCCAAGAGCTTCGGTTCGGGCATCTCTGCCGACGTTTCTTCGGCAAGCGGTGCTCTGCGCCGTGCCCAGACCGAGCTGTCTCAGGGCAACTACGAAGCGGCAGCCCGCTCCGCAGCCAGCGCCAAGCGCGCTGCTGAGGAAGCTGACGCCGCCGCCCAGCAGCAGGTGGCAGCAGCTATCGCCATCGCGGTGACGCTGTACGAGCAGGAGCAGGAGCGCATCCGTGAAGCGGAGCGCGAGCGTCAGCGTGAAGCTGACCGTGAGCGTCAGCGTGAAGCGGACCGTCAGCGCGAAGCGGACCGTCAGTCCTCTTCGTCCTCGTCTTCGAGCTATGGAAGCGACTCCAGCAGCAGCACGGGCAGCTCTGGCAGCGACTCCAACTCCAACACCGGCACCTCCGGTGGTGGCGACTTCTAAGTCCAAGCCCGCGTTCTTGTAACCACAAGCGTTGTTCAGGTCGGAGGGGATTGCCGCATGGTGCGGAATTCCCTTCGGCTATAACGGTTTGCCGACCCGTCCAAAGTCGGTAGCAAAATCCCAACCAAGGACTGCATATGACACTCGACCTCACCTACATCATCGGCGGCGTTGCGGCCACTGGCGTCGTGCTCTACTTCGCCTGGCCGGCCTTCAAGCAGATGATCAACATCAAGGCCGGCAATGCGGTCTCGGGCGCCACCAAGGCTTCCGAGAAACTCCGCGCCGAACAGCTCACCCTCACGGCCGACGTGAAGAAGCAGCTCACCGCCGTCGCCACCATCAAGGGCGCCGCCGAAGCCGCCGAGCGTGACGTCAAGGCCGCCGAGGCTCTCGTCGTCAAGCTCACCGGCGACTTCAAGATGGCTGTCGAAGCCAAGGCTTCCGACGCCGCCATCGACGCTGTCGCCGAGAAGGTCGCCAAGGCCAAGGCCGACGTCGTGAAGAAGCAGCAGGCTGCCGCCACCGCCCACACCCTCTCGGTCAAGGCCGTCAAGGCTCTCGACACCGCGCGTGAGGCCCTGAGCCAGTTCGCCGACAAGATCGACGAGACCGAGCGCACCGAAGAGATGACCGCGGTCCTCAACACCGCCGCCGACACCTCGCTGGCGCTCAAGGACCTCAACGACCGCATCTCCGGCGCCGGCGCTGCTGCCAGCCAGGCCCAGAAGGACCTCGACACCGCCCAGGCTCGCCTGGACCTGTCGCAGGGCTCCGACACCGACCGCGAGATCGCCGAGATCTCCCAGGCGGCCGCCCGCAAGGCTGCTCGCGAGCAGCTCGAAGCCGAGCTCGGCATGACCAAGCCGGCCGCTGCCCCCGCCGCTCCCAGCGAGCAGAAGTAAGCCTCGGGCAGTAAGTAACGGACTGACAGTAAGGAAGCGTAGGGTCGTCTTGCACTGACAAGACGACCCTCAGTTCAACAAAGCGTTGTTCGACATTCGGTCGAATACCCGGTGCAGCCATCGCACAACGCGATGCCACCAGAACTCAATCCAAACCAAGGAACATGCATATGACACTCGACCTCACCTACATCATCGGCGGCGTTGCGGCCACTGGCGTCGTGCTCTACTTCGCCTGGCCGGCCTTCAAGCAGATGATCAACATCAAGGCCGGCAACGCGGTCAATGGCTCCACCAAGGCTTCCGAGAAGCTCCGCGCCGAGCAGATCACCCTCACCGCCGACGTGAAGAAGCAGCTCACCGCCGTCGCCACCATCAAGGGCGCCGCCGAAGCCGCCGAGCGTGACGTCAAGGCCGCCGAGGCTCTCGTCGTCAAGCTCACCGGCGACTTCAAGATGGCTGTCGAAGCCAAGGCTTCCGACGCCGCCATCGACGCTGTCGCCGAGAAGGTCGCCAAGGCCAAGGCCGACGTCGTGAAGAAGCAGCAGTCTGCCGCCACCGCCCACACCCTCTCGGTCAAGGCCGTCAAGGCTCTCGACACCGCGCGCGAGGCCCTGAGCCAGTTCGCCGACAAGATCGACGAGACCGAGCGCACCGAAGAGATGACCACGGTGCTCAACACCGCGGCCGACACTTCGCTCGCCCTCAAGGACCTCAACGACCGCATCTCCGGCGCCGGCGCTGCTGCCAGCCAGGCCCAGAAGGACCTCGACACCGCCCAGGCTCGCCTGGACCTGTCGCAGGGCTCCGACACCGACCGCGAGATCGCCGAGATCTCCCAGGCGGCCGCCCGCAAGGCTGCTCGCGAGCAGCTCGAAGCCGAGCTCGGCATGACCAAGCCGGCCGCTGCCCCCGCCGCTCCCACCGAGCAGAAGTAAGCCTCAATCGGCTAGCACTGCTGGTACTACCGGCAGTGCTCTACTCGAGCCCATGAACACCTGGGGTAATCGCTCCGGCGCTTACCCCTCTGTCCCCAGTCCATCTTCAGTCCACGCCGGTTGCAAGAGCAACTGGCACAACCGGTGCAGCATCCCGTTGCACTAACCATCCAACTCACCTGAAGGATATGACCATGTCTCTCAACCTCACCTACATCATTGGCGGCCTCTTCGCTCTCGGCGTCGTTCTCTACTTCGCCTGGCCCGCCTTCAAGCAGATGATCAACATCAAGGCCGGCAACGCTGTCTCGGGCGCCACCAAGGCCTCCGAGAAGATGCGCGCCGAACAGCTCGCCCTCACCGCCGACGTCAAGAAGCAGCTCACCGCCGTCGCCACCGTCAAGGGCTCGGCCGAAGCCGCCGACCGCGAAGTCACCGCCGCCCAGGCGCTGATCGCCAAGCTCACCGGCGACTTCAAGATGGCCTCCGAGATGAAGGCCTCCGACGCCGCCATCGACGCTCTCGCCGAGAAGGTCGCCAAGGCCAAGGCCGACCTGGCCAAGAAGCAGCAGGCTGCCGCCACCGCCCACGCCCTCTCCGTCAAGGCCGTCAAGGCTCTCGACATGGCGCGTGAAGCCCTGAGCGACTTCTCGTCCAAGATCGACGAGACCGAGCGCACCGAAGAGATGACCACGGTCCTCAACACCGCCGCCGACACCTCCCTGGCCCTCAAGGACCTCAACGACCGCATCTCCGGCGCCGGCTCCGCTGCCGCCAAGGCCCAGAAGGACCTCGACACCGCCCAGGCTCGCCTCGACCTGTCGCAGGGCTCCGACACCGACCAGGAAATCGCCGAGATCTCCAAGGCCGCTGCTCGCAAGTCCGCTCGCGCCCAGCTCGAAGCCGAACTCGGCATCACGCCGGCCACGCCCGCCGCTCCTTCCGCTCCCACCGAGCAGAAGTAAGCCTCGGGCACTGAGCCTGCTTGAGTAACAAGAACTGACGCAAAGTCAGTCGGCTACAAGCAAATAATCCCGAGAGGTGGTGGGCTCTGCCTGCCACCTCTCTTCTTTTGCTTTTTTAGCTTTAACGCGTCCAAGAGCGCTGCAACTAATGCGGAATCGCTACAGCACTATCTTTCAAAAATTTTTCAAGCTTTATGCTATATGCCATAGTATTATTCAGCAACCCGCATTATTCACGGGAGTGATACCAAAGTAATGTTCTAAAAAGCACAAAAGCCCTGTCAGTTGGCTCACAATCTGTGTTTACCACAACCCAGACCAAACCAAAAAACGGAGCTTTTGTATGTCACAGTCTAAACAGGTTGCCAGCCGCAAACAAGAGCAAATGACCCTGGATTTGCCAGGTTTAAGCAAAGTTGTAGCAAAGTTCGATGGCGGCGCCGTTTGTTCTGATGGTGGACTTCTACTTTTGCGCAAAGCCGACGCCTGTCTTGGTTTGGCAGAGTTGGCATCATATGCAATCAGCGATGAAAGGCGTCCTGAGTACGTTCAACACACAGTTGTGGACATGCTAAGACAGCGAATCTACGGTATTGCTGCGGGTTACGAGGATTGCAATGACGCAGGTCCGCTACGCGTCGATGCCATGCACAAACTCGCCCTTGGCAGAGATCTAGCAGGCGGGCTGGCTCTAGCGTCTCAACCAAGTCTTTCAAGATTTGAGAACAACATCGATGCCACTTCCAATGCCGCTTTACAAAAACTTCTTGTTCACCTGTTCGTCAAGCAAACTCGCAAAGCGCCCAAGGTAATCCGTTTGGCGATGGATACGACCTGCGATGAAACCTATGGCTCTCAGCAAATGACCTTCTACAATGGCTACTATCGTGCCTTTTGCTATGCACCGCTTTTCATTTTTACAGAATGTGGTTTTCCACTTTGTGCTCTTTTGAGGCCAGGCAACCCTAATCCGATAGATGATGCAAAAAGGATGCTCAAAAAAGTACTGCATGAATTGAGGTTGTCGTGGCCCCAAACCCGCATCGAGCTTACCGCAGATGCTGCTTTCGCCAGTTCCGAGATGTTTGACTTTCTGGAAGCAGAAGGAGTGACATATTTCATTGCTGCAGCCGGCCATGCAGGTTACACCTATCATGCAGAGAAGACTGTTTTTCAATGCAAAAAGGAATTTGATGAATTTGGGCATCCAAGTCCCGAGGTAAAAAGGCACTCTCTGGCTGTAAATCAGCAAGAAAGAAAAGCAAATTGGAGAATGATTGAGGAGAAAAAACGTTTTGCAAGCAAGGCGGAAGGCAGGGTTCAGGAGTTATTCGAGGAACACTATGGCGTCAAGAAGTTCATCGAATTCCAGTACGGAGCAAGGGAATGGTCACGTGACCGCAGAATCATATGTCGAGTACAAGTAGATCAAAAGGGTCCTGACACGCGCTTTGTAGTTACAAACGCTACGTCGATGACAGCTCGCAAAATTTACCAAGACAAGTACTGTAGCCGTGCTCAGTGTGAAAACTGGATCAAGGACTTGAAGGTTTACTTGAAGTCAGGCCGCACCAGCTGCCAGGAATTCGAAGCGAACCAATTCAGACTGATGCTCCATACCTTCGCTTACATTCTGATGTATTTCATCAAGAAGCGCGCTCAGCTGCGGGAAATGACGCTCGAAACCTTCAGACTTCAGCTCCTAAAGATTGGTGTGCTGGTTGAACAAAAATGCAGAGAAGTCCGCCTACACCTAGCTTCAGAGTTTGCCTGGCGAGATCAATTCCAAGTCGCCTGGGCAAACACCTAGTTCAACAATCCTCTAAAACTCCATTTAAATCTGGGTCTTGCAGCTCCCGAACAGAAACCGGGTTGGCAGCGCATTGCTCCAAACATCGAATTTCTGCCGTTTCTTGAAAAACAGACCCGACTTTTACGACCCCCTCAGGTTGTTAAAGGTAGAAAAGGAGCCGAAAACAAGGCAAACCATCTCTCGACAACTATATGCATGAATAGATGCGGGCAAAAAAAAGGACGCAGGTTCTATCTGTTTAAAACAGAACACTGCATCCCGAGTTTGACCCTTGAAAAACTGCCCGGTTAGAGCTTAAAAACCCGACGAATCATGGCGGGAATGACGATACCGAAGAAGATACCGGCCATGATGTTGAGGGTGACCACAGTGGCAAACCACAGACCAGCGACCATCAAAACCAACACGAGGAACGCACAGATGCGTTCGAACTTGTTGGCTTCAGGCACCTCGTAGAAGAAGCGCACCTGAATCAGGAAGGCGGTGGCCAGGGCTGCACCGATGGCGCAAACCGGGGTGGTACCAGCCGAAGCAAAGACGCCAGCCACAAGAGCGGCAACGGCGATGCTGGCAAGGCTGGGGACGTTCAAAAAATTCAAACGCATAGGACTGTCTCCTCAGGTAGGCTTGCACAAAGACAGGCAGGTGCAAATGCACCCACCTGCTTTGCTGCGTTAACAAGCGCTACTGTTGTTGTGAATGTTAATCAGCCGTGATGAGCTTACGGCTGACGGTGGCTTAGGACTTGCCGCCTTCCTGGTTGGTGACACACTCAGCGTTTTCACAGCCGGCGATGGGGTCGTCGATGACACCATTGCAGCTCGGGCAGCGAGGCACGTTGAGAATCAGCTGAGGCGGCCGGGCGTCACGGGTGAAGACCGGCTTGGGTGCCTCTGGAGCGCGCTGATTGAGGTAGCCCGCCAGGCGCTGCGCGTAATCTTCGTTGGGCAGCATGCGGAAGTTGTAGGTGCCTTCGATGGCGCCGTCGGGACCGCCCAGACGCACTTCCACCGTGAAGACCGAGGGCAGTGGCTCGCGGTTTTGCTCGGCGGGCGTCTGACCGACCAGGTGAGAGCGACCAAAGATGGCGCGGAAGCCAGCGGAGGCAAGAGCCCGACGCTGCTTGCGCAGGATTTGACTGAGCGCCAGCTCATAGCGCTGGTTGGGCGCGATGAGACTGGAGTAGGTTTCTTCGCCGTCGACAGTGACAGCAATATGACACGGCTCCTCGGCGAAGACGATAAGCTGGGCCGCTTCTGTGTTGCAGACGCGAGCCTGGATTACGGTGCCTTCGCTGAACTGGTCAGCGGTGTTGCCGTCGCATCCGCTGGTGATGTTAAGGGTCGTCATATGTTTGTTTGCTCCGTTTGGTGTAGGCCCTGACCTGCACTCCGAACAATCGGTACTGTGCAATTTGGCCAGAGCCGGAATTGGCAGTCTGCAGCCGGAGCTGCAGAAGTAACATTGCTGCGACTAAAGAGAAGCAATCGCAGGGTGACCGTCAGTGTTCATCGTCCTTTGACAAAAGCTGCCTTTAGACGATGCCAACCGATACTGAGCAGGAGCAGCGTCACAAAGACGCAGATCACTGCCAGAAACGATCCCACTACAGCCAGACCGGCAGCCAGAGTGAAGCTCACTCCTTCGCTAGACTGGTTAACCAACTGCAAAATCCAGGGCATCAGAGTCGAAGCCGTATAGTCCTGTGAGACATCCCATGCCCCCCAGACGAACAACGGCCAGACCACGATGAACAGGAAGAAGTGCATGATCGTGTTGGTAAGTTTCATTGACTTTTACCAGATGCGGAGTGCAGTGCAAGCTCGGCCCCTTCTAAGGCAGATGTCGCACCTGTGCTCCTTTGTTTGCGGAAGAGCAGTCAATGTCTCGATGGTTACTTATCATCACCGCTTCACCAGTGATAACACCAAAGCAAGACTCACACTGCCGCTAATTTGCAGGCACAAAGTCCATCACATAAGCTCGTTCAAAGCTCACTGACAGAGGGCTATCGCACATCTCGAAGACTCACCAGTCCTGCAAAACTCCCGCCAATCCAAACTCTATGCACCTCACTCCACAAAGGAGTAAGAGAAAAACACATAAGAGAGTGAGCTGATGAGTGTTTAGAGAAGTAAGACCGGTAAAAGAGATATAAAGTAGCGAATCTAGACTAGATCTAGAGCTTATGCCAGGGCAAGCAACTATAGAAATAGTTTACAAGCGGGACGCAATCGTAAGGTTTCCTTCAGTTTCAACAAAACCAAGCAACAGTGAGGCATACGACCCTTTTGAACACCCCTTGACAGCGTTAGCCGCGATAGCCCGCTCAACAGTTTGCAACACTGGATATGTAACCGGTTACATCAAGGATACCGGCACTGATAGCCCTTCTGCCCGGCCAAGTTGTCTCTAAAAACCCGACTAAATCTCGTTCAGAGTGCGGCGAAATAGCTGATCAAGACGGCGCGAAGCAGCTTTAGATGCTTCCAGTACCTCTTCGTGTCCGCCCATCACTTCATCTGGCTTCCAGACATTGGTGATTACAGAAACAGCTGCGGCAGTGGTACCGGTGCCCAGACAAGTCAAAAGTTCGGGCACAGTCGACATACCGACAGCATCGCATTTGAGGCGGCGCAGCATATCGACTTCAGCCATAGTCTCATAGCTTGGTCCAAGCAAACCAGCATAGACACCCCTTTTGCAGCGGTTTAAAGCGACTATCATCACTGCTTAGTTTGGCGCCTGTGGCCAGTAACTTGGCAGTGAGATCATTGCTGCAATCGGTCGGCTCCACCATGACAGCGGGCAAAAGACCGCGCTCTTGCCACTGTGGGCTGAGATGATCGCGGTAGCCGTTTAGGACCATCAAGTCGCCGACGTTAAATTGCAAATTGAGTCCACCAGCGGCATTGGTGACAAGCAAATTGGGCACGCCCCATTCGATTAAAACACGCGTGGCCAATGTCACTGTTTCCCAGTCATAGCCCTCATAGAGGTGAAACCTACCGCGCAAGACAGCCACCAGCGGATCATCAGCGCCCTGACCAAGACGACCTATGGTGAGAGTGCCGGAATGCCCAGCCACAGACGGTGCCAGTCCAAACAAGTCAGCGTACTTAACGACAATGGGGTTAAGCAAACCTTCCAGGACATTGACACCAGAGCCCAGAATCACAGCGGCACGAGGCACTGCTGGATAAAGTTTGCGCAGGTTAGCAACTGCTTCGCTTGCTGAAACTGTCAGCTTTTGTTTTGTATTATTGCCCATCTCCACTACCTCAAAAGCGTTGCTAAAATGTCTGGACGCAGGCTGGCACCTTCGGGCAGAGCCACACCGACCACTTTAAGACCGGCATGAGCAGCCACTATCATTGTGGGCACCAGGTTGTAGCAATATAGTTTGGCACCAAGTTTATGGATAAATTCCAACTCGGCATCTGTCGGTGTAACACCAGGATGTAAGCCAGCAGCTATTGCGTATTGCATCTTGCCCAGCGGGTTACCGAGACTCCAGGTCTCTTCCTGGTCCATGGTGTCATTGGCATCAAGATAGATGTTATTGACCACCGGAAATCTCTGCCCGATGGCATCGTTTGGTCCGACGAGCGGATTATTGCCACTTAAATTGAGATGGTCACTAATGAGATAGGGCGTATCATCTTTGAGTCCGTAAGCGCGGTCTATTACAATCGCCACTTCGGCTTTGCCTTTGTCACGCAGCATTTTGATTACTGACTCGCCAAAAGCAGCTTCCTGAGCAAACTCTTTTACTTGCCCTGTAAAATCAATACGCTTAGCGTATCTCAGTTTCATTTTGCACCTCCAACCAGTACAGAGCTGCCCGCTCCTGACCAGGACAGCCCCAGCCAATCATTAAGTGTGCCAGCTATATCGGCAAAACCATCGCGCACACCGATATTGTGAGCTAGTTGTTTTTGCTCTTCACTGAGATCCCGCTCAGCCTCACTTGCTTCAAGCGAAGGACTGTAAGCGATTAGTGGCACAAATTCGCGGGTGTGGTCTGTTCCGGGGGCGGTGGGGTCATTGCCATGATCTGACGAGATCAAAAGCAAATCATCCGGTCTCATGCTTTTTATGATTTCACCAAGCCACTGGTCGATTTCGACAAGTGCTGAGCCATAGCCTTTGGCATCGCGGCGGTGGCCATATAGCGAATCGGTGTCCACCAGATTGGTAAAAATAAGACCCATCCGATCAGTCTTGTTTTTATCCATTTCAATTTTGCTCAGATCCAGACTGTTTCTTACTGCCTGCAAAGTCAGATCGAGACCTTCTTTGTTAGTGCCAGTATGTTTGGCATGACTAAGGCCATGACCAACAAAGATATCTTCAATTTTGCCTACACCAAAGACACCAAGCCCACTCTCTAATGTATGGTCGAGAAAAGTTTTGCCTGGCGGTGGCACGGCATAGTCATGACGATCGCCTGAGATGCGCTTGTAGTTGCCCTTAGTGCCGTTAAACGGTCTGGCTATGACTCTACCGACACGGTAAGGACCATCCAGTATTTTGCGAGCGATTTCGCTCCACCGGTAAAGAGTAGCCAGTGGCACTACATCCACATGACAGGCAATCTGAAAAACACTATCGCCGCTAGTGTAGACAATGGGATAGCCAGTACGTTCGTGCTCCTCGCCCAGTTCTTCCAGCACAGTGGTACCGGAGGCTGGCTTATTGCAAAGTATGCCCTTACAGCCAGTTTCGGCAATAAATTTGTCAATTACTTCAGGCGGAAAACCATTGGGAAACATAGGAAAAGCTTCTTTGGAGATGATGCCCATCATCTCCCAGTGCCCTGTCTGAGTATCTTTGCCGTTGCTCGCTTCGGCCAGTTTGCCATAAAACCCGCGTGCTTTTGCAGTCTTACTCACTCCCGCAATGTCGCAGATATTGCCCAAACCGAGACTGGCCATATTAGGCAGAGCCAGTCCACCCACAGCGCTTGCCGTATTGGCAATGGTATTGCACTGAGCCGAATCGCCAAAGACGTCATGATCCGGTGAAGCGCCAATACCACAGCCATCTATGACCACAACTATCGCTCGTCTGCTTGATTTATCCATTGCTTTTTCCACAGTGTTTGTTGCTTTATTATTTTGCTCAGTGCGCTAGTTGCGCCAGCCGACAGAGGCTTTATCCACCAGAGGCTAAAAAGCCAGGCGGTAGTGATCAGCATCGCGCTTAATCAGACCGTATATTCTAAGGCCCAAATTGTATTTATAAGGTGCCAGGCCAATTGTAAAGAGGCAAAATCGTACCAATTACCATGCATTTAATAATGCATGGTCACTCCTGAAATACTTCTACTTGAGACTAAAAGCTGGCTTTTGCTAGGGTGCAAATGTCTTTATTTCACCCCCCAATAACTAAAAGCTCCACCCAAGCACTTAATCACCAGATAGACCGCTTTTCCATGCACTTTGGGCCAACTACACATTGGCTTTTGAGAGCACGCGGTAATTTGGAGTGTTTGGTATGGGCTGGTGATAAAGACTCAAACGAGGTTAAACAGGTTAGCCTCCGGCGATTTCACCCATAACCTGAAACTTATCCTACTCAACCTGCCTTTCTGCCTATAGCCAAAAGGTAACTGAGCAGTGCTAGAGAGGAAAGCAAGGAGTCATATCATGAGAAAAGGTCTTTTTGCTGCACTCGCTGTTGCAGCCATCGCTGTTACCTCTTTTGCCGCCCCGGCAGCTCACGCCCATGACGGCGTCAGCATCGGTATCGGTCCCTGGGGCCCGTCGCTCTCAATCGACATCGGCGGCCACGGTCACCGCGGACATCGCGACTGGGATCGCCGCGACCACCGCGATTACCGGGACTACCGCGACTACGACCGCTGCTACAACGGCTGCGGCTACCGCTACCGTCCGCCGGTTTCTTCGCCGCCTCCGGTCATCTACCCGCAGACCTACATCGACCAGTGGGGCTACGAGTACTACATCGACCGCCACGGCTATCCGCGCTACACCGGCCGTCGCTACTAGGCACAGTCCTGGTTTAAAAACCTGATGGTTTTTGGAGGTTGTGGGTCAGCTGACCCACAACCTCTTTTTTCTTCTGTCTCGTTTATTTCTGTCTCGTTTTCTCCCGACTCGATTTTCATCTCAAAGCCAGCATCTGATTCTGTAAGTTCGTTTTTTGACGATTTTTACTATGCATCATAGTAAATAATGACACCCAAAAGCCAACAATATTCAGCAAATGGGCATTACACTCAAAAATTTAAATGAAGAAGCTAGCCCAGCTCCGCTAGAGGTGCTAACCTAGTATATGGTTACTTGCGGAGGCGCCCATGACAACACCAGACCTTCTCTCAATCAACAATGTGGCCGAAAAGCTTGAGCTTTCGGTGCACCAGTTACGCCGGTGGGAGCTGATGTTTGGTCTGGAGATCAAGCGTGGACGCGGTCAGCAGAGACAGTACAGAGCAGAGGATATGTCTGTTCTAGAGCGCATCAAAGAGCTGGTCGATCAAGGTTGGCCCACAAGTCAGATTCGTCCCCAATTAGAAGCGGAAGGTCTGCTCACCCCCAAATTAATTGGTATGCCAGTGGCTCCGGGCAATCCAGAAGTATTGCAAGAGTCCATAATTGGTCTGCGCAACTTTACAGAACGTCGATTTATAGAGCTTTCCAAGCAAGTCGATGAATTGAGACAGCTGCTCATTTCAATCACGCTCAAACAAGAACTTTCCACAGACAAGACTTCGCCATGGCAGCCGATGGCACCAGAATACGTGCCCACACCAAAAGTACAACCAGCACAAGAAATAACTATTGGACCACAAATCTCGATAGATCCGCCAGGCAAGCCTTCAACACAACAGCCCTATACGCCCAGACCGATCATCGGCGCACCATCGCAGAGCAGCTCATATGGTGCATCCGGTAGCAGTAGCTACGGCTCCGGCAGTCAGGGCGGCACCATCATTGGAGCCAGCACCAGTACTGATTCGATATACACCAGTCGCTCCAGTGACCCAGATATGGCGACCAGAGGAGAGACTGGTAGTGCCAGCGACAGTGCCATATCAATGTCCTCTATGGTCAGACACAGCACCATTCCACCTCTGCCGGCAAAAGTCCAAGACCAAGAATCACTGCCCGCGCAAGAAGTTGCCATAGCGGAAGACACTACCGCACCGGTCCTGACAAGCCCAGCTACTAGCAATGACGACCAGCCAGTGGCTAATGTTAGCGCCGGTGAATTGGACGCAGTTTTTGATGCGCCACAGGCCGCCACTAGCGCCACTGAGAGCTTTGCTCCAATGCAGCTAAGCGCTAGTGCTCCAACCTCTGCAGAGCCATCGGTATCGCCTTCCAGCTTTACTTCAGGCTTCGAGAGCGGTACACCGGCACCAATACCAGTGCCAGCACCGCAAACAACTCCCTTGACTCAGCCTGGTGCATCGGCTTTTGCCGTAGCGCGTGGGCTGAGTGACAATCTGGCAGCCAGCGAGGCAGTCAGTGGCGCCAATCAACCAGAACCCGCCCTTGACCTCGAGCAACCCGTGCTGGCACCGGCACAGCCAGTAGCCTCCAGTAGCCTCGATACAACCATCAGTCCAGTGACCGAACTGGACGAAGAAGAAAACGAACCAGAACCACAAGTATTACCGGCTATCGCTGAGGACTTTAGCGATGCACCACCACCGGCACTACCAGTGACAGCCGGACCGCAAGTCAACTTTGGTCCTAATGTCTCAGCCCCTCAGGTGACAGCCCAAAAAGTCGATGACAACTTTGGTCTCGGCGAAGTCACTGATCAAAACTACCTGACTGTGCTGGGCCGTGCTCTGGATCTGATTGGTTGGACCGATGAGCAAGCAGACTCCTACAGTCTCAAAGCATTTAGCGTGCCTCACTGGGATGAGCTTGGTCGCAGCCAAGCCGAAAAACTGGTATCGCATCTCGTTGGCATTCTCAAAGAACAGCTAGGCAACTGAGCGATAAAGGCCAGAAGCGAATACGACAGAGACTCAAAAGCAAAAATCTGGCACCTCCAGATGCTTTTATGCTGAAAAAAAGTAACTAAGACCGGAAAATTTGCTTAAATCTGCTAGAAATAGCGGGTTTTGGGCAGATTTAATGCAGAATACGTATTTACCCCACTGACTTTGCAGGGAACTAACGCTAATATACTGACATCTTCAGTAAAGCAGAGATGCACTACCGAAAACATATCGCAGGTTCTCCAGCGAGAGAGACCAGGGATGGTCACAACCGAGGGCAGCACCGGTCCTGCGAGCAATTCAAAAAGAGGCTTAACAAGCCTCTTTTTTTTCGCTGGCACAACTGAGCGAGCCATTGAGCAGTTATGTGAGAAAAGCTTTCACTCAAACTGCCAAGATCAACCTGTAGAAAACCCCGCTAAGCGCCACAGGCTCTTGATATCTACCGGGGTCTAATGATAGCTATTGGTAATACCCATTTTCACAAATGAACCAAGGAGCCCCAATCACATTTAAGACCAGCATCTAACTCTAGTTTTGAATCCCTGATTGGTTTCCTGGAAAGCAAAGGGTAGACCCACCTGTTTTAACTGTAACGCGCCACCGAAGAAGGCACCTGTTGGTACTTCTCGGTTTTGGCCCGAGCTTATAGGAGCGCTATGACTCAGAATACCCAAACGATTTCCCTCGAGGAAATGGTCGCGGCAACGCTTGCCATGACACAAGACCCGAAGCTTCTCGACCTCTACGACCAGGGCGACAAAGTTTCATCCTCTCAGACCAAGCACGATGTGGCTCATGCTTACAGCGTGCTCAACACCGCCAACTACCTCAAGCGCGAAGTGATCAGCCGTTTCCCCGAGTTGCTCTCGCGTGAAGCTAGCGAAGTGATCATTCCGGCTGGCGCTTTCTTGCACGACATCGGTCGAGCAGTGAGCGTGAATGATCATGCCGGGGCCGGCAAGAAGATTGCGCTGGAATACTGTCGCGAGAAGAACTTCCCCAACAAGACTGCGGCGCGCATCGCTGCGGTTGTGGCTTGCCACCGTTCGGACGACTTCCTCAAGATTTCCATCTCAGCGCTCAAGAACTTCCCCGAACTGGCCATCGTCGTCATCGCCGACAAGTGCGTCGGAGACGAAGACCGTGTCCGCCCCGGACGCGCCATGATGCTCAAGGCCTTCCGCCTGCTCGGACTGGCACGACGCAACTGGTGGCATAACGCCGAGCACGACCGGGTCAACTTTGCCATCAAGCAATGCGACCTGATTGTCGATTCCGACGATGCCCCTACCAAGGAGCATGCCGGCGCCATCGTTCTCAAGCTCCTGCTCGACGAAAAGGTCGCGCCGGCTTCCGAACTGCTCAGCCTCTATGCCCGCCGCTTCCACTCCTGTGGTCGCGGAGCCAAGGCTCTCGGTTTTGTCTTCCGCATCGAAGTGAATGGCACTCGCTATTGCTTCCATGACGACTCGAGCACCTGGGTGCCCCTCAAGCATCACAGCATCTCGCTGGCTTGATTGACTGACTGGTAGCGATACCATAGGTCTTGAACGGATGAAGGAGAATTGGACCCCCGGGTCCTTTTCTTCTTCATTTTGAAAACTTTCACTATACTCTATCGTAATAACACTGTCACACAATTTCAGTGTTTTAGATCAAATATGCGCAATTAACCCAATGACTTTGGCATAATTATTGCCAGGATAGCGATATCAAGACCCGCGAAGCTCTAGAATAGGAGTATCATTTCCCACTTGGGGCAATGCACCAAAGCCAAGAGCGCAACAAGGCTAATAAGAGCTAAATGGCTATAGTCAACGACATCTGGAAAATTTACCGTTCTTCCGCAGAGCATTGCGTCAAGTCCGGTCAACACGTTGAAGCCGAAAAATTATGGCTGGCAGCACTGGAAGTAGCTGAAGACTACGGTCCAGATAACGCCATGCTCACCACCTCGCTGGAAGGTCTTGCCGAAGTATTCTGGTACCAGGGCAAGCATGAATTTGCCGCTCCCATTTGCCGCAGACTATTGCGCATGTATGAGCACAAGCTGGGCCACAACCATCCCGATGTCGGCACCATGTCATACAACCTGGCTTTGCTTTATCACTCCTGGGGCAAATATGTTGAGGCTGAGCCATTTTATAAGCTGGCCATGTCTATTAAGACCAAAGTACTTGGTGGTCGCCACCCCGAAGTTGTCAGTCTACTGGGCAACTATGCCGATTTGCTTTTGATGCTCGACCGTGTCGAAGAAGCTCGTGAGCTTAAAGCACTAGCCGAAAAAGTCAAAGCTTCGAGCTGGCGCAAAACTGGCAACTGGCAAGCGATGCCAAATCCTGAAAGTAACGAAACTCTCTCCTCGCAAAAGTAATTAAGAGGGCGAAAGGAGAGCTGTTGCTATGACCTTTGGACTTACCGGATGGCTCAAATCGCGCCATAGAGAGCTTGACTATGAAATTCCCGTCTGGTTTCCCAGCCGCGAAAAGCGGGACAACCGCGAGTGGCTGGTAGTCAACGGATTGGGTGGTTATGCCATGGGTACTGTTTGCGGTGCCAGCCGCAGACGCTATCACTGTGTTCTGGCTTCAGCCCTGACTCCACCAGTATCGCGCTCGATAGTCCTGTCACGCGTAGAAGAACAAATTAGCATTGACGGTGTCGAGTATGAGCTAGCCACAAACGCCTGGGCCAGCGGCGTAGTCTCGCCCACCGGCTACAAGCATCTCGAATGTTTTACGACCATGCCCACACCTACCTGGGTCTATGAGCTCAATGGTCACTACTTGATCAAACGGCTGGTCATGCCCCATGGCAAAAACGAAGTCTATCTGGGCTATACCTTTGTGCCAGATCCCGACAAGCCAGAGCCTGAAGTCAAATTATCAGCTCGCTTTCTCATTGGTTTCAGAGATTTTCATAGCGAAGTAAAAGGCTCATCGGATGACCGCTATCCGCAATTTGTTTCGCCTAATCAAACAATGATTATCTTAAACGAATCAGGCGCAAGGCTTTGCCTCGCCTGGAAAGAAGGCGAATACGAAGCCCAGAAGCAATGGTGGTGGGGCTACAAATGGATTGAAGAAAGCAGCCGTGGCGAGCCAGATACCGAAGATTTGTTTTTTGTCGGCTGTGTCTCAATGAAAATGCAGGGCGACAAAGAATACTCCATCGGTGCCAGTTTTGAAAATGCAATAAGCATGCCTGATTGCCAGACGGCTGTGGAAGAAGTAATCGCCAGACAGTCGTTTTTGACCAGAAGAGCCAGTCTACCGCGCTCTACTAAGACAGACATGCTGGTTTTGACCTGCGATCAGTTTTTGGTACCAGCCTTTGAGACAGCAGTGCCCAGTATCGGCCGCCGTCATCGCGAAAAGCTAATTGACCCCAACTTGCCACCGTCAAGACTCTCTGTTATAGAGGGCTATCCCTGGTTTAACGACTCTGGTAGAGCCGCTCTTACAGCCTTGCCTGGTCTTACATTAGCAACCAGACGCTTTGCCGAAGCAGCAGCGATTTTGCGCACTTTTGCCGACCGCTATAAAGACGGACTGATCGCTAATCGTACATTAGATCCGCTCCCACCAGTCACCAGTCTATCCAGGCCCGGACTGGAGTTTCGCTCACTAGACACAGGACTCTGGCTGGCCTGGTCGCTTTACCAGTACTATCGCATCACCCGCGACAAAGCGCTCTTAATCGAGCTTTTGCCCAGGCTATTAGCAATTTACCGCGATCTCACAGACGCCACCATCTATGGTATCACAGTTGATAGTGACGGCTTAATCAGCACCAATTTGAGTGGCGAAGAATTTAGCTGGATGGATGCCCGCGTTGCTGACATACCAATCACACCAAGACCAGGCAAAGCCGTCGAGCTTAACGCTCTCTGGTACAACTTCCTGGAGACTACTGTATTTTTGTCTGGCGAAATTAAAGACGATGCGGCAATTGACACCGCTCAAATAGATAAAATCAAAGAAACCGGCAAAAACGTACTGTCCTCAATGTCCAAATTTTGGGATAGTGAGCGCAACTGTCTCTTTGACATTATCGAAGTACCACCAGGTCCGGGCGAAAAAGGTCGCAAGAAAGACGAAAGCGTCAGACCCAACCAGCTTCTGGCTGTATCTTTGCCGTTTCGCACTTTCAGCCGCGAACAAGAAAAGTCCATTTTGCACTGTGTTGAAACTCAGCTTTTGACCCCGATGGGTGTACGCACTTTATCGATGGAAGACAGTCAGTATCAAAGTAGTTACGGTTGTGGCTTTGACCATGCCGACCAGTATCACCGCGACCTCAGTTATCACCAGGGCACAGCCTGGACCTGGTTACTCGGTAGTTATATCGAGGCCTTAATAAATGTCTACGGTCCAGTACCGGACACAATTAATCGAGTCAGACTTTTACTCAATCCTCTACTTGAGCATTTTACAGAAGAGTCCTTACTCGGCGGAATCTCCGAAATTTTTGACGGAGGCAGGCCGCATCTGCCTCGCGGCTGCCCAAACCACGCCCAGGCTGTAGCTGAGTGCATGCGCTGGCAAAATTGGCTTTTAAAACAATAAGACAAGACAGTTATTTAGTGTCTTAAACCTTTCACGTCGGGTATGAAAAAAACAACGGTGCAAGAAATACAGAATTTCTTGCCATTTGGATCAGCCTAGATTTTGGAATTCATGTTTAAACCTAACCTCAATCGCGGACAGCAATCAAATCAACCAGCCAGGGAAGCCAATAGCGGTCCGCTCAAGCTGCCACAGCTCTGGAATGCTCCTGAGCTAGACGATATGATGAATCTATTGTCGCAAGCCCAGAGACGAGCAGGCAGTCCAGTTGAGTTACCGTTTAGTGTCAGTGGTATCGACAAACTTTTTCAAATTAGAGTCCTGGTAACGCGCGAAGGCGATCCTGAGTGGACTTTTAGTAGCGGTACGTTAAGTGGTCTGTCCACCAACTGGAGTCTGCCCACTATCGACGTCCACCTGGTGCACAACCTGCTTTTATCAGAATGCACTGGTCAACAGTCAGCTGATTTAATTTCCGACCATTCAAGTTTTCAGCGCCCCACCACTGGCTCTTACAACATGCCGCCCCAGGTGGAAGAAGCGCAGTACACCACCCAACAAATGGCTGGTGTGGCCGAAGCAATGCGCAATCTTTCACCGCAAAGAGCCACTGAAGCCGCCCCTGGTCCACAAGCCGCGCTTGAAGGCGACCTCGAAAAGCTGGCTCTCCCAGCCATTTTGCAGTCTCTAAACCTCGGCAAAAAGACCGGCAAACTGGTGATAGCAGGCACCGATGGCTCCAGCGAAATCTATTTTTTAGATGGCAACCCAAACCATGCCACAACCGGTGAACTGGCAGGCGATTTTGCCATGATCGAAATGCTCACCTGGCAAACTGGTAAATTCAAATTTTTTGAATCTGAGAGAGCCAGTGTAGAGACCATTCAAAGAAGACTGGATAGCTTGATCATAGAGGGCATGACTTTTTTGGATCAGGTCAACCATCTCAAGACCATTGGTCTGACTATGGAATCTTTTCTAAAGCAGGGCTATCCCAATTTATCCGAGACTCAATTTGAGCAAGTGGTCAGCCGTGGCACTGGTTTTAACATGCAAGCTCAAAAGGATTTCTTCCTGGAGGTGGACGACCAGACCAGTCTCTACGATATTTTACTGAGAGTACCGATGTCACGTATCGAATGGGTGCCAATCATTTACAACCTGCTTCAGGTTGGACTGGTGGTCCTGGCTCAAAATGCTGCCCCCAGCGTAATACCACAAGTAATTGAGCCCACTTATCAGCTCGACGAAAACGCCATTCAAATGGCTCTCAAACCACTACAAAGAGTCGATACCGAGGTCTTTACCTATCCGGTACTGCAATACTTTGTCAAACAAGAACATCACAGATATGAGCGTGACGGCAAGGCATTTAGCTTGATAGTCTTTGATTTGATGCTTGAAAAAGATGGGGGTCATGAGTTTTTGCCTGTGGGTCTAGCCAAAGTCATTCTCAATCGCATCCATGGTGTCAAAAGAGATATTGACGTCCTCGGTCATTTTGAGACTTTCGATTTTGGTTTGCTTTTGCCACAAACTGGCGGCAAAGGTGCAATAGTCGTAGTCCAACGCATCCAGGAGAGGCTCAAATCTTCACCCCTGCCAGGTCTTGATTACAGCGCCTTAAGTGCCTGCTTTGGCGTGGCCTCTATCCCACAAGACTGCAAATCGATTGGTGGACTTTTAGTCTCAGCCTCGGAAGCAAAAAAATATGCCAGGAGAAACAACCTGACAATCTCGGAGTTTAAACCAATGTCTGGATAATCGGGATGTAAAGCACAAACTTGGCGTAAACTTACACGGACAGATCAGGCTTAAAGACCAAATGGCTCTAGTTAACTACGGTACCAAAGAAATTACTTTCAAACTGGTGTATTACGGCACCGGCTTGGGCGGCAAAACCACCAACCTCAAAGTAATTCACAGCCAATTATCACCTCAAACTAGAGGTGAACTTATCAGTCTGGCCACCGAAACAGAAAGAACTCTGTTTTTTGACTTTATGCCGCTGGACCTGGGCAGCATCAATGGCTTTAAGGCGCGGATTTCGATGTACACAGTACCTGGTCAGGAAGAGTACAACAAAAGTCGCAAGCTAATTTTGCGCGATGTCGATGGCATTGTTTTTGTAGCCGACAGCAACGTCACTCGCTCTGAAGAAAATCAAGCTTCACTGCAAAATATGATGGATAACCTCAAAGAATATCGCATCACACTTGATGATATCCCCTGGGTCTTACAGTACAACAAGCGCGACTTGACCACAGCGATGGAAGTGGAGCGCATGGAAAATGAGCTTAATCACTTGCGAGTGCCTGCTTTTGAAGCAGTGGCTATGGATGGCAAAGGTGTTTTTAGTACACTCAAGTCCATCACAAAGCTCATGCTTAACCGTGCCAAAGGCTCTGAATAAGCGTTTATAAAATCTACAAATAAAAGGAGAAGTGATTCTTATGTCACTTCTCCTTTTGTTAGTCATAAAAACAAGTCAAACTAGTTGACTCGGATGCCGATATCAGCGCGCTTACCATTGATGTAAGCAACGTCTTTAGCCATACGAGTATTGATAGCATCGAGTTTAGATACCAGCGTGCGCATGCGACTATCGCTCAGTGAGCCATTTTTAGAGTAGCGCGCCTTCCACGAAGAAGCCTCATTGATTCTCTGCTTCAAGTCAGAGACCTGACTGATGGACAATCTACCAGCTTTGTACTCATCATCGATACTGCGCTCCATAACCATAATTTTGTAGTCAGTCTCATCCAGATAAGTCCAGACGCCGTTGCGTAAAACCACATGAGAACCAGTAAGTGTGGGCATAGAAGTCACTTCTACAAGACGTCCATTGTCGACCATAGCCACCACTCTATTGGTAGAGCGTTCTGCTAGCACCACACCCGATGGCAGTGTTGTGGTCACACCGGTAGCAGGATTGTAAATGCCTCTTTGAACGCCGGTCAGCGGATCGACCATGACATAAGTGGTTGTGGCAGGCAAAACAACATCACGTCTTACGATCACTGGCATCGATGTTGTTGTGCTCAACACCTGGCTGCCATCAGTAACGATTGTAGCGCTAGCTGGCACGACAACAGTTGTAGGCTGAGACGGTGTCACGATTGTGCGCTTGGTGTAAGTCGTACTACCAGCGAGAGGATCGAGAGTCGATGTAGTTGTTGTTGTGCGAGTCTCCACCGACTCAAATTGAGCAAAAGCAGGCACAAAGGCAAACAGTGCTGTGCCTACCACTAATGATGTGGCTACTAGTGATCTGGTATTCATAAAAAAACTCCCCAACACGCGGTTGATGAAAAAATAAGACACTCACACCGGGCGGTAAGACAGTGCTTATCATGTGTTGCCCAGCAGTCACTGGTTGAGACTAATGCTGTGCTTGCTAGTTCCCAGCAATGTGCCAGGTGCTCAATGTATGACAAGTAAGCTCTCCGCCCACCACTACATCGCCTAGTATTGCATCTTTTTTTTAAAAGTCCTGGCTGGCGAAGGACTGACAGCTATCAATACACAAATGCAACTAACAGGAAACAAGACTGAGTTAGTCAGGTTTCCTGTTTATTGTTTGCTGAATACTGATTGTCTCTGGCCTAGCCAGCCAAGATATCAGCGAATACGCCGCACCCTGATATCGATGCCGAAGCCTGAGACACCATAGACTTCGGGGGCATAAATAGGGGGAGCGTAATAGGGGGGACGGTTTCTGAGCGCTTCCGCTTGCTCAGCATAGGCCGCCAACTCCTCTGGCGTAAAAGTGAACTCACGCACTTCGGTCTCGAGATCTGCACCAGTGATCATACGGATGGCCATGGCATTGCTCCATTGGTTCAAAGGCTGCGAATATTCGAACGGGCGATAGAAACTTGAAGAGTCGGTTATTTCAAACCAGCCTGATAGACTGCAACTAGATTGCAAAGGCGACAGGCTAAATCAGGCAGTAAGTGCGGATGTGGTGGTGAATCTCTAAAGATTGGTTGAAATAACTAATGCCTAAAGATAACACTTGAATGTAGCCAAACAAATAAAACACACGAGCATTTGCCCTTTACACGACCTCATTACAAATCGCCACAGCCAGCTTGCGTAGCTGTTCTACGTCATCTTTTACAAATCAATTACAAGCGCCAGGACAGGGCTATTTAAGACCTGTGACAGCATCTGCCTTGTCGCATCTAGCGCTACATATTATCGATTTGTAAATTGAATAAAACGCCAAACCCCGCTATTAGCGCCTTAAAGTGCAAAAAGGTTTGGGCAATACATATGGCAAAAAGTACAAAAAGTGCCAAAAAGTACAAAAAGCAAAAAAGATGGTGCACCTGCTCGATGATTCTTGCGAATCAAAAGCAGGTGCACCATAAATCAAAACACTAGCACTTTCTTATTGGCTTACTTGCCGGTGAAGCGCTCCAGCACTGCCTTGACCGAAGCCCAGGCTGATTGCACTGCCGCCACCACCGGTGCCAGGAAGATCATCAGGAACTTGGTCAGCCAGGCAAACTGACGACCAATCACCGACCAGATGGCGGCGTAGGCTTCCCAGATGCTGTCGAAGACCTTGTCAGCGAGCGTGCCGAGCCAGGGCGTCAGGATCAGGTTGGCCGGCGCCCGCACGATCAGATAGGCAATCGGAGCGACGATACCACCCACGACCGATCCAGCCACCAGAGCCACGACAACCGTCGAGACCCAGTTGCCGGTGGCAGCGAGCACGGCATGACCGGCGACAAACATGGCAGTGCCACCAGTGACCAGAGCCAGCGTCTCGGCACCATAGCGCGAGAAGAAGCGGTCGAGCAGCACGAAGACGTTGATGCCGACAACAGCCATGATGCCCACGTTGAGCCAGAAGGAGCTGGGCAGGTAAGGCTGCGCCATGGGCAGGACCTGCACCACAGCGATGTAGGCCACTGCCATGTTGAGCAGGTGACCGAAGAGCGAGCCAAAGCCCGACCTGTCGTCAAACGCCTTGCGCTGCACGTAACGCACGCCTTCCGAGACCTTCTTGAAGGCATTGGCGAAGCCCTGATGGATGCTCTCGAGCAGTCCACCCAGTGTCGGCGCAGCCCAGCCAGTCAACGCCCGCACCAGCAGGTAGGCGAAGGGATAGGCAAGCAGAGCCGTACCAACCAGCGCCACCACAGTGCCGACAACGAGCCAGGCACCAGTCAAGGGCAGCGCGATGTAAGCCCAGTAGGCAGTCAGGCCAGAGGCGAAAATGCCGATCAGAGCATTGCCACCGGAGCGGTTGAGGACATCACGGCTGCCAGTCGAGTAGCAGTAGACGCCGACGAGCACAGCCACGACCCAGTTGGCGATAGCCGGCAGAGCGACCATGGCGATTGCCGACTTGATGACCACGGCGATGGCGACAGCCACAACAATGTTCATCACATGGTGATAGAAGCGGCGGAAGTCCTTGTTCTCGTCGTCGGAGTAGACTGCTTCCAAAAGCTTGCCCCAGGCCTTGAGCACCTGCTCCATCAGACCACCCTGGAGGACGGCGATAAAGGCAGGCAACACATAGGTGATGCCGACGATAAACGAAACAACCGCGGTAGCAGCCATGGGCACGGCACCACTGACGATACCAGCCTTGGCAACGAGCAAGTAGCTTGTGACACCGCTGTAGACCATGGCGGTCGCGGCGGCTTCACCTTCATCGACCAGAGCAAAGAGCACTGCTCCGGTGAAGTAGAAAGCGGTGAAGGCGACAGCAAAGGCAATCACTTCTTGCAGATGCAGGAAGGCCAGAGCCGGAATGGTAGCCACACCAGCGCAAGCCTGGAAGGTCAGGTAACCGACCAGAGCGGAGAGAGCGGCGACCTTGACCAGAAGCAGCACCTGGAGCAGCTTGATGCCCCAGCTCTTGCCACCAGTCGTGCCTTCCACGCGGCTCCAGAGATAGTCAGAGCCTGGCGCCTTGCGCACCACGCTTACGACACCACTGACGAAAGGCTTGAAGATCTCCTTGGCAAAAACCTTGGACTTCTTCAAGAACCAGTCGCCGAAGTTCCAGATGTGGCGAATGATCAGCCAGTAGATGGCCGGCCAGACGTGAGTCATGGTCAGGATGAAGACCACGACCGAGGAAGCAAACCACGAGAAAGCGCCCCAGCCCTGGGTGTTGGCCAGGTAGTCGGCTGTGGAGAAGGCAGACACGCCGGCGACGCCGACACCGAGAAGGCCGATCATGATGCTGCGCAGCATGCCACCAGAATAGGCCTTCTTGCAGATCCACTTGCCGCTCTCACGCAGCGCCATGTAGATAACGCCGGGGATGAACAGCAAGATGTTGAGGAGGACGTTGCCGCCTCGCTTGTTTTGACTTGTCATAATGGAAATTCTCCTTGCGGATGAATCAGAGGAGAAGCAAACACTTAGTGGTTGCCTCCAGCGAAGTAACTTGCAAACAAAATCAGCCAGCATCCTGTCTATCCGATTCAGGATGTGCCAATCCCAGTCCCGTGGGACCTGGAGATTGTGGGTTGAAATGGTTTTGCTGCTTAAGTTTGGAAGTTACGGGTGAATTGGTGGTGGATAGATGTCAACAACCTAATCAATTGCTGTGCTCTATACGAGGGGCTATGGGTTACTTAAAAGTCATAAGCTCATAGATTCAGGATAAGTAAGTTAGAAGTAGCTGATCTCGGGCGCGCGGATCCTAGCGCAGCTAGCAAAGTCACTACTTAAAGCTTTGTTGTGCACTTGAGCCCAATCAGCCCTGCTACTAAAAGGACAAAACTAATAAGCCGCCCCGCTGTTACTGTCTCGGCAAAACAAACTACGCCCACGACAAAAGCACCAACAGCACCAATTCCGGTCCAGACAGCATAGGCAGTGCCCAGTGGTATCTGTTTCATAGCTTGCGACAAAAGCCAGATGCTCGCCACCATGGTCAAAATGGTAACGCTGCCAACTGTCCAGCTTTGTTTTGTTGCTGCCACCTTGAGCAAGGCCGCCCAGACGATTTCAAAAAGACCAGCCAAAAGCAATATTGACCATGACATAAGCACCTCCAGACGGGCCGTCCCGGTTGATGCTCAGGTCAGGTCGTCCTGACATGCTCATTCTAGCCAATTTGAGCAAAAAAGAACCCTTCCCGGTGGGAAGGGTTCAAAAAATGTGAAAATCACTAGCGAATCGAACGAATTATCAACCGGTTTTCAAAACATCGCTCTTCAGTTCGACTGCAATGCCCGGCTTGCTCGGCTTCCAGCTGGAAATCTCGCAAACTCCGTTTTGGCAAGAGCCGGAGTCGTTGATTTGAAATTCTTCTATTTCTTGCGGTCCTCCTACATGGGCAGTTTGTGCCTTTGCTTGGCGGAAGAAATGACCGAGGGACTCCGAATTCATTGCTTGTTCCTACTTGCTAGCCTCAATAAAGAGGACTGAGATTCCAGGTTGTAATGTTCCACGACGCGAAGCTTCGTAAACACTGCCAGGCATGTTACCAGGAGCAGATAGCATACGCATAGAATATTCAACTTTTATCAGTCTTCCAGCACAAAAGATATTTCTGGCGGAGCGCCTGTAGTGTCATTTTTATCAAAATGGAGCGCCAATAGCTGATAAAATTCTAGTCTTGGGATGGGCTGCCAGCCTGAGATCCTTAAGGAAATCGGTAGAAATATCGATCAGATACTACGCTTGTCATCCGTTATTGTGAGCCACATTGAAAAGCTGTCCGCTCTGCACCACTACCTTAACCATCATCGAGATTGGAGGCAAAGGCCGCCTCGCTTGTCAAATTTGCGAATTTGTCCACTGGGACAATCCCAAACCGGTGACAGCGACACTGGTCCCGCTAGACGGTGGACTGGTACTGGTCGAGCGCCGCTTTGAGCCTTTTATTGGCGACTGGTGCCTGCCTGGTGGCTTCATCGAAAACTGCGAAGATCCCCAGGAATCAGCCGCTCGCGAAGTCCAGGAAGAAACTGGTCTGGAAGTAGAAATTGTTGAGCTATTGGGAGCAAACACGCCAGGACACGGCATCAACGTTGTCATACTGTTTTATTTAGCCAGACCAATTGGTGGTTCATTAATTGCTGGTGATGACGCCAGTGATGTTGGAACTTTCGCTCAAGATGCCCTACCTAACAACATTGCGTTCCCTTTGCACCGCAAAATGATCGCTCAATTTTTTGATCGCGCAGCAAGTCTCAACTTGCTCGGCAAGTAACGCTCAGGTATCCCGCGCACACACACAATTTGGAGAGAGTAATGTCTGACAAAGTTAAGGCCATTCCCACCGGCTATCACACAGTAACACCATATATGGTGATGTGCGACGCCACAAAGGCTATTGAGTTTTATCAAAAGGCTTTTGGAGCCGAACAAGTAGTGTTAATGCACACACCCGACGGTAAAGTGATGCATGCCGAAATCAAAATCGGTGATTCAATGATCATGATGGGCGAAGAATGCCAGGAAAGAGGCTGCGTTAGCCCCAAAACAGCAGGTCATGTGACCAGCTCATTGATGCTTTATTTTGAGGACGTTGATAGCGCCTTCCAAAAAGCGGTTAAAGCTGGCGCCACAGTCAAAATGCCTTTGATGAATATGTTCTGGGGCGATCGTTACGGTCAAATAACCGATCCATTTGGTCACATGTGGTCTCTGGCTCAACACATAGAAGACGTGCCTGAAGCGGAAATGCCCAAGCGCGCAGCAGAAGCCTTTAAACAAATGGCCGGCGCCAACAAATAAAATCAGATTGCTCTGTCGATCACAAAGGGCGCTCAGGGACCAGTTCTCTGAGCGCTTTTTCTAGTTCGTCAGCACTATCCATTCCCGTTCCAATCAAAAAACTACCTTTAGTTGTCTTTATTACAAAACCCTCTGGCAGGAGGGGCAGTGGCGCATGCAAAGCATTGAGCTGATCCAGAGCCACTATACGCTTATAAAAATAAGTGGCGATTTCGATTTGGTCCTGACTGAGTTTGACCGCATGAGGCATCAATAGCACTACATAGGCACGGTACAAAAGCACAGCCGAGGCAGCCGCTGCAAAAGTGACGAGCATGGCAAAATCACTTTGACCACTGGTTGTAGCAGCTTTAGCACCGCCGCTGGCAGACAGAGTAAAGACCCAGACAACTCCAATAAAAATCAAACTGAGCACCACCTGTGCTACCTGCACACAGGCTGTCATCGGGTCCTGGACAAAAGTGCGTCCCATATAGCGCTTTACTCCGCCACTATTCAGATAAGCGGGCAGATTGGCCCTGACTAGCGCCACCAGATCATCGCAATGCTTGAGCCAGACAGGGAAGCTGAATTCGCCGCCATCAAAACTGACCACATAGCGCACCCAGTTAAAGCTACTGCGACGGCTCAAACTGGTTATCTGAGAGAGTTTGCATGTTGTCCGTTTAAAGAGACTGTAAGAAGTAAGCTCATCCCCTAGAAAACGCACCTGAAAAGTAATAAAGCCATAAATCGGCAAAACACAGGCAGCTACCAGTGCCACACCAGCAAAGACAAGCTTTACTACAGCCGAAAAGGCAAAAAGTTTGCCGAAGGCGAGTAGCAAAAGCGGTAGCAAAAGCATTATTGCCAGTGCTGTAAACTCGGCCAAGACTCGCGCCATGACCATTGGCTTGAGTCTAAAAAAACGCGCTTTTGGCGCAATGGCAACCGCACTTTCATCGGTCTTAGCTGGCCCAACAATTGGCTCACCAAGATTGGTCGATACAGGATCCTGAGCGTCCTGGGACTGTTCCACGGATAGAGAGTCTGGCTGTGCCAACTCACTTTTGCTTTTGCTCTTAGGCTTTTTTTTGCGTCCACTGCTGGCACCGCCAGACGCTTTGCTCTGTTTGTCTGGCTTGCCGCGCTTTGAAGCTTGAGGGGCTGGCTCTAATGGGTCGTCATTATCCATGTTTCGATTGTCTCAAATACTTGGCTTTGACGCCATCAAAAACTTCAAAACAAGGGCCACAGACAAGCCGTATATGACAACCACCTGTCAAGGAGCACTAGCGGTGCGAGGTTTAGATCTAATTAGTGAGCAGAGCTTGAATCTTTGACATTAAAGCTAATAGGTTCTGAGAGTTATTACTGCCAAAAACACTCTTATTTATTTACGGGTCAAAAACCCTCTAAAAATCCCCTCTAACAGTCATATATCAAGCGAGGCCTTTATGAAGAGCAAAAACAGCTCTGTTAATACTGGTGTACGTACTGAGCGGGATTCGATGGGAGAAATGTCTGTGCCTGAAGGTGCCCTATGGGGCGCTAGCACACAGCGAGCTGCGCTCAACTTTCCCATCGGACAGCTGCGCTTCGAACACCGCTTCATCCGCACACTTGCTCTGGTCAAACTGGCATGCGCCAGGGCCAACCATGAGCTAGGTGACCTGGACAAAGAGAGATACGAAGCCATAACCCAGGCTTGCCGGCAAATTGCCACTGGGCAGTTTGATCAACACTTTGTCGTGAGCATCTTTCAGACCGGCTCTGGTACGTCAACCAACATGAACGCTAACGAAGTCATTGCCAGCCTGGCCAGGGCTTCAATAAGCGTCCACCCCAACGATCACGTCAACATGGGACAGTCGTCCAACGATGTGATTCCCACAACCATCCACGTCACGCTTGCCTGCGCCATCCAAAATGAGCTTTTGCCAGCACTGCGCAAACTGTCTCGCTCCCTGGGCACACGAGCGCGTCGCTTTCATTCTGTCCTCAAGACTGGCCGCACCCATTTGCAAGATGCCACACCAGTCACATTCGGGCAGGTATTCAGCGGCTACAAAGCACAGGTCGACAGCCAGATAAAGCGGCTGCAAAAGCTCGTCAAAAGCTTGAGCAAAGTAGCCCTGGGCGGCACCGCTGTCGGCACTGGTATCAATACCAGAATAGCTTTTGCTGGCACCGCCCTGGACTATCTCTCAAACGAGCTGGGCATGACATTTGCCTGTGCCGACAACCACTTTGCTGCACAGGGCTCCATCGATGCCCTGGTCGAAGCCGCCGGTTGCCTGCAAACACTGGCTTGTGCTCTGCACAAAATCGCTAACGATATCCGCTGGATGGCTAGTGGCCCACGGGCAGGCTTGTCCGAGCTGACTCTGCCTGCCATCCAACCCGGCAGCTCAATCATGCCCGGCAAAGTCAATCCCGTTATCCTGGAAGCGGTCATGCAAGTCACCTACCGCGTCCAGGGCAACAGTCACACGGTAGTTTGCGCCTCACAAGCCAGCAACTTTGAGCTCAACGTCGCACTGCCTGTAGTGGCGCACTCGATGCTCGAATCTGTCGAGCTGTTGAGTGATGCCTGCCATGTTTTTGTCGACAAATGTCTGAGCGGAGTAGCCCCGACCTCAGTCGGACCAGATTTGGTCGAGCGCGGACTGGCTCTGTGCACGGCTCTGGCTCCGGTAATCGGCTACGAAAAGGCAGCACTGATTGCCAAAGAAGCATCCCGGTCAGGAGAAACAATCCTGGCTGTGGCGCAACGTCTTACCGACTTGAGCGAGGCAGAGCTAAAGCGCATCCTCGATCCGGCCAGTATGACTACGCCCAATCTCAACTAAAGGAAATCACATGGATACAAAAGCCATTCTCGCAAACCCCGTCGTCATCGCCACCGGCTGGACAACTTCGCCCATTCCGGTCTTCGTCATGTTCGGCGCCGACTGGTGCAGCTATTGTGTCAAGCAAAAGCCCATCGTGCTCGAGCTGAAGCAGGAGTACGGCGACAAGGTTCGCTTTGAAATTTTGAACACCGACGACAACGCCGAACTGAAAGCGGCCTTCGGCGTCAAGGGCATTCCTGCCATGTTTATTCTCGGTCAGTCGCTGGCTGAGATCGATCACTGCAAAGGACTGCAGACCAAACGCACCCTCAAGCGCCGCATCGACAAGGCTCTGGCTGGGTGATTTGCCTGCAGTCCCCTAAAAAGGACTACCAAAATGAAACCGACTAAAAAGAATCGGTATAAAAATCGGCATAAAAAGCCGATCTCACCTCACGACAACCTGGGCAAAACGATAGCCAATCAGCACAAGCGGGCTCGCAAAAAGCTGACTGCCGCCGATGTCGAGTTTGGTGTGGCCTTCCTGGGCTCCGCACGCACAAAGAGTGGCGATATCTTTTACGACAAAAACGTAGAAGCTGCAGCCGCCGTGGCCAGCCTGGGCTACCCCATCATCCACGGCAATGGTCCAGGCAATATGGAAGCCTCCGCCCGCGGTGCCAGAAAAGCTGGTGGTAAATCGATTGGACTGAGACTTAAACTGGGACGCGTCGAGACAGTCAACGAGCTGGCTGACGTGTCCATTACCTTCGACGACTTCTCGCCTCGCATCGATACTTTCCGCCACCTCGGACGCATCGCCATGGTGTTCTTTCCTGGCGGTGTGGGCACTCTGCATGAAGCCACGTCAATCATGGATCACATCATGCAAGGTAAAGCCGACAACCGTCCGGTGATTTTCTTTGAACCCGACCCCAACCGTCCTTACTGGGCAGGCTTCTTTACCTGGCTGAGAGAGACAGTGATGGCTTGCGGTTTGCTCAAAGAGTCGGAAATAAGCTTTGTCCAATTCGCCCACGATAAAGAAGAGCTTGTGGCAATAATCCAAGCCCAAGCGGCTCTGGCTCGGCGTTAAAAATCGCTGAGGCAATAGTTGTCGCATTCAAGATTGGCAGCATCAGGTCAAATAAGCCTGAGCAACTAAACAATCAATCAAAACCGGCCGACCAATCAACCACCTTAAGAAGTGCTGTAGACCTGTGTCTACAGCACTTCTCTTTTTAAAAGTGCAAGCAGTGCAGATTAGCTTTGACATTATTTGCTCATTACACATTTTTTGCCCATTACTACTATCTCTTATCGTTGCTTGGAGCAAAAAAGCGATGGACCGGGCTTCAAGCCAGTCCACCGCCCGTTCAATGCAACTTGGAGAGGTCAGGGCTGGCAAAGATTGGATTGGGCACAACCTCCACAGCGCCATCATCGTCCTCGACATTGAGCAACACACCCTGAGCCAGGCGGCAGTCGACCTGAGCAGCGGGCAAGCGCTCAAGCGGCAGCGCCAGGTCAAAGTCACGCTCTTGCTGCTGCTTCAGCTCCCGCACGGCGCGCACCACCTCCTCCATGCCAATCAGGCGAGCCAAACTTGCCTCCCCTTGCTCTAGCTCAGGCAGCATAGTGGCGCCCAATACCACCTGCCAAAACCAGTAACAGCTGGGCAGGGAGAGCAGATACTCAACCACATCCGAGACAAAGAGCTGAGACAGTACGGCATCGACAGTCAGGCTCTGCTTGCCCGCATATCTGGCAGCCAGTTTTTGCAAACCCAGAGGCAGAGCACGCACATTGACCGGCGCTAAGTCGGATGGCACAAGCGCGCGGTCAAAGAGCAGTGCTTCCAGAGCCAGGTCGTGCAGCTTTCGCCGCATTCTAAGTGCATCCATTGCTATCTCCTTTTGTCATTACAAAGTTGCACCGACTAAAAACACGACGTCGCTACCGGCGCTCAGGTCTGCACTCTAGCGTTCCGTCGGACGATCGTTCTGGCGCTCTGCCGGACGGTCGTTCTGACGCTCTGCGGGCCTCTCACTCCAGCTTGCCAGCTGGCCGAGCAAGACTGCGAGCTGGGTGTAAGCCTCATCACAAATCGGTGAGGGGTGGAAGAACTTGGAGCGGCAGGCGTCGAAGCCATGCTCAAAGGGCGTGCCGACAAGCTCGGGGCGCAAAAGCCTGAGGGTGGAACTGAGCGAGGAGCGCAATTCGCGTTCGGCATCTCTGGCGGCGTCCTCGATCAGCTGCTGCTCGTACTCGGTGATGTGGGGGCCAAGAAGCTGAGCGTAGTGCCCGTCTCGGGCCATCTGACGATGACTGTGTACGGTGGTAAGAGCCTGCAGAAAAAATGTGAGAGCATCAATGCCAGCTTGATTGATCATGACGTATCCTTCAGTTGCAATGTCAGTCCAGACAGCTAGAAGCTGCTGAAAAATTGGCGAAGTAGTTGCGGGATATTGAGTGGCTAGGTGCTGGTGCTTAATTGAGGAGTAGTTAAATAGACCCTCTAAATAACACATCATCACTGCCAATTTTAAGCACACATGGATATACGGGTGGTAAAACCACCACAGCAAGAGAGACATTTGCCTCGTTTACAATTAGCACAAGCAGCTTCCAGAGCCAGTATCCAGCCCACACGGCACAAGCAATGCACAAAAGCGACCACACCATATCTGGTGCGATCGCTCAAATAATTTTAAGAGCCAATTATGACGACTCTATGTTTTTGATTGCCCTCATACTGCCAGATAAAACTGGCACTTGTGTGACAGAAAGTGCCTTATTTTTGGCGATAGCTGGGAAGTAAAAATTGAATCAGGCATAATAACAGTTATCGCAATGATGGTATCCAAAACTAACCGGGGCAACTCAAGCAAATGTATAGCGGTGGTCCTCCAGTATTTTTGATGTGGTCCGGTATGTTTAATCCGGACAAAACAAAGCTCAAAACCAGGGCAGACCTGCGCCGCATCCGCCGTCTTTTTGCCAGTTATCGCCAACAAGAGATATACATCCTCGCTTGCCTGGCACTAAATAGTGTGCTGGGCCTGGTGCCACCTTTGATGGTTGCCTGGATTGTGGACAAAGCTCTGCCTCACAAAAACACTAGTGAGTTATTACTCTATTTTGGCTTGATGGTGGTCAGTGCCGTTTTGACAGGCGCCATTGGTGTATTTCAGGGCTTGCAAAACCACACCATGGGCGAAGGCATTATGCGCGATTTGCGCACCAGTCTGGTGACACATTTACACCGGCTGCCCCTGGAATTTTTTGCCAGTACTAAAACAGGTGAGATTGTCAACCGCGTCTCCACCGATGTAGATTCGGTCGATGACCTGGTCTCGGGCACTCTAGTGACCATTGTCAGCAATGCCTTTGTCATGATCACCACTTTGATTGCTATGTTTTGTCTTGACTGGCGCCTGACCTTACTTTCCATTTCAGTTTTGCCCTTTATGATTTTGCCTTTGTGGCCAGTCGGTCGCAAAATGTATGCCACCCGCAAAGCCAATCGCAAAAAGCGCGACGAAGTAGCCAGCATTATCCAGGAGACCCTTTCTTTATCTGGCATTACACTGCTCAAGTTGTTTGGACGAGAAGAGACTGAGCGCAATAAATTTTTTGGTGTAGCCAGTCAACTGATGAAAATGGAAATTGACCTGGCCATGATTGGTCGTTGGTTTTTTATGATCATCATTACCATGGCTGTGGTTGGTCCATCACTAATCTGGCTTTGTGGCGGTTATTTTGTCATCCAGGGAGCACTCCAGCTCGGCACTGTTACAGCTTTTGTGGCGCTATTATCCAGACTGTACACACCAGTCAGTTCGCTTTCTGGTGTACAGGTGCAGATTGCTTCGGCACTGGCAGTATTTGAGCGCATTTTTGAATATCTAGATTTGGCAGAAGAATCAAACGATCCAGGCGCCGATGTAGAACTAAATGTAGTGGCTGGTGAACTAGTTTTCGAGTATGTTTCATTTGCTTATCGCCCCGACAGACCGACTCTAGAACACATCAACTTCACCATAAAACCTTCGCAAGTGCTAGCTCTGGTGGGCTCATCGGGAGCAGGCAAATCTACAATTGCCTCGCTCATACCACGCTTTTATGAGGTAAGTGCCGGCAAAATTCTCTTGGACGGCATTGATACTCGCACAATTAAGCTGACTTCACTGCGCTCACACATTGGTCTTGTTACTCAGGAGACCTATCTCTTTCACGACACTATCGAAGCCAATTTACGCTACGCCAAGCCCGATGCAACAGAAGCAGAAATCAAGGAAGCGGCCAGACTGGCCAATATTGCCGATGTTATCGAAGCCCTGCCGGAAGGCTATCAAACTACAGTGGGCGAACGCGGTTATAAACTATCTGGCGGCGAAAGACAGAGACTTTCGATTGCTCGGGTTGTCCTAAAAAATCCCCGCATTCTCATTCTCGATGAAGCAACAAGCGCTCTTGATAGTGTCAACGAGCAGGCCATTCAAGACGCTCTAGCCCGCTTGATGAAAGGACGCACCAGTCTTGTTATCGCCCACAGGTTGAGCACTGTAGAGCGAGCTGACAGCATTCTGGTGATTGACAAGGGAGTTATTGTGGAGCAAGGTACACATCAACAGCTACTAAAAAAAGCGGGCAAATATGCTGAGCTTGCCTCTCGTCAATTTGCAGAATCTGCTCCAGACTCAATTGTTGAGCTTAAAGGCTCCTCCCTGTAAGTGCGCTAGGTTTCGCTAATGTTTCATTTACCAGTCCTCTAAATAAAAGTGGTTTGACCAACCACATTGCCACAATCTGTCTGCCAATAAAAATATTCTAGCCACAGGACGCCTCGTGAGCTTGCCCGTAGATAGCGCTATTGATTAGCCTTAAGGTCCCCCGAACTCCCCAATATTTTATAAGTCAAAACACCAAACATCTCAGTGCACCACCTTTTACACCATCAGGCACGACCTAGACGTGCTGGTGATGCTCATTTGTCTGGCTATCAAAGCAATAACAAAACAAACAGATTGAGCACAAAAGGTGGCCACAAAAATATTGGGAAGATTGGCGAAGTACAAGTCATTGCAGGCAATCCGGTCTCTCTGACTAATCCATGTCTATCACAGGACAAAAACAATGACACACAGTTCATTATCAACTTCCACTCCCCGGATTCTCGTTGAGAGACTCGGCGTCATCGCCTCTCCCAAAGGTCACTTCCAACAAGAGGGCGTACTCAATCCAGCCATCTTTCAGGACCGTGCTGGCAACCTCGTCATGATCATGCGCTCGGTTGCCCCCGGCAATCAATCTCGCCTCGAAACCCTGCGGCAACGCTGGATTGACGGTCGCCCGGCAGTTGACGCCAATGGCAACGAATTGCCTTTTGAGCGCGTCGGCTTTGCCCTCGTGCCTCAGGCACGTTACGAACGCCGCCGCCGCGCCACTACCAGTGGTAGCTTCGAGCTAGTGGGCGGCGAAGGCTGCGAAGACCCTCGGGTCACCTTTATCGCAGCCTTGGACTGCTTTGTTCTCTGCTATACCGCCTTTGGCTTTGATGGCCCGCGCATTGCGCTTGCCACTTCCCAGGACGGTTACAAGTGGCACAGGCTTGGTCTCGTCAAGTTTCCCGAGAGCTTTGCTCTTGCCGCCGATGACAAAGACGCCGCCTTCTTCCCGGAGCCAGTGCTCTCACCTGATGGTGTGCTCTCGCTCGCCATGTATCACCGTCCCATGGTCAACATACCGGCTAGCGGCGGGCTCGACCAAATCCAATCCACTTTTGCCGCTGCCCCCGAGAGCCGTCAGTGTGTGCGCATAGCCTATATGCCACTCGACGCCGTACTTAGCGATATGAGCAATCTGCTCGATGTCAAAGAGTCGGCTCTGGTACTGGCACCACAGGACAGCTGGGGTACTTTTAAGGTCGGCGCCGGCACAGCTCCACTCAAAATAAAAGAAGGCTGGCTGTCAATTTATCACGGTGTCGATCAAGTCATTGACCCGCGCACAAACCGCTACCACAGCTGCTACAGTGCCGGACTTTTGATCCACGACCGGCAAGCGCCCCACAAGCTCTCCTACACCTCGCCCAGAGCCATCCTCAAGCCCGAAACACCTGAGGAACTCTCTGGCACAGTCAACAATGTCGTTTTTCCCACCGGCATTGTCGCTCGTCAGGATCTCAGCACAAGCTCCATTCAAGTCTTCGATGTCTATTACGGCATGGCTGACCGACTGATTGGCAGGTTTCGCCTGACTATCACTTTTAACAAGTAGCGGGCATTCAAACTGACTATCCGATGATTTTTAGCAATCTTAAACGGTTGCTAGAACTCATCGGATAGGCATTTCTAAAAATTGAAGATGTTTTACTATGGCATATACTATGCCGACAAGATCTGTCTTGATTGCTGCAATAGATGCCGCGCCTTTTGTGCCTGGGCATGCCGTGCGTAAATCATTGCCAGCCTGTTGAGGAGCGGCTTAAGCTCGGGACAGAGCTCACCACACTGACTGGCAATAGCGCGCTTTGCCACCTTTAGTAGTGGCAGTGCTTTGTCATCGGCACCGTCCATGCTGTAGAGGTCAGCCAGCACACAGGCTGTGGCAGCCATGCCGCGTGGCTCGATAGGAGTAAAGAGTGAATAGAGACGTACAGCCCGGCGCAAAAGCCGCTTGGCCTCTTCGTTGTGTCCAGTTTTAACGAGGACAAGCGCCAGTCCGTGGCAAGCAGCAGCCTCCTCATGGGAGAGACCAAAACTGCCAGCGTCTTGCATTGCTGCTTCAAACATATGCCTGGCTGTAGGCAAATTGCCTGTCTCAAAGGCAGTGCTAGCGACAGTAAAATAATTTTGCCAGATTAGTGTTGCAGACATTTGCTCACCTCCACTTTGTCCGAGGAGCTTAGCTATTAATCCAGACAAAAGCCCTGTGCAATTGCACAGACTAGAGAGCGAGGAGTAACTTGGTGGCAGCGAGCAATAGTACCACCGCCAAGAGCCGGCGCAGAGCATCGCTATTAAAGCGCCTTGCGCCCAGATAAGCACCCAATAAAGCGGCGACAATGGCAAAAGGTAATAGCAGCATAACTGGCTCAAAATCGAGCTTATTATCAATAAAGCGCCCAATCAAGCCGCTCAAACTATTAGCCACAATAAAAAGCGCCGAAGTCGCTGCCGTCTGCTTGAGATTGCCATAACGACAGAGCACGATTAAGGGGCTTAAAAACACACCACCCCCGATACCAATGATGCCGGACAAAAGACCAAGCACTGCGCCGCTTACAATGCCTATAGCTAGAGGCACAGGACGCAAGGCATCAGGACTATCCACCAGAGTGGGCTTAAACAAAAATCGCAGTGCCGCCAGATATAAACTGATAGACAAAATAATGACAAAAATCTGCTTATCCACAACCAGACGAGCGCCAAGATAAGCCATGGGCATGGACAACAGCAAAAACGGCCAGGTCAGCTTAAGTGACAACTGACCGGCTCGGGCGTACATGGTGAGAGCAATGGTGGCCACCACACAGTTGAGGACCAGTGCTGTACTGGCAATAGCCTCATGCGGCATATCAAAAAGAGCAAGTGAGGCGATATAACCAGTGGCACCGCCATGACCCACTGCCGCATACAAAAATGCGACTAATGAGACTAGAATGATTTTGCTTATCTGGGTACAGGCGTCAGACACCGAGCAATTTTAGCATTAGCGCCAACTGCCTGAGCACGACATCCCAAAGCCAATGTAGAGCGCCTGTGTAGAGCGCCCTTGAAGACAGCCTGTGTAAGGAGCAAGTCTACAAGCCCTATTTAATAATGCAGATTGCCCCAAACTGCTTCCAATGAAGCCATCAGATTGGTCAGATGCTGGCGCTCCTTGGCCCGCGGTGAGCAATAAGACTGCCAGTAAAGTCGCCAGTAATCCTGATAGGCGCGCTCCCGTCCATTTTTGGCTTCGGCAGTCAGCACATCTGCTCCAACGATAAAAGTATTGGGCTTCATTGTGCAGACTCCGCCTTCACAGCTGCCCGACTCTTCTCTGGCGCTGACAAAGTCCTCGCGCCTTGTGGATGGTCCCCGCTCGCGCCAGACACGCTCAAGACGCTCTCTGGTAACCGGATGGAGGTCTTCTATGGCGCACTCAAACACGTCATCAGTACGGCGCAAGCCCTCAGGGTAAAGCTCAAGAATGCAATCATCAGGTAGGCAGTCGCGATTGGTAAGCACTCGTCCATCAGGTGCAATAGCCACCACGTGGGCGCTAAACTGAGTCAACAAGTTATCAAAAAGAGCCTGTCTGATCTTTTGCCAGAGACGTAAAGTCAAATCCATATGCCCGTTTTGAGCAGCATCGAGAGCATTGTCCACAGTCTTGAGCGAATTGACCAGTCTGTGCAAATCGTAGGTAGAGCCGTCCTGGACAAGTTCACGGTAAAAGTCATAAGCCTGATCGAGTGCGATAAGCTCTCTTCTATCAGTTTTTTCCATAGTGATACCTCCGGGATGCCAGCACCTTTGTTTTTATACCCAGGATTGTTTAGCTGTCTTCACCAAATAAGTAAGTGCAAACAAATTACAGCTAAAATTTATCCAGCCAACTGGAGTAATCAAATGCCCGCAAGAAAGCACACATTTAGCCTGACGACCACCTGGGTCGGGGACAAAGGTACTGGCACAGACAGCTACACAAGTTACAGTCGCGACTTTGAGGCCTCCAGCGGTACCAATCCGGACAAAGATGGCAAAGTGCCAGTGGCAAAATACAAAGCCATGCTCGGCTCCTCTGATCCCGCCTTTAGAGGCGATGCCAGCCGCTACAATCCAGAGGAAATGCTAATTGGTGCTCTTTCATCCTGCCATATGCTCTGGATGCTGCATTTGTGCGCTGACAGCGGCATCATTTTAAAAGAATATGTGGACGATGCTACCGGTTATATGGACGAAGTAGATGGCGGCGGCGGTCAATTTACATCAGTAGTGCTGAGACCAAAAATGAAAATCACTGACGCCTCACGCATCGAAGACGCCCTGGCCTTGCATGCAAAAGCGCATCAGAAGTGCTTTATTGCGCGATCGGTCAACTTTACGGTGAGTTGCGAGCCTACTTGTACAGCTTTTTAGTAATTGATCGCTGCTACTAACGACCGGGTGATCTTGAAGGGTCTGGCTTACTTGCGCCACTATCAAACAAAGTCAGGTTTGGCAAACAACTCATACTGCTATTGCCATTGCTATCGCTCAAGATTTTAGCGCCGTTTTTGCAGTTGCGCGCATCGTCCAGTAATTGGTTATAAGCTTGATTGCGATGATCAAACATATCGCCGGTACTGTCGTTTGGCACATACTTTGGTCTGTCCATAATGTACTCCGATATGACAACTTTGGGCTAATAACAGCAATGTAAGGGGTCAACCTGACACCAACTTGACACGAGCAGATCAAGCTTTTCGCTCCTACTACATTTTATAATACGACCACGCATAGCAAAAGCGAACAAAAAACGAAAAAAACGAAAGCAGCAGGACAATTAGCGACTCGACTCTGTCAACTCGGAAATAGCGTACCAGTGCCATATCTGAGACAAACAGAGTCGAGTTTCTAATCAAATACGATTAAGCACTCAGGGCTTGAGCAACTCGCGCGACATCTTGTAGCCAGCGATAAGCGTATAAAGCGCATCGGGGACATCGCTTGCACGCTCACGGATTTCTACTGACCACTGCTTTGTGGCAGGGTCTCGAGTGAGGGACGCCAGCATCTTCAGATCAAAGCCCCAGAAGGCGATGGTATCACCGCCGGTACTGAAGGCAACAGCAAGGACATCGCCGTTGCTTTTGTTTATTGTCCAGACACCGAGGCCCACTCCGTTTTCGGCAGCGGCATTGTAGTGCAGCTTGTAGACGCTCTGTCCGTCATAGTTGACCACATCAAAGACAATATCGCCGATGGCACTGGGGGCAGCGATATTGGCTTTAAGCAGGGCGACGCCGTTGAGCAGGTCGACTTCCACAGTCTTGCCGTCGCGACTGGCGCCGACAGACTTATAGACCCTATCGTCATGCACTGCATGGAGCGAGATGCGATCGCGGGACGACCAGGTCTTGTCCTGCAGAGTCACCTTGTTGGGCATCTCCAGGCTACGCGGGTCACGCGCAATCTGGCCTATCTGGTATTCACCATAGAAAAACAGGGCGACGACAGCGGCCACGAGAGTAGCCATGGCGATGGCGAGGCGATGATTCTTGAGCATTGGCATTTTGCCTTTTGGTTCGAGCAAGCCAGCTAATTGCCAGCATTTCAGGTGCAAATGAGTGAGGGGTGCACCGACACCAGATGGTTGTACGGCACACCCCTACTCAAAACTGCTTCACTTCTCGACAAAAGCGATAGACCTCTTCTTCGAGCAGGAAGCAGATGACGCCGTTCTTGTAACACAGGGTGCCATGATCGTATTCACGATCGATGTCGAGTATGTCTCCGGCAGTGCAGGTGACATGGAAAGAGCGCTCGGCGGATTTGGGGAAGAAATCCTTGAGCACTTCGAGTTTGCGCCCGGTCATGAGCTTCTCCTTGCGACGTTGTCGCTGTAAAACCGTACCAACCCATAAGCCTCCACTCCTTCAACCAAATCGATGGTCAAAGGCCAAAGGCGCTAAAGAGAATGGATAGATACAGCTCGGGTTTGAAACTAATGATTGAAAGGAAAAGAAAGAACACCTTTAACTAGCACCACCACTGCATCTAAAGCACTTGAGATTTTGCTTATCGGCAGATGGTCAATTTTCACCCCTTGGCAATCCGGGGCGCAAAACAGAGATAGGGCAATGGTTTTCAGGTGATGCCAAGAGGTGCGCGCAAAAACAATCAGCTCGCCAAGCCACACCTTAAGCCGATTTCCACATTATCGCAAACCGCGCCAACTACTTAACGAGCATATTCGCTCTTTAAAAAATTCCGCACTCGCGCGTGTATGTATAAGAGCTAATCAAGTTATCTTGAAGCACTATAGCCATAGCAGTTAGAGTGCGGTGTATTTTTCCCGCCCCTTTTCTCCAACCGAGCTATCAACCCCAAATCGTTTTCTATTACGACAGATCCCCATCTAAGGCAGGCAGTTATGCTGTTTCGCTGGAGGTCTCCCTGCAACTATCACTGGAGAGCACTAGTATGTCTCTGGGTACAATCATCATCCTCCTCATCGTTGTGTTCGGTCTCTATCACGTAGTCACAGCTCCTCAGCGTCGTGTCTCACGTGATAGCAACATAGCCGACGATAATCTGGCACTGGGTGGACAAGCTTTGCTCGTCAACGACCTGGCACGCGCAGAGCGGCATTTCTACACCGCCTTGAGCGCCGCCCGCAGCGCCAATCACCCACTCTGGTCTGCAGAGGCCAATTATGGTCTTGCACAGGTGGCAGCAAAACGCGGCGATTACGCCAATGCCGTCTCCTACATCGACCAGGCACTCAGTAAAGAGCATGAGCTGGGCGGCGGCTTCGACAATTATGTGAGCCTGCTCAAGCGCATCAAAGAAGAGTATCAAGACAAGCTCTGACTGACGCCAGTTGAGCTAGCTCCCGAGCCACTACCTGAGTTCAAGTTAAGCCTTTGCAGCGCTTTTTCTGAACTCAGTTTCATTCCGCCCTTAGTGCAATAAAGTCAAAAGTTCACCAAGCTTAAACGAGGAACAAATGAGCAAGGTCGACGAAACTGTCTTAACACCGCAACTTCGCATCTTCGTCATGGGCGAGCGAGACTCGACCAAAATTCTTGTCACCGGTCTTCATGGCGATCAGGATTTTGAACCCACCGACAACTGCTATTTCCGCACCGCTGATTCGCAGCGCTGGGAGGTCAATCGTGTGATCAAGGAGCAGGCCATGAACCTCGGCCTCGGTCACCAGATCCTCAACACCGACAAGTATGTCGGCACCACAGGGTGGACTATCTACGGCGCCATTCACACAAACAGTGTGCGGGCAATCGCTCAACATCTGGCCAATTGCTACGGCATCGCGATACAAAACTGAAAAGGAGCATCTGATGAGATGTTTTGTTTCTGACGGGCAGACTATCTGGCCCGGCTTTCCTTTCAACGATCTGAACGGCATCGATATCGCCGGACAGAGAGTCCCTTTTGACGAGAGCCTGATTCATTCGCCCATCGGGCACATGGGTCATCACATCGTCAACTGCGACGTCCAGAAGGTCGGCGAACGCCAGACCCTCACTCTCATCGCCGCCAAACACAACATGTGGTGCGGCGACAACAACGATGTGTTGCTCCACATCCAGCAACCGATTGTTGATGGCACGCAGATCAAGATGGAGACCAAAAACAACGTTTGGCGCCATCTCGAAAATCGTGCGCACTACTTCGTTGGCAGTATTGAAGACAGCGGACACGCCGTCTATTGGGAGGCTCTTGTGCAATTGCGCTGGGGCAGCTCCATTACTGTCGAAGAGAAGTTCTCTTACGCAGAAACACCACGTCGCAGTCGTTCTCGCCGTCAGCCGGCAAGCAACATCGACGTGGTCATCGAGACCACCTACGCCTTCGATGGCAAGCGCATCACCATCACCAGGAAGCGCTTCCAGAACGGCATCGCTGTCGAATGAAGTAGACAGCAAAGCATTTATTCAACAATCACCGCAACTCAAGACAGCGCTACACACAGTAGCCGGAGGTATCACATGAAATGTTTTGAAATCCAGGGCGCATCCGTAACGCCCTTCATCATGGTCGGTCGTCTGCACTTTGTCCGAGTGGGCAAAACCAATGTGCCGCTCGACCAGTCGCTCATCGACTCCATCCCCTTCTTCGGTTGTCTCAAGCTGAAAGACGCCCGACTGGAGAGCGTCGGCGACAAGCCCACGCGCATCCTGCCCGCCGATAGTATCCGTACCGAAGGTGACGCAGCCCTGGTTCGCTTCTCGCTGGGTCTCAACGAGCGCAGCAAGATGTCGGTAACCAGCGACTGCAACATCTGGCACGGCGAAAAGGGCGAAGAAGTGGTCGTCGTGGGCGGTCCGGGCCCCATGGGCGGTGGTATGGGCGGCATCGTGCGCTTCCCCAACTACCAGGCCCTTCTGACCATGCTGCCGGGTCAGTCCATCACCCTGGAAGAGACCTACGAGGTCCAGGACTTCCCGGGATTCTTCGACTTCCTCAAGGGGGTCAAACCGACGACCAGGCAGGTCACCCGTCGCTTCACCGCGACCTATGACGGCACGACCGTCAGGACCAGCCAGAGCGACGACTAACCCGGCCTAAACAGGCTGTAACGCCATCACAGGAAATGTCAATGCAAGTACTGTCATCTATAAGTCAGTTCCTCTCCGGCTGCGGCGAGTTCATCATGTGGCTACTGTCACTTGGTCAACACATGCTGATCTTCGCCCTGCTCCTTCTGGCGGTGATGATCGCTTTTGCCTTACTGGGCCTTCTGTCGCGCAAAAACGCACAGGCTCGTGGCGATAAGCAGGCAGCCGCCCACAATCTGACCAAGGTCCATCCGGACCTGGTCTACAACTTGCGTCTGGCGCTGGCAAACCAGCCTGCACGCAATAAGCTCTCGCGGGCTCGCCCGGCTAGCGGCAAAGTCACAGCCGTGCTGAGGTTTGAAGGCGATACCATGGCCACCGGGCGGCAAGATTTTGCTCGCATGGTGGACGAAGTGTTGCATAACAAAGAGCGCATCCAGCGCGTCATCGTGGTGGTCAACTCACCCGGCGGCGGCGTCTCGGTCTATGGTCAAATGTTTGCCGAAATGGAACGCCTGCGCAACGCCGGTGTCGATGTCACCGCCTGCGTGGACACCTACGCAGCATCCGGGGGCTACCTCATGAGCGTGCCAGCCCAACGCATCATCGCTGCCCCCTTCGCAATGGTGGGCTCGATTGGCGTGGTCAGCGAGTTCATGAACTTCAACAAGCTCTTGCGCAGGCTCGGCGTTGAACCGATGACCATCACCGCAGGTGAGCTCAAGCGCACTGTCACCCCTCTTTCGGAAGTAACCGAAGAGAACAAGGCGGCGTACAAAGCTCAGCTCGAAGCAATTCACCGGCAGTTTATCGCCGTGGTCAAGAAATACCGCGATGTTGACGCCGACCGTGTCTGCACCGGCAATCACTGGACAGCGGCCGAGAGCGTCGAGCTGAAGCTCAATCTGGTCGATGGTCTGGCCACTTCGCAAGAGTATCTCTTCGAAGCCAATCAGACCGAAGACCTGGTCACAATCAGCAAGCTCCAGAACCCCTACGAGAAGAGCGTGCTTGGTCTTGCTCGTCGCTTCATCCACCTGGTGGCAGACGAAGTATCCGAACGCTTCAGCGGGCGGCTCTAAAGCAGGAAGAGCGGGGTGCATAACTCCGCTCTTCTATCCCTAAAACGCAAAACGGGAAATGAGCAAAAACATGCCTGAGCTAATCAACACCATCAAAGCCGGCCTGGTCAGTGCGGGAAGATTTCTCGAAAGGCTCTTCACCAGCGAGCTAGTCCTGGTCGCTGGCAATATGCCAGAGATTGTGGCAGCGGCACGCTACTGGCGCGATCAGTTGGCGCAGGCTGCCGTGACATCAGACGGTGTACGGCGACAACATCTGCAAGTGGAAGTCAACCAAGCACTCACCACTGAGGAGCTCGATCATTTCGAAGAGGCGCTGGCAATTGAATTTGCCCGTGCCAAAATCTACTGCCACACAAGTCCAATCTTTTCAGCACATGGTCAGGAGGCTTCAGTGCACCTGATCTTTGCTGCCAGTGCCGCCCAGGTCAACGGTAAAATCGGCTATTGGGGCTACATGACGCGCATGCGCATCACGCCCGAGCAGGTCGACCGTGAAGTCGGAGCAATCTTCGACTATGGCAAGGGTAACTGGCAAAACGTCTGGCGCAAAGCCTGACGAATATTCACCGCTGGTGGTAACCATCAGCTCAACCCACGCCTATCAAAGCGGTCGAGCAAAATTTATTGCTCGACCGGCTCAGGAAAAAAACAATGGGCAAGTTCTATAACTTTGGCAAATTTAGCTTCATCGCCTTTGCCATCATTTTCACAACTATTGCTGTGACATGTTACTTCGGAGCGGAATATCTCGCCCCTATCTTCATCGGCAGCGTCATCGGAGCACTGCCAGCACTTTTGGTCGTCCTGCTGACGAAATCATCAAAACGGCACACTTAGCCGGCTGCAATTCCAGCCCCGCCCAAGGTCGAGGCTGCAACTGCCGCTCAGCCCGGTTCGGACTTTTAGGTACCGACCCCGGCTGATTTTGGGAAATAATCAAAAATAATGTCGTCGACAATCGCCAGCAACAGGCTCTAATCCGTGCTCGCGCTCATGTCGAAGACTATGGTGCCAGGCTTGCGGCAATACCCCAGACAAGCACCAGCATCCGCCATTGATTCACTGGCACAACCTACATGGTCCATCCGAGAGCACCTGGTACTAGCCTCCGTGGCATCTCTCGGTTTGTCTAAGTAGCCATTTATGCAAAAAAAACGCGCGGGCTCAGTCTGCGCGTTTCTGTTAGAAGGATACGTACAATGCTCGCCATCCTAGCAGCATTGCCCATTCCCGTAGTGGCCGCCCTCGCTTCCACTTCTGGTAGCGATGCAGTCAAGTATCTGGCAGCCTGCCTTGTGGCATCACAGGGTTGCCTGATTTACACCTACGGCGTCAAATTCACCAAAGCCGATGAACATCGCACGCGCTACTTTTGCCTGGCTGTCGCAGTCTTGCATCTGGCCTGCGCTGGCATGATCATCTGGTACTCCATACTCAAGTAGAGGAGACTTTATGAGCCTCTTTCATATGCTCGCGGTGCTGACCGTTATCATTTCAGCAATCATCATGTGTAAGGGGTGCTGGCAAAGCAAGGTCAATCGTTTCGGTCCCTATGGTAAGCCAGAGCTTGCCGAGACCGTCAAATCACGCGTCACCAGATTTTGCTTCAACCTTTTCCCCTGCTTCTGGGGCACTGGTGGCAAGATCACGTACATCGCTCCGGATCTCAAAGAGATTCGCCTGCGATTGCCCCTGACTCTGCGCACTCGCAATTATGTCGGCACCATTTTTGGTGGCAGCATGTTTGCTTCGACCGATCCCATTTTGATGCTCATGCTCATCCAGCTGATGGGCAAAGACTACATCGTCTGGGACAAAGCCGGCTCGATTCGTTTTCGCAAGCCAGGTCGCACCACGCTCTATGCCCGCTTCGTCGTCACAGACGAGGTGGTCAATGAGATCAGGCAAGCTCTCATAGCAGCACCAAAACTCGATCGCACTTTCCGCATCGAGCTGGTGGACGCCATGGGAGTGGTGCACGCCGAGCTGGACCGCGTGGTCAACATCAGGACCAAAGCCTCCAGCCGTTAAAAGCAACCATTGCCGTAGCAAAACGCTACATCACCCCAAGCAAATAGGCTTCACTAATGAGCAACAACGACAAGACCGCCACCACCGTCACCGTCAACACCGCCGTCAATCCCACCCGCGAGTTCGGCATCTCCCTCTTCAAGAAGGAAGCCGCAGCCGCCAAGGGCAAGAACGTCCTGATCTCGCCGGCCTCGGTCGCTATCGCCCTGGCCATGACGATGAACGGTGCGCGCGACACCACACTGTCGGCCATGAAGACCACCCTGGGTTTCAGCGACAGTGACAGCCTCGAAGCCATTAACAGCAATATCGGCGCCATCATCGCTGCGCTGACCGACCCCAATTCCGGCGTCGAACTCAATGTCGCCAATGCCATCTGGGCCGAGCAGTCCATGCCCTTCAACGCCGACTTCCTCAAGGGCGTCGTCGAGGCGTACCGCGCCACCATCACCAATGCCGACTTCGCGGCCGAGTCCACCAAGGACGACATCAACAAGTGGGCGTCGGACAACACCAAGGGCAAAATTCCGACCATTATCGACAGCATCGATCCCAACATGGTGATGTACCTGCTCAATGCCATCTACTTCAAGGGGCAGTGGTCGACGCAGTTCGACAAGGAGCGCACCTGGGACAACAGCTTCACCGGCGAAGACGGCAAGGTCAGCACCGTGCCCTTCATGTGGCGTGAGGACGAGATGCGCTACACCAGCGGCAAAAACTACTCGGCGGCCGTCCTGCCCTTTGGCACCGCCAAGCAGATCGCGCTCTATGTCATCCTGCCCAACGCCGATGTCGAGGTCAACGCCTTTATCGAGTCCCTCGACCAAAGCATCCTCACCGGCGTCAAGGGCGGCTACGAGACCGAATTGACACTGATGATGCCGCGCTTCAAGCTGGAGTCCGACGTCGACCTCAAGGATTCGCTGGGTGCCCTGGGCATGCAGGAAGCCTTCGAAAGCGGTGCTGACTTCAGCGGCATGGCCAACGCCGATCTCAAGATCAGCACGGTCAAGCACAAGACCTTCGCCAAGTTTGACGAAGAAGGCGGCGAAGCGGCTGCCGTCACCGCCGTCGGCATGACGACCGAATGCGTGCGCATGACACCTTCGCTGGTGCTCAACCGCCCCTTCATCATGGCCCTGGTCGACGAGAAGAGCGACACCCTGCTCTTCGCCGGCAAGGTCGCCGAGATTTGCTCCTGACCTTTCTTTCTGACTGAAGCCACTAGCTGGCTATAAAACTGTCGACCGACCCTCGCGGCCGGTCGACTCTCTGGAGTAGCCATGGAAATTTGGACGCATATTCCAACCATGACCGAGTTTATCGAGTCGCTACCGATTATCTTTTCGGTGGTGTTGCTCGATGGACTTTTGTCCGTAGACAACGGTCTCATCATCGCAGCAAGAGCCCAACACCTGGAAGGTAAAAAGCGCAAACTTGCCACCAATATTGGCATGACTGCAGCCCTGCTCTTGCGACTTGCTTCACTATTTTGTATCGGCTTCCTGCTTGCCAATCCCTGGCTCAAACTCCTTGGTGGTGCCTATCTGGTGCACATGATGTGCGCCCATCTGGGCCGCTCTGGAGTGGAGAAGAGCAAAGAAGTCAAAGTCGCCGAGACATTTGCCAGCGCGGTGGTATCCATCATCATCGCTGACTTTGTCTTTTCGATTGACAATGTCATTGCTGCCGCCTCTCTATCACCCAAGCTATGGGTGGTCTGGACCGGTGTCACAGCAAGCATCTTTATCATGATGTTTGCCGTCAGTGTTTTTGCCAAACTGCTGACACGCTTTCCCATCCTGGAGTCACTCGCGTACCTGCTTGTGGGCTTCATCGGACTGCAACTCTTCGCCGAGTATTTCTTCCATCTGGAGTTGGCGGAGATGCAAAAGTTTGGAGCAATCATCGGCATCATTGTTGCCGGGCTGCTCTACGACCGTATCAAAGTGCTTCAACGCCTGTTTGGCCCCATCTTTTACTGGGTGGCTCGCCTGATGGGATTGATTGTCAGCGTGGTGGACTTTGTCATGATACCAATTGTGGTGCCTGTCAAAGCGATCTTCGGCTGGCTGGCCAAGCTCTTCGGCAAAAAGAGCTAAGGCCAAAAGCAAATCCAACCTAGAGGCCGGCAATCCTGCCTGCCAAACATTGTCACCGCGGACATCCGCAAACTGAGGACATAAGTCATGTTTATCTCGCACCCCTTCATCTCGCTCATCCTCTTTGCCGTGGTCGCCTTTGGCGCCAGCAAAGTCTTCCGCTTCATCAGCCACCACTGCAACCGGCTCATGCCGAGCATTGGTGAGCGTCGCGTCAAGCACATCGCCTGGACGGTGGTGGGCACGAGCCTGGCTCTCATGGCCGCCCCGCTCCTGATCCCCTTTGGCGGTCCGGTGCGCATGATGATCATGCTCATTTACGTGGTCTACGTCAGCGTCAGCCTCTGGTCGGTCTACACCGGCTACTTCGGTCGCGATAACACCGAGACCAAGTAACCAGCTCAAGAAGCAAGCTGAGCCAGTCTTAGCTTGCCTTCACTGGCTTTTACCGGGTAATTGAGCTATCTCTATATCATCTCTAAACAGTGGAGTGAGTTATGAAAAAGCTCAAAATGGTAATCATCCTGCGCAAAGATCTAAATATGCGCAAGGGTAAAATGGCAGCCCAGGCCGCTCACGCTGCCCAGGAAGCCCTGCTCGATCGCGATACCGACCCGGCTTTGCCCCGGCTCAAAAGCACACCAGAAGTCCTGGAATGGCTCAGCGCCGACTACAAAAAAGTCGTGGTCAGTGTCAACAGCGAAGCTGATCTCCTCGCAATCGTGGAGGCGGCAGAGGCCAGCGGTCTCAACCATCATCTCGTGCAGGACCTCGGTCATACCGAGTTTCACGGGGTCAAGACTTACACGGCCCTGGCCCTCGGTCCAGCTGCCGAAGAAGAAGTCGACAAACTGAGCGGGCACTTGAGCCTGCTTTAAAAACTGCCCCGGGGGTCGAGCAGCGATGCACTGCCCCCGGGTTTTTCATCTTTCACATCAGGAAAAATCATGAAAATGCCAGATAAAGGCACGCTCTATCTCATCGGCGGAGCTGCTGACCAGAGCCTTGCCCGCTTCGTCGAGTTGAGTGGCAAAGACAAAGCTTGTATTGCCATCCTGCCACATGCCAGCGGCATCCCCGAGGAAGTCAGCGAAAAGCTCACAGCGGTGCTGACCGGATTGGGAGCAGCTCGCTGCGTCACCATCCGCCCCGGCAGCAATGCGTCCCTGCCAGCTGACACCACCGCTGTCTACCTTACCGGCGGTGACCAGAGCCGCCTGTTTGCAGACCTTGACGCTGGCTTGCTCTTGCAAGTGCGTCAACGTCTGCAAGATGGCGGTGTTGTTGCCGGCACCAGCGCAGGTGCTGCCATTGCTGCTGAGACGATGATTGCCGGCGGCATGGACGACGGACTCTTGCGGTCGCGGTCGCTCTTGCTCACTCAGGGCTTTAGCTTCTTGCCCAACTGCATCGTCGACACTCACGTCAAGCAACGTGAGCGCACAGATCGTCTCATGGCGGCTGTCAGCCTGGTCGATGACAAGATTGGCATCGGGCTTGACGAGGACACTGCTGTCGAAATCACAGGCCGCGTCGCCACTGCCTACGGTGCCGGTCACGTGCGCATCTATCGACGCACACCGACGCACCGCAGCACTCTTACGGACAAAGGTGACAAGCGCGCCAGCGTCTACGACATGCTTGTGTCGGTGCTTTCGCATGGCGACAGCATCACGTTGTAAACCCTGAGAGAGGCAGCTTCGGCTGCCTTTCTCTCTTTTTTATGCATTTATGCTACACGTTATAGTATTGCTGTCCAAAAGAAAAAGAAAAACCAAAGCATCGGAGGGGAGCCCGGGCTCCCCTCCATCTATCATCACGTCCAGAGCCATTGTTAGCGCCAGGCAACCGGAATCATCAAGCACTCATAGAGCGCTTCACAGATTCAAGCAACAAGCTTGAGCATCAAAGCCAAATCGTCGTAGATTTCGGCTTCCTTGCGCACACGGCTTGTCACATCCAGTTCGACCCGATAAAACACAATCGGAGCGACATGGCCTTCTTCGCCAAAGCCAATCGGGCCAGGCAGGTGGTAGGCATTGGCGCCGACCGGGGCTACGCGGGCGACTTCTTTGATGTCGTATGTGAAGTGCATGCCACTGGACCGAGTGGTCAGGTAGGACGGTCCACCCTCCACCTTTTGCATGCTAGTCACGACATACTCCGGTGCTCCTGTGTCCATACCGGCGCCCTGCTTGAGGTACTGGGCAAACCAGCGATCGCCGTACTGGCAGAGCGGACGCAGTCCGACATCAGGTGTTGCGGAGACCGGCTTGAGCAAGAGCGGCAAGTGGCTTTTGATAGCCCGGTTCAGACTGCTAAGCCCGCGGTGGATGTCACTGGGACCAGCCGCACTGCGCACACCAGCCAGTCGCACTCCGTCAGTCCAGTCGTGGCAGGAGATTGCCGAGACCAGGCTCGAGTAGCTTTCGTTGCCGCTGCTATGCCCGAGCCCCTGCGCCTGAGTGATGCTGAGCAGATGAGCGAGAGCATAGCCCGGCTCGATTTGCTTGTACACGTAGGAGCAATTGCTCGATGACTCCATGCGGATGATATGCGGATCTTTGCGCTTGTAACGACCCTCCTGGTAGTCCCGGCAGGCCACCGCATGCTGACGCAGATACTTCTTGTAGTTGGCACCGAGACGAGCCTCCATCAGCGGTTCGGCAATGGCCTGGCTCTCGGTCAAGACCTCATAGAGAGCGTACTTGTAGCGCCCGAGCAATTCCTCCATGTCGACCACAGCCACCGGTCCATAGTGACCCGCCTCCAGCTTGAGAAATTCCTCCTGCGTGATGCGACCACCGCGGCGATTGCGCTCCTTGTCTTTGTACTCGTAGCTATAAGCCTTGAGCACACCCTCGATGGTGGCCATGGGCCCGACACCGTGGGCGACAATGATAACTTTGCGGCCACTGGCCGAAATCCCGACGTACTCGGCAGTGGCAGTGGTGAAATGGTTGTCCCAGGCAAAGGAGCTGGGAGCGGCCTTTGTGCCCAGACGAGCGGCGATGATGTCGGGCAGCGTAGCCACGCGACCGTTTGCCCCGCCAAAATCAGTGGCGTTTTTCCATGCCGGCACCATCCCATGGGGGTGATAAAAGGACATGGCTTCAAGAGCTGGGGTATTCTGATTGTTATTGGTCATGTTTTCTCTTTCTCTTTTTGAGAGTTTTAGAGTTTCGTTTGAGGGTTCAGTGCAACGCGTGTAGAGGGCGGCTAAAAGAATGCCACCAGGTCGGCGCCTTTGAGTTCGCCCTTTTGCACGAGCCGCGCAGCAAGACTGCGAATACGCGACTCGTTGTTTGCAACGAGTGTGCTTGCTCTGAGCATGCAGCTCTGCAAGATATAGGTCTGCAAATAGCTCTGGGTATCGCGCCAATCAGGGTTTTCCATGTCGGCGATGCGCGTGGCCAGTTCATGGGCAGTGTGCCAGGTACCAGAGTCACCGACAAAGTCTGCCCCAGCCAGATTGCCACCACAGACATTGCTGAGATTGGCCACCAAACGGTTTTTCAGAGTACCAACCGTGCAGAGGTCAGGCATCATGCTGTATTCCACACGACCCAGATAGTGTTCAGTGGGCACCACAGTGATGCTGGTCACAGTGGCTACATTTAGCTCACGCATCAGGATAGCCATGCTGGCCTGGCTCAGTGCCACTCTCTCAGATTGAGCAAAGGTCATCGTAGTCCTTTCGTTGTTGCTAGCTTTGGGTATAGTCAAAAAATCGACAGCAGATAAGCAACGCCAGTTGCTCAGTCGATTGGACGTAATAAAGAGCTTGGTGGTGAAAAATGCCTTTTGGTTTAAGTGGGTGGAAGTGATTAGATATCTATGACCATGCAATTAATGCTCTTTTCAAACAAGCTTAAGGCGGGGATTACCACGTAGACAAACAAGATCTATTGCAATATCTGCTTAGCGCGAGACTGCAAGATATAAGGGTTTTGTAAAATGCGTTGCTCAGAGGCTTTGCGCAGATAGCGCCAGCGAGTAAAAAACACCAACGATTGGTATGTGCCGCTTGTCAGGTCTAGGCCATTTACGGATTTATGCCAAAATAGTTACAGCGTCTGTTGGTTTTTACTGGTGTCATCGAGGTATCTCTTGAAGTATGGATTGACGCTAGATCGCAACTCTCGCACTGAGCTGAGCCAGCAAATCTACCAGCAGATCAAAGACCAAATTTTGAGCGGCGCCCTCAAGCCAGGCGTGCGCATTGCCTCCTCAAGATTGTTAGCAGAGTCCTTGGATGTTTCCCGCCCAACCATCAATGTGGCCTTTGAGCAACTGATCTCCGAAGGCTACCTCGAAAGTCGACACGGCTCCGGCACATACGTGCAAAGCGCGCTCAAGACAACACCGACAAAGCAGGTAAAAGCAAGACCAGGGCGACCAGTTAAAAACAAAGAGCGTTCGCATTTTAAACAGGAAGCAGAACAAGCCAGCGTCAAATCGACCAGTCAAACCAAAAGTAGCGATATTGTCTTTCAATTTGGTCATCCCGAACTAGGGCATTTTCCCCATGCTGAATGGAGCAGACTCTATGGTCGGATCACGCGCACTGCCACAAAATCCGACCTGATTAGCGCCGGAGGACCAACAGGACTCCCCCAGCTGAGAGCAGCCGTTGCCGATATGGTGGCAAGAATGCGCGGCATGACGGTAGACTCTCAACAAGTGATAATCGTCTCTGGCTTGCATCAGGGGCTGGATCTAATAGCGCGACTCCATACCACTACCGGCAGTACCGTAATCATGGAAGATCCTGGCTATCCTTTTGCCGCCAGTATCTTTAAGGCCAATGGCGCCAGTGTTGTGTATCAGCCCATCGATAGACAGGGACTGTCTATCGATAAAGCGAGGATAAATAGATCGGACCAGCCCCGACTTTTTTATCTCACACCATCGCACCAGTTTCCGACCGGGGTGACAATGTCTCTGCCAAGGCGCCTGGAATTGCTCGACTACGCAAAGCAGACCGATTCCATAATTCTTGAAGACGATTTTGACAGTGAGTATCACGCACACGGCAAGCCCATCCCCAGTTTGATGAGTCTCGACAAACAAGGCTGTGTTATTTATTCAGGCACCTTTAATCAATTGCTCTTTCCCACAATTGGACTGGGTTACATAATCGTGCCCAGAGCACTGGTGCCACTTTACGAGAGGGGCCGGGCGCTATCTGGAGAAGCAGTAAATAGTCAGTTGCAAAAAACACTGGCTGCTTTTATAGACAGTGGCGACCTTGAGAGACACTGGAAACGTACACGCAGCCTCTATAGCGATAGAAGAAATACACTAATTGAGAGCCTGCAAAAGCATTTTAAAGGCCAGCATAAAGTGCAAGGCGATCAGTGCGGCATATTTATTACCGTCAATTTTGATCTTGCCCTACCGACTGGCGAAGTAGTCAATCGAGCACGCGACAATGGAGTCATTATCACTCCCACAGAACACTTCTGCGCAAACAAACAAAACGCCTGCCAAAACCAGTTTATTCTGGGCTTCGGCACACTTACCGAAAGTCGCATAAAGGAAGGCATAAAACGCCTGGCCAGAGCTGTGCAGTGATGGCGCGGCTTGCGCCCAGGAAGTTGCACAAAGTTAATGACAGTACCAGGATAACTTTATTGCATTACCAATAGGCAAAGTTGTAGATCAAATTACCACCCTCTTTTATCGACAGAACCCACCACTCACTTCCATACCTTCCTATCAGCCTTGTAGACCGTTAGCACCTGATTTAAGTCAGAGCCTTTTATGCCGGTCTATTTTGCTCTCGCTAGTTTGAGTTCTGCCTGACTTAACAGGGTGTGTCGCGCTATCAACAAATTCCCGCAACTGACAAAAAGGGCTTTACCATGTCAGACACCGTCAAGAACTTCGCGCTCTCCGCTATCTTCGCCCTCGTCGCCACCAGCTTCTTCAGCATCTACCATCTCAGCGTCAACACCATGATCGCCAATGCTGCCCTCAGCGCTGCCGCTGGACTGATTTCGACCTTTCTGAGCACCCGCCTTCTGCGCAGCAATGCCAGCTTCGGGCGCATCCTTTCGGTCAATTTCTTCTCCATCGTCGCCGTGCTGCAACTCGTCCTCGTTGCTGTTTCCTTGTCCGAGCCGGCCATGTCCTCGCTTATGGCCACGTTCCACATCAAGGTCTTGATCGTCGGCGCCACAGCGGGCGTGGGCAGCTATCTTGCCTGCTGGCGTCCCTTCCGGATCTGATACTACAGATCCCATCATCATCTCGCCACGGTATAAACACTAATACCAGTCGCGATGCCCTCTAACGGGCCTGGCTCGAGACGGACCAATGGTCCGTCTCGGCAACATTCTTAAGACTGGCACAAAACCGTGCCTTATCTCGATGGACTGAGCCTTATTCTGTTGGTATTTTGCTATTTTAAATATACTCTACAGTATAGTATCACGTCCCAAAATTATAAAACTTGCGGCTACCTCAAGCAAAGTGATAGGAAGCCTTTTAATAAGTTAGGGGGACAGCCAACGTTGTCTCAAAAGACACTCGCTGGCTGTCCTAACATTGCAAGCAGCTAACCTACAGCATACTCTTGTACTACGCCGCCTTTTGCTCAGCGAGAGCGTTGACCAGACTCTCCACCAGCATCGACTTGAGAAACTCAGCCAGAGCGGCCGGGTCTCGCACATTATGAGTGGTAGCCGAGACACCGACGACCAGATGCTCAACGCCGTGGACTTCTACCACAGTGGGGGAGAAGAAATGCTCGCGCAGGTTGGGAATGCAGGCAACAAGCGTGACCGGGTCATAGAGGTTAAAACTCTCGACCAGATCCCAGATGCTGTCTTCCGCCTTGCGATCAGCCCCCTTGCCACCCAGAAAGGCCGACTGAAACCAATTACGGTCGCAGCGCATGGGCAGACCATGGCGAGCAGGATCACCTTCGGCCATAAAGACGCGGCGCCACAGCTCCTCGATAGCCTTCTTCTGAGCTTCGAGCAAGCGCACACCGATAGGATGACCGGTGGCAGCCATTTCGTCATAGACAGCACGTGGTGTCTTGGCGGCAGTGGCAGAGTGACGCGACACCACCGTGATGGGGATGCCCATGTCCTGGAGCTGCCGATAGAGAAACGCCGTCGACTCCTTGTCAAAAGCGTGATTTTGCGCGGTCATGTCAGGCAACATGCGACCGTCAGCGTCGAGCACCGGAGTCTCATCCTTGGTCATGACACCGCCCATGATGACGACGCGCCGCACCGCCTGGCTAAAGAGGTAATGATGCTCACGCAAGACAGCAGCCGCATCGGTCAGACCGGAGATGAGCAAGAGCACGATGCTCTTGGGACGAGCCTGACGTAGGGTCTCGAGGATAAGCTCTTCGCCATTGACCAGAGTCTCACGCTCGGCCAGATAGCTCACTGCAAACTGATAGTCGAGCCCGTCATCTTCCTTTTGCAGGCAGGTGGAGCCAATACCCACCGGGATATCGGTATGACCGAGCTGGTTGAGTGAGCCCTTGGCCAGGCGCGCACGCTGGACAGCCGGTGCCATGTTTGCCACCACACCCATGACCTGCAAAATCTGCAGCCGGATTAGGCGGTTGAGCATGACGAGCACGTCTTCATCGTCCTGGTCGCGGCCGGGATCGGTGATGACAAACAAATTGCGAAAGAGCGGAATAACGACGGGTAGTTTTGGCCTATTCTTGGAATCCATTGATTGGACCTCTAGGTTTTGTGTGATCAATTTGGCGCACGCGCAATCAGAATGGCGCAGTCACATGCCTGCAAGCAGGAGTGACTGCGCGACGCTGTTAGCTCAAGTAAACCTGACCGCAGCGTCCGTTACTAGGCAGCTACGGTCAGATCTCGCACCTTGTCCTTGTGCTGCTGGAAGAGCGTGTAGGCCACCACCGACTTGGCGTCGGGCAGGCCGAGTAGCGCATCCAGCTCGACAATCTTGAGGGTGATTTGCTCACCTTCATCGAGAGCACCGGTGCACTTGCCTTGCATGGCGTTGAGCTCAGGGCGGCTCACCGTGCGGGTGAAGGCGAAGAAGCGAATGGTCTCCTCGCAAGCACCGGGCGAGAGATACATGCCATCGGGAGCTCCAGAAAGCTCGCTCAAATTGGTCAGGTCCGATGCCGAGATCTCGATGTCCAGCTCTTCCTTGAGCTCTTTGGCAGCGACGCCGGCGAAGTTGCCTGAGCCATCGAGCATGCCGGCACAGACTTCGACGAATTCGAATTTGCCGGTGGCCAGACGTGGCTGCACCGTGGTGACGACATAGGACTTGCCCTCGCAAAGGAGCACAGCCAGTACCGATACCGAGCCACCACGGGCAAAGATGATGCCGGGCAAAGCACGGCCGTCAGCATCGGTCACCTCGGCCTTAAACTTGACAAAACCGACACGGGGACCAAACATGTCCACCGACTGGACATGGATGGACTGCACCTTGAAGCGCTCGCGGTCAACTTCGGCGAGCCAATTGGTAAAAGGCTTGGCCTCATTGACGAGAGCCAGGTCGATTCCGGTTTCGCCACTCAGGGCGATACCACAGGGAGTGCTGGAGATGTTGGCTTGGTTTGACATTTAATTGCCTCTATAGGTCTTTGGGAGTTTTGCTCCCGTTTGCAAAAGAGCACCAAAGTGCTCAATATTCCTCATCTTTACTTGATTTGGCTCAAGCAAAGACACGTTTGAGAGCGCTCAGATAATTGGCAGCACCCTCGGGGGTGAGAGCAGTGGCGGCAAAGATATTGGTTTTGCCGTCAGTCTGCTTCATCAGCAACTTGCCCCAGTCGGCAGCATCACGCTGCAAGTAAGGGACAGCGGTGATTTCGACAGGCACGACATTGTATATCGACTGGCGCAGCTCGGGGTCGAGACTAAAGGCAGCGACAATGTCGTGAATGAAAATGAGCTCGTCTTTGTTCTTCTCCTGCCGGGGCTTGACGGCTGCGTCGTACCACAGAGCATAGAGATGATAGAGCATGCGTGTGCCACGGTTATCGGGCAGAGCGTCGCGCAGTGCTTGCGCGTTGACAAAGCCGATGGACTGTACACGCGTGACTTCGGTGGGCATCAGATAAATTGGACAATCGAGCCCGTAGATGACATTGTGCGCCGCTTGCGGATCGCAGGCGACGTTAAACTGCAGTGCGCCACGGGGCTTTTCGTCAAACTGCATGAGCTGGACATTGCCCCAGGTAGCAAACATGGCATGCAATTCGCTAAAGCGCGTCGCCACTTCAGGACAGCGCGTGATTAGCTGATTGATGCCAGTCATCGGTCCACCGACGGCTACTTTGACCGACTTGGGCGGCAAAGAAAGCAATAGCTTGATCAAGTCCTCTTGCGGCTCCAGCTCACTGTGACGCAGGGCAGACAAAGGGTCGACATCCAAAAACTTGTAGTATTCCTGGAAGTGGAGCCAGTGAGGCACAAGCGTGCGCGGGGCGATGCCACCATCGTAGACACGAGAAATGGGCACATCAAAGTGACGCAAAAAGTTGCGCGCACGAGCAGCGCTGGCTTCCTGTGCCATTTGCGAACTGCGAGTATCCCACTCCCAGTTAGCGTGATCTTTTGTGGCACCAAAACGAACAGGACGACCTGTCAGCATGACAATCACTTCAGCCCCCGGATTGAGCTTGTGCAGCGCAATTACCTGGGCGAAGTTGTCGGGATCTGGGGCGTCGATAGCAGCGAGTATATAGTTCTTTTCAGTCGCTTCCATTGTTTTTCTCCCTCGGAATTATCAATTTCCGAGCCAGGGCGAGACTGCCGCTCCTGCTTGCGCAAGAGCGACAGTCCAGCGGTTACTTGCGCATGTACTTGCGGTAGTAGCTACCGCGGGGGTCCATGCGGTGCTTGCCGTCCTTGGGGAAGTCCCAGACATTGCTGACTTCGCGCAGGTGCGGCAGAATGAGCCCGTCGTAATCGGTGCAAGTGCGCAGAGTCTGACGCACACGGGTGCGGAGAGTGCGGTTAGCAATCACCTTGCCGGGCTTGTCGCTATGCGAGCAGTTGCCGATGACGGGGGTCTTGCGATAAGAGTTAGACATTGTAGATGCTCCTTAAAGCACCTCACCAATGCTGACAGCCTCCTGGAGCCATTCTTAATTGTCCAGGACCGCCTTATCGTTGCGGTAAAATTGACTGTCGGCGCGGTGGGTACCTAGAAGACAGCACCCTTGCGCGAGCGTTTACCAAACGGGTGAAACGTCATCGGGCCTCCTTTAGTTGTAGTTGATTGACAGTGTTAGCGGTCTTGCAAACTGGCTGCGTCGATACCGAGCAAGTCTGGCATGGCCACAGTGGATTCCGCCACGACTAGATCCGGTAGGCTGGCGGCCACTTCAGCGCCAGCGCCAAAGAAAAACACCCTTCCGACCAGCTTTTCTTTGAGCAAAGCCTGCATGTCTTTTGGCTTAAGCTCGATACGTGCCCGTGCGATATGACCGTCTTCGACGTCGCAAATGGCGATATGAGTGGTCTCGCCCGTGGTGCCAGCGACATAAAGCCCATCGCTATCTTGACGCAGAGCGTAGGCGATGCGATAGCGCTTGAGCGGACTGCCCACAAACTTGAGATGGATCTCGCTAATAGCATAGCCTGATTCTTCCAGCAAACCACGCAGCTTGTGCTCCAAACCGTAGCGCACAAAAGCGACCTTTTCGGCCCCTAGAGTAGTGCGCAAAGTGAGCAAGCAGACAGCCACCTGACCCACCTGAAAAGATTTGAGACTATCGATGGCTGAGACCCCAGGCACCTCGTTTGCCGTCGCTCTAATTTGCCCTTCTAAGTCGGCTGGCAAAGAGTGCTGCAAAAGCGCGCGGAAAGCCTGCCGCACCAGCTCCTGGCCGGTATGCAGGACCATTGTAGCGACGACCAGAGCAAGGGGATACTCCAGCCAGGGAGCACCAAAGAGCGGCTGACTGATGATGCCCACCAGGGCAATCAGCTCAATGCGCCCATCACTGGCGGTCTCCTCACCATCGGCAACGAGCGATGTATGCCCGGTGGCGCGACCCACAGCTATTTGATAGCGCGATACAACCCAGGAGAGCGCTCCGCTTATGGCCATGATGCCAATGAGCCATGGATAGGTCGAGGCATCAGACAAAAGCGGTCTGTGCTCTGGCAAAGGCAAATAAGCGCGCAACCAGAGATCGGCACTGGGCAGGTAATGCAACAGCCCCACCAGTGATTGCACAGCAAACTGCACTCCCAGTACAAGCAAGCTCAGTCCAATCGCCAGAGACGAAAAGAACTCAATATTGCTCTTACCGAGCGGATATTCAGCACTCGCCGGTCGCCTGGCCAGGTACACCACCACCATCACAGCCAGCGCTTGCAAGATGTCAGCGAGGTTGTGGTAACCATCCGAGATAAAGACAGGCGAGTTGGTGACATAGCCAGCACCGAGTTTGGTGACAGTCTTGATGCAATACATCAGGACCACCAGCCACATCGCGACATAGGGACTGAAGAGCCGTTGCTTGAGACTCACACCAGGGTTCAGGATTGCATCCTGCGATTTTGGTTTTTGTGCGCGCAGTCATGGTGTCACCTCGCGACCAATCACCATCACTGGCACTGGAGACTTGTCCTTGACGCGATAGCAATAATCACCGACCTCCACCATCTGGCTCTGCGGCATGATGATCAAACGACTGGACTGGCTCATGGCAGTGTGCAAGATGCCATCAGCGACATCATCGGCGCATTCAACTACAGTGCTCGAGGCGATGTTGAGATCTCTGGCGGCGGCTTCGAGCTTGTCCTGAATCAGCCTGGCATCAGCGCAGATATGGTCGACAGGGTTTGCCGAATCAATCTGCGAATTACGCCAGGTGGTGTGATAAAAGACCAGCGGCAGTGAGCTCGCCAGGGCAATGGGCGCAGCCAGGGCAAAAGCTTTGAGGGCCGAGACACCATTGCCAAAAGGCACCATGATATTGCCTTTGCCTCGCACCGTCAGACCGCGCTCATCCATAGGGACGACCCAGGTGACATCGTGACGCGAGCAAATCGGAAAGTTATCGACGGCGATACAACCACGGGGAAAATCATCGAGGATTTGCACCTGGTCGATACTGAGCCCGGTCAAAGTGGCCACGTCTGCACGCACACGCGCCGCTTGCTCGTCTGCCAGATGGGCATTGGCACCAGCAGGAGCAAGAGCGCGCACATAGAGCGTGGGCGAATCAAAACAGACCATCAGTGTGCGAGCAAAAGCCAGATTGGGCACACGGTCGATGTTGCGGAAATAGTCTACACAGACTTTGAGAGTTGGTTTATCCATCTGCGACTCCTGTAAGAGTTACATCACCGCGTCAAACAGGCATACCAGCACGGCACGCTCGTTTTGTGGCGCGTTTGTTAGAAGAGATAGAGACAGCTAGAAGATTGGAGTTACTGTTTCTTGTGAAATAAGTGAAGAGGAATTGGGAAGGCCTCTAACCTAAAGCTTCAGAACAAGGCTTTTCTAGTGAGATATTTTAAAAGCGTACAAAAACACCTTCAAGACATGAGACTTTTTTATTTAGCGTGACCCAACCAGCTGCCTCCGGGCGTCTGGCAATCATGGTCAAAGCCAAGGCCAGTATGCACTTTGCTAAAAACAGCAAACCTGGCAGATTACCGGGAGTAAATGTTGTGTTTTGTTGCTCTCCCTTGCGCCGCCTGGCTAGGGACACGGCTCAAATTTGTGATGTCAAACTAATTTGAGATAAAGACGACCATACAGCTAGGGTCACAGTATCTATCTCTACCTTCACTCCAACAAAAACAGCAAAGACAAATCTCTGCACCAGTACTTCACAGCTCAGCGCGCTGCTTGACCCATCACTGTCACAGCAGAGGCAGAGCACCGCAGTCTTCTTTAATCACTTCCGATAAGTCGGAAGCCAACCTTGTCGAGCATTTGCATGCAAACTCTAGCTATCGCAAACGGGAGCAGCCAAACTGCTTCCAAACTGATGTGGTTTTTCGCCTTCGTCTATATCGCCGAAGGTTTGGCCCAGACTTCGGGCATTTTGCACCAGCCGCTCTACTACTTCCTCATGGATGGTTTGCACTGGGACACAGCACAAGTTACTGCCTATCTAGGCGTGCTTGGTCTGCCCTGGGTAATAAAGCCAATTTATGGTCTGGTCAGCGACTGTGTGCCCTTGTTTGGCTATCGCCGCAAGAGCTATCTATTTCTCTTCAACTTTGCCGCCACCATCGCTCTTTTGTCACTGACCACAATCACTGAGCCCTCCCAGATAATCGTGGCGCTCTTTGTTATCGTCGTGGCCATGGCAGCCAGCAGCGCACTTTGTGGCGCCCTCCTGGTAGAGCACGGCAAAAGCTCCGGACTGGCCAGCAAGTTTTGCAGTGTGCAGACAATCTTTGTCAACATCGCAAACATTGCCGCAGCCTTTATCGGCGGCTGGCTCTGTCAAAAGTATGCACCCAGCTCCGCACTCCACATTGGAGCAGCCCTGGCCGTTTTTGCACCACTACTAGTGGTGGCGAGCACTTACCGCCTGATCGATGAGAGCAGAGAAGAAACCAACCTGGCGCAACTCAAAGTTGGCTTTACAAGCATCGGCAGAGCACTCAAGACCCGCTCTTTGTGGGGTGTCGCCGGCTTCCTGTTCCTCTGGGCTTTCAATCCTGGGTTTGGTGCGCCGCTCTATGCACACATGAAGAGTGCACTGGCATTTGATCAGGGTTTTATCGGCAAGCTGGCGATGATTTACGCTGTGGGAGCCGCTATCGGTGGTGTCGTCTACATGAAGATACTATCGCCCCGATATTCAGTGCGCACCCTGGCTGCCGCACTGATTCTTTCTGGTGCTACCATTCAGGCTCTCTTTGTCTTTATGGTGGGCGAGTACAGTGCATACGCACTCAACCTCGTTTGCGGTTTTGCCACATCGATGGCACTTCTCAACGCCCACGTAATTGCAGCCAACCGCTGTCCGGCTCATGCTGAAGGCTTCATGTACGGAATACTTCTGTCCACCGCCAATCTGAGTTTTAACATCTCTCAGACCCTCGGTGGCTATCTCTACGTGCATGTTTTTGCCTCCAACATTGTGCCATTGCTACTGCTCTCGGCCGGTCTCACTTTCGCCTGTATCTTCCTTTTGCCTTTCTTCGATTTTGAGCGAGGCAAGCAAGACGCTGAGGCAGTCTTACCAGCCGGGGGTCACTAATTGACAGGGAGACCATCTCGGTCTCCCTCCTCAGCTCGACGAGGTCCCTATGGACAACATAATGCATTACACAAGTCCCACCCTCACTCTGGTGGCAACTGCTGCTTTTGTCATCACCTTTATCATCGGTGTCTGGCTTGGCGCACGCTACGGCAAACGCGTCATCGTTCCGGCGGTGGTGGTTTCGGTGGTGGCATTCTACTTGCGTTCCACCGCCTTCCCTCTGAGCTTTGTGGCGATTGCCTCTGTCAGTGCTCTGCACGTGGCAGCTGGCGCCCTCACAGCCCTTCTGGTGGGTCGTAAGAGCAAAGAATGATTTCACAATAAATTTCACCTCCAACCTGATGGAGACTAGCATGACCAACGATAACCAAAACAAGATACGCTGGCTCAGGCCGACAATGAACGGCACGGACGGCGAGATCGTGCAAGCGCTCCTGGACAGCCTGCCCACCAGCGATAGCCTCTCAGCCGCTGACATGCAGCAGATGGAAAAAGCGCGCACCTATATGGCTGAGCTCTTCCTGCGCAGTGTTGCCTGCAACACTTTCATGATGCAATCAGGCATGACCGGCTTTCCCATCGACCCGGAGCCGACTGGTGCCCAGCGGCATGAGCTGATTGGCAAAGCCAACTCGATTTATTTCAAGTTCTGGCTTATGGACAAAGATCCCGCCACAAGCGCCGAAGGCATCAAAACCATCCTGCTCTCACGCCAGGACAGCATGCCGGCGGAGCACCGGGGCTGGTTTAAGCTGCAACTCGTCATCGACATCGACTCGGACGACGAGGAATACCACGGTCCCCTCGAGGTCGGACTGACACCGCGGGCCGTCTGCCTGGAAGTCAGTCTGAACGATGTGCAAAGTGTCTTTGCCAATATCGAGCAAATCTGCCGCAAGCTGTCCCCCCAGGCGCACCAACAGCTGCGCTTCACACTGGGCAGCTTCGGTCAGCAGGAATACGAAGGCATGAGCACAATCAGCCTTTTCAGCAAGCGCATCCCTTACAACATGGGCAGCGAATGGCTTCTCTTTAAGAACATTCGCCGACGTGCTGGTAAGTTTGGCTGGTTCTGGCAAGCTCTCGCCAAGCGACGCAATCGCAAGGACAACTAACAATTTTCACCCGGTCTAATTGACCGCCACTGTGGGGAAGTAGTCAGTGACTGACTTCCCCACTCGTTTTTATAACAAGAGACAAGGAGCAAGTAGAAACTAAGACTATAATCGATTTCAAAAAAGCGCTTTATACTAGGCTATATAATACCAGATCAACAAACACATAGACCGACATTTCGCGCCGCTCTTATACTCAGCGTACTAGCTTGAGCAGCTCATCTTTCATGGCAGCAGCACTGATAAAGCGCTTAGATACATCAATCTGAGTGGCAAGTGCTACAACTCTGTCCATAGTTTCACTGACATGCGTATTTTTCAAAGCTGGATGTGAGGTCGATATCGGCTCAGGGTCTTCACCCGTGAGTAGCCAGTAAAGAGTACAGCCGCAAGCATAGACATCGCTTTGAGCAGTTGCTTTACCCCTGAATTGTTCGGGCGCGACGTAGCAATGCTTGCCGACCATTGTCTTTGTTTCTTTGGACTCCAGTTGTTCTGCCACGTTAAAGTCTATGAGGGCGATGGTGCCGCGCGAGCGCAAAAGCAAGTTTTCGGGAGTAAAGTCTCGGTGTATTAGTGCTGGCATCTGTGCGTGCAAATATTCAAGCACTGTGCACATCTCGATGGCAAGCCTGAGAACATCACTCTCAGGCAAAGCTCCCTCATCCTGGACTAATTTACGCAACGACTTACCATCAATGTATTCCAGCACCAGATAAGCCCGTTGACCATCGACAAAACAATCCAGCATTTTGACGATGCGTTCGTTATCGAGCTTTTCTAGCAGTTTCGCTTCATGTTCGACATTTTCCAGAGCACGTTTTCTAATCTCCATGCCCCCACGTACAGGCAGCACGAATTCTTTGAGTACCAAGACAGTACCAGCGGCGGCAACACTACTAGCACTGCCAGCAGTACCATCAACTCCACCGGCACTAACCACAAGTGACTGATCATCACCAGTAACACCATTTAAATCCTGCGCCAGATAGGTGACAGCCTGCCCACCAGCAGCGAGCCTACGTACAATTTCGTAACGTCCACCAAACACGGTTTCTCCCGGTTCTAGCGGACCCATAGTCAATCTCTGCCTGTCACCACCATCAAGATTATCGAGCCAGAGCTTTGTAAATGACTGACCGGGATGCTGCTCTTCTATCTCTAAGACCTCTGGTCCGAGCTTTTCGGCTGGCAGTAGATTTTTAAAAGCGCGCAGCATAAGGGGCAAATCTGCCTCATGTGTAATTGCTGCTATATCAAGGCGCAGCTTAAGTTTGTCGCCAAAACTAACACACCATAGCGATGGAGCCATAAAGCGCAATGCACGCCTGACATGAGCCGGCACACTGCTTTTGTCTATGTATAAATCAATTGCTCTAGACTTGTAATAGCCACGTCTAAAATTTGAGACTGTCACATAGTCGATATAGTCAAAGCTAATCCAGGGGCTACTTAGTTGTCCAAAGCTAGTAAGCCAGTGCATTTTGATACCCTCTGCACCAATCTGGAGGTTGGTGGGGGCAGTGACGACCGGATAGCTCAAAATTGCAAGCAGCGCATAAATGAGTAGATTGCCCCACACTCCAAAGTATTTAAAAAATGGAAAAACACCTAACAATGTAGGCAAAAGAAAATAAACAAAGGCGTAAACAATAGCCATAAAGGCAAAAAGTTTGAGTAAGTCTTTGCGTAAAGTAGCCTCTTGTCTGACCTTATGCCTGAAGCGTCCCTGTGCACGCCAGGCACTGTAAGGCACATACATCTCGTAAGGACCTTCTGGCAGCGGCGGCAGAGACGATCCTTTGTTGGCAGCTTCTCTAGCGTCTTTTGCTGCCATAAGCTTACCCAACAAGTCAGGAGACATCTATCTGTCCTCCTTTACGATTACTAGTCGGTGCCTTAAAAAAGCCCCGCACACTCTCAGCATCAGTTATTCTTTCGCCACTCTCAAAGGCCGTTAAACGCGCTATAAAGTCACTTGTGGATTGACTCACATCTGGGCAAACATCTCTGGCAATTGAGCTTGCTAGAGGCTCTGGATCTGTGCCTGTCAAAAGAAAAAACAAAGTACCACCCAGTGCATACAAATCACTGAGAGGAGTGGCTTTACCGCGCAACTGCTCGGGGGCGATGTAACATTGCTTGCCCACCATCGTGCCAGTGGCCTGACCGACAAACTCATTGGCTGCGCCAAAATCCACAAGACATAACTTGCCATCATCTTGCAAAATTATATTGTCTGGTGTCAGGTCTCTATGCAAAACAGGGGGCTTCTGTCCGTGTAAATAGACCAGGATCTCGGCTAGCTGACTGGCCCAGTTGATCACATCTTTTTCTTTTTGCTTGCCTTTTGCCTTAACCAGCTGCCGCAAGGTCAGTCCAGGGATGTACTCCAAAACCAGATAATCGCGATCATCTTCGACAAAGCGATCTAACACTCGGGCAATTTGAGGATGGTGCAACTTGAGCAAGAGCACTGACTCTCGCTCAAAAAGCTCACGGGCTTTGGCCTGTTGCTCAGGACCAATATCGGCTGGCAAGACTGACTCTTTGAGTACGACTTTGGCACCACTATCGCGCCTGGCCAGATAAACTGCCGACATACCACCAGCAGCTAGCTCCATTAAGACCTTATAGCGACCTTCTTGCAAACTATGGGCGGTGGGCAAAGGCACATAGTTAGTTGACACATATCTCGGGCTCAAATCCTCCGCCCAGAGCTGAGTAAAGGACTGTCCATCCAGCCGCTCCAGTAGTATTGCCTTTTGCATTTTGACAAAATCGCTACTAAATCTGGAAGAGTCGCAAAATCTTTCGATGGCAGCAAAAAATTCTTCAGCTTGTTTGCGTGTCAAAAAATGCAATGCGATATCAGCTGTGCCACCGGATTTAAAATCAAAACTAACGTTGGCACTGATACCCATACCGATCATGTATTCGTTAAAACCAATACGCTCCCCCTTAAAATGCGGGCTAGAACTACGTCCCATTGACTCAGGATAAGTTACCTGCACCGAATGTACATCACTCCAAGAGCGCTCCATGCGGTTAAGCAAGCAGTGCTTCCAGACTGGACTAAATTGCAGTCCACTAGCGCTGAGTTTGAGCACTGCTTCGTTTTTTAGATTGGCAAAGTAGTAAATCGGTAGTAATGCACTGAGCGGAATAAGCATGCCCATGTAGCTAAACCAGTGTCTGTGAAAAGTGGGATACCTGAAATAGCTATAAATCATCATGCCAAAAGTTAAGAGCACAGCCAGGCCCATCATAAAGTTAAAAGTCAGCTTCATGCGCGGATTGACCATGACGTACTGCAAGACAAAATCCTGCCCACCAACAGTCAAATCGATTGGATTTTTGTGACTCGACATATCGCGCTCGGCCATATCACCCCGCCTGCATCCGCATCTAGTAGTGTGCCACAGGTGCGCCCAAACTACACAAAGGAGGAAAAGGAGGCAAAACCAAAATCTATCCACTATATGCCAGCATAGTACAAACGCCAAAAATTAAACACGAGAAGAAGAAGAAGAAGAAGAAGAAGAAGGGCCAATGCCCTTCTTTCTTCTTGGGGCTTAAGCGCTCAACTCGGCAATCGCCTCTTCGAGCATGCCCTTGAGCGTCACTTCGCAGGGGTCAGCAAAGAAGCTGCGAATGCACTGCAGGCGCGCTTCCTTGACGGCAGCGATCCAGCTTTGCAAAGCCTGCGTCTCTTCATCACGGCGCCAGGCAATGGCGGTGAGTTCTTCGTGACAGGTCAGCTCGGCTGCGCGGATCTTGCGCTTGAGTTCAAGCTCCGGCCCGTCCACAACGGCATTGTAGTCGGCACGCGCTTGACGCAGGTTTTCGTTGTGCAGGGCAAAGGCTTCTGCGACGAGACGCTGATAGACCTGGTCGGCGGCCCGGTGCAGCTCCTGATAGCGAGCCATCACGGCGCTCACGTCCTGCTGGCATTGCACGGCCCGTTGTGCCGCCTGCTGGTGCAGCCCGAGTTCGCGGTAGCAAGCCTCATCGGCCGCGCTTTCTTGCCTGAGCCGCAACAGTTCATCATTCAAGCCCTCGCCGCCGACCTTGCTCATGGCCTGAGCCTTGTTGTCGAGCAGGACCGGCAAAGCGGCGTTGAGTGTGTCGCTACTCTGGCGAGCGCGGCTGCGACAGAGTTGGTCTGCGGGCTGCTGTACTTGCTGGTAGGCTTCGACAGCCAGTGCTTCGGCGTCGGCATAACGGGACTGGGCGGCGGCGACCTGTCGGTCAAACTTGGTTGTCAGCGCCTGCTGCTCGCTCTGGATCCGCGCCATGGTGACACCCAGGAGCTTGGCGTAAAGGGCAAAGAGAGCCGGATAGAGACGAGGAAAGTCAGCCGAGTTGAGTTTGGTGGTGGAGTTCAAAATAGTCCTTTGAAGGGGGTGACAATGCATTGACGAATAAAGGTGGTCAGCGAGGAATTACTTCCACGCTGACCGGTCGGCATACTACCGACTAGAAAAAATCACCTGCGACCTGAGCAATGCTCAGCGGAAGAGGTGATGCAGGCGCCCGAAAATGTGGAGCGTGTCCTGGTGGTTGTTGCCGAGGTGCTTCTCGAGAATGTCCAGAGCGGCGACGAAGTTGTCGCGAGCCAAAATGACCTTGCCCTGGTCCTCCTGCAGCTGCGCCAGATCGCTCAAAGCGTATCCGAGCACCTGATGGTCTGGGCCGAGTTGTTCGCGAGCCATGTTGACCGCCTCGGTGTAGAAGGCTTCCGCTTGTTCATACTGCTTCCAGCGCTGATGCTCAGAGCCTTGCCTGAGCAGGTCTGCCACTTGGTGGAGGATGGGGCAGGGAGTGTTGGAGGTTTGCGTCATGCAGATTCCTTTGCGATTGGTTTACGGTTTGATTTATAGCCGGATGATGATTTAGTCAGGCCAAAAAATTAGCGTCCGAAGACACTTTCTCAAAATGACCTTCCAGGACAGATAAAAGACCCCTTAGATGTGCTCCACCAGACGATCAATGCGACCGCTTGTTTGGTGAAGAAAATGATGGGGGTTACCGGGAGTGGTAAAAGCTAGATGGGTTTGTCCTGAAAAGAAATGATGAGAATGCTTACTGTTCTAGCGCTTCTTGCCACCCAAAACTAATGCATTATGACTGGAAGTGACGCTAACACCATAACCGGTGCCCCTACGTAGCTAATGCGGGCAGGCATGCCAGCGACGCCCCCCTGCCAGTATCCGAGACGATACCATACCCCACAAATCGTTGCCAAGCGGCACCAAAACGCCGCACAGTAAAGCCTTAGCCAGATAAATCCTAGTTCCAAAAGATAGCCAAATGAGCTAGCGCAGCTAGGCCAAGCCCAAGCTGTCAATCTCCGGTATATCTGGTAATCTCAAACAATGTCTATCGTAAGTGTTAAAAACCTGCGCAAAACCTTCGACAAAGCAGTGGCTGTCGAAGACATTAGCTTTGAGATCACAAAAGGCGAAATAGTCGGTCTTTTGGGACAAAATGGAGCGGGCAAGTCTACCACTATCCAGATTTTGCTTGGTTTGATTACTGCCACCTCTGGTGAAGTGACCATGTTTGGTCTCAATCCCTGGAAAGAGCGCATTAAGGTGCTCTCACGCACTAACTTTAGCTCAGCTTACGTCGCCATGCCGCACAATCTAAAAGTGCGTGAAAATCTAGAAGTATTTGCCAGACTTTATGGTGTCAAAGATCGCAAAAACAAAATTGATAGCTTGATGCAACTATTCGGTGTAGAAGATTTAGCAAAAAAAATGACAGGCTCGCTCTCATCAGGTCAGTCCACCAGGGTCAACCTGTGCAAAGCACTGCTCAACGATCCAGAGCTGTTGCTGCTCGACGAACCCACCGCCAGCCTCGATCCAGACATAGCAGATAAAGTCAGACAGCTGCTCCAACAAATTCAAAAAGAACGAGGTCTGACAGTTATTTACACATCTCACAATATGGCTGATGTAGAAGCCCTCTGCCAGCGCATTCTCTTCCTCCACAAGGGACGCATCATCGCCAGCGGCACCCCTCAAGAAATAGTCAAAAATCTCGATGCCGAATCTCTCGAAGAAGTCTTTATCGGCATTGCTCGTGATCAATTCGATCCACTCTTATTGCACCAGCCTGGGGCTGGCAATGGAGGCGTAGTCTGATGTTATTAATTAGACCTGACCGAGTAGCAGGACTTGTGTACCGCTATTTTTTAGTGCTCTCACGCAGCAGCTTTAGAGTACTCGATATAGTCTTCTGGCCGGTGATGGACTTGATTGTCTGGGGCTTTGTCAGCAACTACTTCAACAGTATCGGCAAAAACACACCGTCAGCGGTGACATTTTTAATTGGCGCGATTATATTCTTTAATGTCTTGCACCGTGCCCAGCAGTCAATTTCGGTCTCATTTTTAGAAGACATGTGGTCTCGTAACCTGCTGAGCATTTTTATTGCTCCAATTACAGTAGGCGAATTTGTCAGCGCGACTTACACTCTGGGCATACTCCAGGCCGTTGCAGTGATGACAATTACGTCGATTATGGCAGCATTGCTTTATTCCTTTGATATGTTTAGCTTGAGCTGGTACCTCATACCGCTTTTTGTCAATTTGCTGGTAATGGGCTGGTGGCTCGGACTGCTAACAACCGCATGCATCCTGCGCTTTGGCTATCAAGCCGAGGCCCTTGCCTGGGCCATTCCATTTTTACTGCAACCTATTTCTGCAGTATTTTATCCCTTATCAATACTGCCACAATGGCTCCAACCTGTAGCTTTGATGGTACCAGCCACCCATGTATTCGAGGGGCTGCGCTACATCATCAGTGGTGGCACAAATGCCGCACACTATCTCTGGACAGCTGCGGCACTCAATCTTGTCTACTGGACTTTGACCACGATATTCTTTGGCGCTCAAATCCAGCGGGCCCGAGTTAAAGGCTCGCTGGCCAAGCTTGTAACGTGAGATACAACGGTTATGGAAATCATTTGCAAAACACTTGCTTTTAGTTCAAAAACGAGTCATTTTGTGAAAATGAAAACGATTGCCAAAGCGCATCTGCTGGGCGTTTCAGAACTTTTTACATAAGCCAAAATGGTAGCAGGGCTGAGGTCTTGCAACATGTCTAAAAATTGGTGGCGCATATGGTGTTGACGTGTCGACGACAGGGCGCTTAGATATAGGAAGACCGCCTCAAAGGCGATTACCAGACAAACTTTTTAGTAAGTATTTGCAGGAGTAAATGATGAGCTGCGACAGTGAGCATAAAAATCACGATCACAAACACGGCGAAGGCTGTGGACACAAGACCGTAGAGCATGAAGGTCACAAAGACTATCTTCATGATGGACACATGCACAACGTGCACGACAACCATGTCCACGACCACAAAATCTCTGTAGGCGGAGCTAATGCCGCCAATTGCACACCCGAACACAAATGTGACGGTCACGACGCTTCCCACAAGCATTCAGCCAGCTGTGGTCACGACTCTGTACCGCACGGTGACCATACAGACTACGTAGTAGCCGGACACTTGCACCACACATGCAAGGACCACTGCGACGACCATGGTCCTATTACAGTCCACTAGGGGCTGACAGGGTTAAATAAACCGACAAAAGGGTCCGGCGCCGCCGGATCCTTTTGTTTTCAAGTATTTAACACGGTTTATACGAGTAAAATGTTGCACAACTGATGTTTATCAGCTTAACTGGGTACATAGGACTCAGGAAACTGAAGAGGACATTCCATGAAAGGCATAATGAACGCCATCGCCGACCTGATTGACGACCTGGTCGAAGGAATTGCCAACATACTGGGCACTCGCCAAATCGCCGTTCAACCCATCCCCATTGAGGATGAGAGAGTTTTACGGGCTAAAAAGTAATATTTATCAGCCTCTGACTCCCGTCTCATACGGTTGAGCAGTACAGCATGGTCTTTGTAAATTGCGGCCAGTCGTCTCTTGAGTAGTCGGCTGGTCGTTGAATTTGGACCCTGCCCCCGCGGCTCACTGGCTGCCCCCAAAAGCAAATAGCCAGTCAATGAAGCATTCTGAATCAGCTCCACAGCCCTCTTGAAGTGCTTTTCAGCCTTAAAAAGCAGTCCCAGGTGGCAATAGGTCAAAGCCAGGCGATGATAGGTGACGCCAGTGAGCACGTCGCTATTACCAGGCAGCTGAGCTATCAGCACCAGGCAGCGTTTCAGGATTTTTTCGGCTTGCCAGCTTTTGCCAGTTTTGAGGTGCAGGCAGGCCAGGAAGCTCATATCAGATATAAGGTTATAGTCCAGGTGAAAGCTCTGAGAGACCGACAGAGCATCTTCTAACAGTTCTTCTGCCGCCAGGAAGTCGCCGCGCTTGAGATAAATTCGACCAAGTCGTGAAAAGGCGCCATGCAAACCAGAGAAAAATTCTGTCTTATCACTGGAGACAAAGTTGTAAGACTGAGGAAATAGATCAGCAAATGTGGTTTCTGGAGGTGTCGGCTCCTGCGCTTTAAGATCATCATCAAATTTGACATCTAGTAGTGCGGTGTCATCGATGTCTTTTGCGCTGTCAGCACTGTTTGCGCTATCACCCACTGCTGGTGCACACAAATCATTTTCGGCTGCGACTTTTTGCGCCATCAAATCTAGATTGAGATCTTTGAGGGTTATGGGTTTTTGCGGCATCATTGCTGGCAATTCGCTAACGGTGCGACTGGCATTGCGCGCCGCTTTTTTAAAATAGCCAGGTACACTGTCATTTACTCTGCATATTTCAGCCTGACTTTTACCAGGAACAGCTTGTGCCTTGACCAGATTTAGCTCCAGCAAACACTCAGAGACTGTTTTATCAGTGTTAAAGACTTTGACCAGACAGGCAGTGGCTTCGCCTGTTGTGAGCTTGTGGTCAGTGACCATACGCTGCAAACTGAGCGCAGCATCAAGCAACGCTCTGGTGATAAAGGCACGAGCGACAAGCATCTCACCTATGGGATGTGAATGCGCCAGAGCCAGCTCAAGAGCCTGAGCAACATCAGCCTGGGTCAGTATGCCGGCCCGCACAAACAGCTCACCCAAGCGCACCGGCTTGGCTTTAGCAGCTGATTTTGCAGATTGCTCAAGCTCACCGGTAGCACCTTTGGGTGCCATCAAAAATGGTGCTATCAATTCCAAAAGCTTACGCGGGTCCTGGCGCAGAGCCTCAATAGCCTGCTCCCGACTGAACATGCCGTCACGCACTCTAATTTGCAACTCTAAAGCTGCATCCACATAAGAGTTAGTGAGCAGTCCTTCACTGACAAGCACCGCTCCCAGAGGATTACCGGAGCCAATACTTTGATGATAAGCGCGTTCTAAGTCCTGGGCACTGACTACACCAGCTTCTTCCAATAGCTCGCCGAGTTTGCTCGTATGCTCAAATGCTTTAACAACACGATCTGCATTGAGCCCACTGAGCGCTTCTTCAAAGCTAAGCCCGCTTACACCAGCATGCGATAGAGCTTTAAAAGCCTTATAAGAATCCACCACACCATCGCGCAATAGTGACTGCGCTTGCAGTGCAGCCTGCAATTGCTCGTTGCTTAGAAGCCCACGACTGACGAGAGTGCGACCAATGAGACGCTCTCTTGTGCCTGCGTCTTTTACAGCATCATCAATATTGATTTGTGATACCAATCCCGCACGGACAAGGACCTCGCCAATTGGCAGATCAGAAACATACCCTTTCAAGTCTTGCGACCTCTGTTTGTTTAATTGGGGGGAGGGTTTCCTAAGGACGCCGGTGTAATGCCTTACACATGTCTGAAAATGATAATAGGAAACGCACCCTAACATCCGTGTAAAGGACATATAAAACGCAGTGTTTACATAAAAAAGTCAGTCAAGTGGCACTCTCAGTGACTCAACAAAACAGTTGAAAAGCGAAACGCATCAATATTTATCAGTCTCTCTTGCCGCGCCTGGCGCGATTGCACTGTCGAGTTGGCTGACAACCTGCGGCGTCAGTGATGCCAAAACCACTAGCAAAGAAGTGATTAACTTGAAATCATCGATATTCAAACTTGTCACTATCACACCAAAACTAGAAGTGGCTAGATTAACCTGAGCAAGTATTTGCTTTTCGACTTGGCCTCTTTGGGTCGTGCACTCTAGCACCGTAAGCCCTGGCAAAGTTCTGGTCAGCACCTTACGCACCGCTTCCTGAGTGCGTTTGTCTATATCGTTGGCTGACGATTTGACGATTTCAGCAGTGTGTTTTGTCACACTGGTCCTTGTAAACGCGTTAGCAGTATCACTTACCCTGTTTTTGCCAACTGCCTTGATGACATCATCGATGCGATAAGTAAAATCGCCTGACACAGCCGTTGTTGTTTCGTTGCCTATAAGCACCTTAGGCAAACGAGTGGAGCGTTGAGAGACATCAAAGCGCAGTTCTTTTTCGATAACAGGCCAGATAAAAGTCAGCCCCGGTCCATGCGAGTTTGTTGGTTTGCCAAAGCGATAAACCACCATGCGCTGGTAGCTGTATACGACCTTGATACCCGCCAGAAAGTATACCGTTAGAGGCAGGAGCAACAAAAATATTTCAAAAGTCATATCCATGATGTATTTGGCATAGTATCTTCACTTTACCCAGTTGCAGACAAACCCAATAACAGGCAATTTAGGGGGGACTGTTTCCCGTGTATACATGCTCTTGCTAAAATATCAGCCATGAAAACTAATGCAGTACGCATCATTGATAGCTTAGGCTTCAAATACGAGCTAAAAGAGTACGAGGTCGATCCAGAAGATCTCACAGCCGAAACTGTAGCTAGCAAAATCGGTTTTCCCCTGGAGCAGGTTTTTAAGACGCTCGTGGCACGCGGCGACAAAAATGGTGTTTGCCTGGCGGTAGTAGCCGGTGATGCCCAGCTCGATCTCAAAGCGCTGGCAAAATTATCAGGCGACCGCAAAGCCGAAGTAGTCTCACTCAAAGAAGTACAACCATTAACAGGCTATGTGCGCGGAGGCGTGACCGCCCTGGCATGCAAAAAAGACTATCCTGTCTTTGTCGACGAAAACGTCTATCTCTTTGATGTAATTTCGGTTTCGGCAGGCGTGCGCGGCACACAAATTATCATCAACCCAGAGGACTATATCAAAGCAACAAAAGCCACGGTAGGACAGATTGCTAAAGTATAGACTCAAAGCAAAGTCGGCAGCATCCCCAAAACTGTTACTGGGATTGGTTTTACTGGCATTTCTACAGATCAACAGTACAAATGCTAGCCCGGCACAACAAAAAGTAGAAAAATCCAAAGACAATATTGTCGATATAGTGACAAGACTGGAACCAACTCAAATCAAAGTTTACGCCTTTTCGCAGCAGGTTTCAGAAGGCGCAGTTTTGATGGAAGTAACTGGACAAAACATCAGTACAATTCCTTCCAATCCCAGGTGGAGCTATCTTTCCAGAAGCTATAACGATCCGGTGGTGATTATCCAATTGCCGGGCGCTGGTCAAACCTATAACTACAAATTCAAATATCAATACCATTCAGGATTGCCAGGCGGACATCCTGATCTTAAGTACGTATACAAGTTACCAATAAAACCTGATCAAGCCATACGAGTCAACCTGGGCTATGGTGAAGGCTCGCATGCAGTGGGCACAGTCAATGAATTTGCCATCGACCTGGCAACCCCCGAAGGCACGCCTGTTTGTGCAGCAAGAGATGGTGTCGTAATAGCCTTTCGCTCAGACTCAAATATTGGCGGACCTGGTGCCGAATACCTCGAAAGCGCTAATCATGTCACTATCAAGCATGCAGACGGCAGCTATGCTGAGTACGTGCACCTCAAACAAAACGGCGTGCTGGTGCACCTCAATGAGCACGTCAAAAAAGGGCAGATAATTGCGCTTTCTGGCAACACCGGTCAATCTACAGGTCCTCATCTACATTTTTGCATCTATTATTATGACCAAAACGAGATAAGACACTCAGTCCCCTTTTATATGCTCACTAAAAACGGTCCGACCAAAGTATTTACTGTGGGCAAGTTATTGCAGCCCTAAATAATCTGGCAATGCCAGTAATAGACATACACTAATCGCAGCTCCAGGAATAAAGTCGATGCACAAAAACCAACCCGCCCTGCTAGTACCAATCGCCATGACCCTTACAATGCTTGGCTTAAGCGGCTGTAGTGGCGGCGTCGACAAAGCAACAAGCGATCGCCTGCTCAAACTTGAAGAACAGAACAAACAACTTCAAAGCCGCAATGCATCACTGGAAGAGAGATTGGCAAAGGCAGAAAATCAGACCAACGCGGCAGCAAACTCTAAACCGACAGCCCCAGCCGAAGGCACCAACAACTCTGGTGATGGTAATCAGATAAACACATCGACTACAGACAACAATAAAGAGACTACTCCCAATACGCCAGCCTACACCGACTTGACCGATGTCCCGCAAAAGAAAATGATCCTGGACCTGGCCAAGTATCCAATATTTGAAAATAGCGATAAGTTCAAACCATTTGAGACAATCAGCCGTGGCGAATATTGCACATGGCTATTTAAAGCTACAAACGCACTACTACCTGCAAACAAGCAAATCAATTTAGCACCAGGCACCAAGCCGTTTTTTACCGACTGGTTACGAGGACAATACATTTAAAAGCCAGAAGCCAATCACAAGAGAAGAAATGATTGGCATCAAAGTAGGCGTCGACTGCGGCAAAGCTATCGAGCCCTACCGCTCACAAATGCAGTTTATCTGGAAGTTTGCCGACGGCAAACAAATCGATGAGCGCTATACCGGTTATATCCAGCGTGATTTTTATGAGCATGGACCACTGGGCGGCAACATCCAGAGAGCATTTGGCAAAATTGGTGCTTTTAAACCCAAGCAAGCAGCAACCAGAGCCGAAGCGGCAGCGACACTATGGCAAGCCGGTGAATTTGCCAATCTCGGAGCCATAGCAGATAAGACTATGGATGTTTTTAAAACACCGTAAGCGCTCAAATCAATGCGTCACAGCACTAAAAGCCTTACTGATACAGGCTGACATAGCACCCTGAGTGATACCCATACAGGTAGCGATTACTACCCACCACAATGGCACCATCAGCAGTATACGGTTGCGCACCCAGCCGCTGATTATCACAAGCACTAGCAGAGGCAAAGGAAAGCCGAAGAGAAGGAGGAGAGCATACGCTTTGGTGCTATCCATCCCAAAGCTGGTTGCAAGCAACATAGCCAAACCACCAAAGCCAGCCCAAATTAACGAATAAAACCAGCAGCATGTAGCAAACCAGGACGGCGGCTTGTCTAAAAATCTTGGGCTTTTACTCTCTGCTAGCATCATCTGCCTCCGACTAATGATTCCAGCATAGGTGCGGCTAAAAGACGGTAGGATAGCAATGATCACTTAGTTAAGTGTTGGTCACAACCGAGCCCAACAAATTGGCGCCAGTGGCATTTTTACGGACAGCGAAGAGTCTATTTATAATTTCGCGGGCATGTAATATTAAAAAACGCGGCTAATTATTCACTCTGGTCTAATTAAACAAGTTCAAAGTCTATATAAGCATGAGCCTCATCGACTTTAATCAGACGCACACGCACATCGTCGCCAACGTCGAGCTTTTCCTGTCCTTTGACGATGCGTCCCTCTACTGGTGGACGGACTACTCGCACATACACCGCACTATTTTTGATACCAGTAACGATACCATCGTAAATGCGCCCGATACTGTGCTCCAACAGACTAGCCGCAGCCACTTTACGCATGGTGCGCTCAACCTTTTTGGCAGCTGCACTCTGGCGATTGCATTTAGCAGCTATCTCAGTCAGCTCCTCGTCTGTATAAGGCACCGCCTTACCATCCATAGCAGCTTTTAACAGTCTTTGAGTAATCAAATCCACATAGCGCCTGTTTGGTGCTGTCGAGTGTGTATAGTCGTTGACCGCAAGAGCAAAATGCCCAGTGTTATTTTGTCCTGGCGGATCCAGCTCATATGAGCCCCCACCTAGTAGCTTTACTACGCGCAAAGACACATCCGGGAAGTGCCGCGGGTCCTTTTGACGTTGCTCCATCAAAAACAACTGTAAAGCTCTGGCATCAGGCTTATCAGGCAAAGAGCCGCCCATGCCTTTAACAAGTTGTACTAATTTGTCCCAGCGATCAGGAGAGCGCACCACTCTCTTTATTGATGGGAAATTCTTTTTGTCTAAATACTCTGAAACAGCGATATTGGCTGCAATCATCAAGTTTTCAATCAATTCTTTGGCTGGATTGTCTTCTTCCAGTTCCAGCTCTAGTACCACACCATCGCTGGTCACAGGGCGGGCTTCGACAGAACCCAAAAACAAAGAGCCCCGTTGTTTACGCAAGCCAAATATTTGTTCTTTGATAGCCACTTGTAGCTTAATCTGCTCGGCAAGCCCGGATACACGTGATACTTGAGCCGGCACATCGGTTAAGCCACCTAGCCAATCACCAATAGTTTTATAGTCAAGCTTGGCATAATTATGAGTAAGAGCGCGGTATACCTGGCTTTGCAAGACATGCCCATCGGGACTAATTAATAGCTCATAGACAACAGCCAACCTGTCTTGACCTGGTAACAGTGACGACAGACCGCACGAAATCTCATCAGGCAGCATCGGAAAAGTCAAAACACCGGTATAGACAGATGTTGTATTGGCTCTGGCGGCATTGTCTATAGCCGTGTCTTTAGGCACGTAGATATCGACATCAGCAATGCCAATCAAAACTCGCGCGTTGCCGTCAGAGAGCCTCTCTGCATACTCTATCTGGTCAAGGTCTTTTGACTCTTTGTTATCCACCGAGGACCAGAGCAACTTACGCAAGTCTTTTGTCTCAGGCGGAGCGAGCTTGAGTAAGTCACCACTAGCCATCTCTTTGGCTTTATCGACCTGCTCGATAGACATCTGATCAAAGGTCGTGCGCAGCCCCTGGGCGGCCATCTCCAGCCTGGCGCGGTCGCGCAAATCAGTACTGCCGTGCTCGCTAGCTTGTTGCAAAATCAAATTCCAATAAGGGTCTGGATTATTCTACCTTATGGCTTCGAATGCTTAACCATGGCGCCGTCGATGTTTCGCTCCACCGGCAAGGTTACTGCCGCCCCGACAACGGCAAGACCACCAGACCCCAACAACAGAGGGCTTCATTCACCCCGCCCGCTATCATGAGCGCACTTCTCATCAACAGGCGCCCTGTCATAGCCATGGACGTCATTGCCGCCTTTAATAAAATTGCGTTCGCGCGGACAAAATGCTCACCTTTCTTTTCGCATAAGGCGACATCACTTACAAAAGCGATGACGACTAAGATCACCGCCGCTATCTTTATCTTCAACATTGCTTCGGCTTCGATTTTTAGCTTAGTCATACATCTACCACTACCTGCAATTCTTTTATTCCCAGCCGCTAACCAACCCCAGGATTTAGTTATCCTTCGGTTACAACAATTTGGCAAACTGCCCTCACTTGCAAGCAAGCATTTTCTTCTAGGAGTACGCCAAATGAATCTCGAAACCACCAGAGAAGTCCAGAGTAGAGTACAGCAAGCACCAAGCCACTTGTATGAAGATGCTTACTCAAGCAAAACCGAAGCTAGACCCAGGACAGAGCAAAGGTCCACAACCCAATTACCAGAAAGACTATTGCCAGGCGCACAAATTGGCAGCTGCGGATCGATAAACTTAGATTGCTCGCCCGCTGCCAGAAACTGGAGACCAGCAGCCCCAGATTCGGCTCAAGGAAGAGCCTGGGAGCAAAGAGCTGAAAGACAGCGCAATGCCCCCCTGGAAAGAGATGAATCAGGCAGATATGTTGTAAAAGACGGAGACAGTCTGGGTCGCATTGCAGAGCGTATGTTGCGTGAGCAAAAGCCAGGGGCAAGCCGCAGAGATGTTCAAGACGGTATTCAGAGAATACTCGAAGCCAACCCTGCTCTCAAGTGCAATCCAGACTTAATTCGCCGCGGACAGGTAATAGTCATCCCCGGACGTGGAGGAGACGCAGCCGTTCCTCAACAGGGCGAGCGCACCGCCCCCGCCGATACAGCCAGACCTGCTGCACCGCGCTCACTCGAACCTTCTAACCCATCTGGGCCAAGAGACTTGCCACGGACAACAGATACAGCCAGACCTGATGCGGCGCGCCCACTTGAACCGACAAAACCCTATGGACCACCAAGGATAGAACCGGCGGCAACTGAAAAACCCGGCACCGGCAGTGACTCTGATTACAATTCCATGTATGACGGCAAAAAGCCTGGTCAAGAAATCAGAAAAGGCAAAAGCGAAGATAAAGGCGCTCAGTCGAGCGATGTAAGCCCGCGTAAAATCAGCCGCTGGTAACACCCATCAAAGCAAAGAGGGGAAAGACTTACGCCTCTCCCCTCCCTATGTTTAGTTAGCTTATCGCTTAGGCGATTGTTACATCGTCGCAGAGATAGACGTCTTGAATGGCGTTGAGCAATTCAACTCCATCTTTCATTGGCTTTTGGAAAGCTTTGCGACCGGAGATAAGTCCAGTACCGCCAGCTCTCTTGTTAACGACAGCAGTCATGATTGCTTGCTCCATGTCGTTAGCACCAGATGCGCCACCAGAGTTGATCAAGCCTTGTCTGCCCATGTAGCAATTAGCTACTTGATAGCGAGTCAAGTCGATGGGGTGGTCAGTGGTCAATTCGCTGTAAACGCGCGAATCAGTTTTGCCAAACTTGAGGGCATTGTAGCCGCCGTTGTTTTCGGGCAGCTTTTGCTTGATGATGTCAGCCTGGATGGTGACACCAAGATGGTTTGCTTGACCGGTCAAGTCAGCAGCGAGAGAGTAGTCTGTATCGCCGACTTTAAAGCCTTCGTTGCGCAGGTAGCACCAGAGGATGGTAGCCATACCCAGTCTGTGAGCTTCAGCAAATGCTTCCGAAACTTCCTGGATTTGGCGACCCGACTCAGGTGAGCCAAAGTATATTGTGGCGCCTACAGCGGTAGCTCCCATATCCCAGGCTTGTTGTACATCACCAAACATGATTTGGTCGTACTTATTGGGATAGGTGAGGAATTCGTTGTGGTTGATTTTGACGATAAATGGGATTTTGTGAGCATATTTGCGAGCAACAGAGCCCAGTACGCCATAGGTTGAAGCAACAGCGTTGCAGCCGCCTTCGATAGCCAGTTTGACGATGTTTTCGCCGTCAAAGTACATGGGGTTTTTAGCAAATGAAGCACCACCGGAGTGCTCAATGCCCTGGTCTACAGGAAGGATTGAGAGGTAACCAGTACCAGCCAGACGACCATGATTAAAGAGAGATTGCAAAGACTGCAATACACGAGGTGAACGGTCAGATACTTGCACGATGCGATCGACAAAATCGCCGCCTGGCAAATGCAGATGCTCTTTAGGGATACCTTTGCTTTTGTGCTCGAGGTAATAAGCGGATTTGCTTCCGAGAGCTTTTTCAATTTTAGATAGTTCTGTCATAACTGGCATTTAGACAACTGCCTCCCTTTGGGCTAACTGCGCGGACCAATACACCTGTAATGTCCGTGATCTGCGCCAAGAGTAACAGCCCTTTTGCATAGCTAATGCAAATACTCAGGAAAGTTCAACATTTGCAAAGCAAATAGTCACTTGAAAACAGTCAACTAGTGACAGTGGTCCTCATCTTTAGCACTGCCCTGGCAGGGCTGCGACAGCTCAAGAAGCACACCACCAGTGGCTTTTGGATGGACAAAAGCGACTTTGGCGCCCCCTGCACCGATTTTGGGCTCCTCATTAATGAGTTTGACCCCTTCACTTTTAAGGTGTGCCAGGCGCGGCTCTATTGTTTCGACACCAAGGCAGATGTGATGTAAACCGGGGCCATTTTTGGCAATAAACTTACCAACAGGCGTATCAGCTCCCAGTGGCTCCAATAGCTCAATATGCGTATTGCCTACGTTGAGCTTAGCGACACGCACACCCTGTTCTTCCACTACTTCTATATCGAGCATATCGAGACCGAGGCTGTCACGGTAAAACTTGAGCGACTCTTCAAGGTTATTGACAGCAATTGCGACATGATCCAACCGCGTGCCTTTAGCTTGTGCGCTCATAAAAACTCCTATTTAAACAGCCAGACCTATGGTCCAAACCCAGACCAGCGCTCTAGCTTGCGATTGACGCCATTGAGCACTCTAAACTCCGAAAACTGATCATACTCTTGAAAAGTAGCCATCAACCTGGTACTGCGCTCAATTAATGAGATCTGATCAAAGGGAGCCCAGGTCTCGCCTCGCCATTTGGGGTCATAGTAAAAACCAGAGATAGCGTTGGTCAAATTGATGGTAGTGTCGATGTTTAACAAAAACGGCTGACCATCTGTGCGTATCGGGAAATAAATTTCTTCTCCAGCAGGAGGCACAAGGTTGTCGGGAGACGGCTCAGGAGCGAGAGGCTCTGGTAGGGTTTCTTTCTTACGGCCCCAGGCGACAAGCTGGGCAGGTGCCCCTACTCCACCACGCCAATCAGCAGCCATAGCCGGGCTTGAGGCAGAGGTCAAGAGCAGTATCAGAGCTAACAGTGAGTGCGTTTTCATCTTGAGAATTATACACAGCTCAGGCCCAGCACAGCAAAGAGCACAGACTAATCGTAGCTAAGCTAGTGCCTAACTTAAAAAAACGCGCTAAAAACTATGGCTGGACTTTAGTAAACTAGCCGCTCAAGCAAGCTTGCATTACTGTCCGAGGAATTGACCAAATGTCTGAAAATCTCGTAGTTTCTGGCGTCTCAAATGAAATGTCCGAAGAAAGCAGAACGCACAAGGCGTTCAGCGACAACTATTATGCTTTCGCTTATCCTCTCGGGCTCTCTGGCACCAGGCATGCTTGGTCAAACATTGCTAGGACCATTGCTGTTAGCCCCAATTGTCACGATCGCCACGCAGACAGCAGCGCAGGCGCAATCGCAGACATACGAAGGTCTGCCAATTAAAGACATTACAGTAGATGCTAACAAACAACTAGTCATAGTCTTTGATGCTGGCGGCTCCTTCCCCACTCAACCTATTATCAGCGAGTTGGATACTCCACACAGACTCTCACTAGACTTCCCCAATGCCGTGCTTGACCTCTCTACTCTACCGAGCGCTGACGCTCTCACTGCACGCCTCAGCGAAGCCATCCCGGGAGTCAGCGCTGTGCGCCTGTCTACCGTCAAAAGCCAGCGCGAACCAATTGCCCGCATCGTCCTTGAATTTAACGAAGGCATAAAAATCACTCCCCGCGTAGCAAAAGTGCAGGACGGAGCAGTGACGGTGACTGTCAGCGATGCCATTGCAAGTAGTGCTGCCACTACTGCCACTGCTTCTGCCGGCGCCAAACCCTCAGCTTCTTCAAGCGCACAATCAGCCTACGAAGACTATTACAATCAGTTTTTAACGCAAAAAACTGCCGATAAAGCAGCTGAAAAAGAGTGGGGTCCACGCAAAGGCTCTCTGGCCGAGACTGGTGGCAAATTTCAAATCAAAGGTCTAACCAACTGGCTGGGCAATAAAAACGCAAAAAAAGAAGCTAGTGCAGGAGAGCTGGACTCAAACGATAAAGCAGCTGCGGCTAAATATGCCACACAAAAAATGGCAGATCAAAAAGCACGCGCACTGGCCCAAAAGCCCGCAGAAACATCAACAGCAACACCTGGCGAATCATTAGCAGATAAAGCCGGTTGGGACTGGAGTGAATCAAATAAAACTGGAGCTGACAAACCAGCAGCCGATAAGTCTCAAATCACAGCAAGTGCCCCGGAACCAGCAGCCGAAGCCAAAAAAGGCAAAAAGTGGCTGAGCACACCTAAAATAAAAGTGCCCTCCATTAAAATGCCTGGTCTCAAACTGGGTAAGGGCAAAGGTGAAGCCACCACTGGCAATGCCACAGCCAGCGCAGCAGCAACCGACAATTCTGGCTCTGGACTGAGTAACAATGCCGCCAGCGCCACCGCACCAGCTACTGAGCCAGTACGCTCTGCTACACTCGATACCACCCCGGATAATTTAGCGGCCGAGCCAGTATCGCAGCCAACTGAGACTGCCACAAGCTCCAGCGAGACTGATAGCAACAACACAAGCAGCAATGTCACTGCCAATAAGCCCCAGGAGAGTTACTCCCAATCCAGTTACGCTGCCACAAAGCCAGCCCCCACGCCCGCAGCTGACTCAGGCACACTGGCAGCAGACGAGACGGCCGCTATGCTGGGAGGAGACGAAACAGCCTCCAGCGATGGCACCACCGAGACGCACACTGGCGCACCCGTACCTAAAGCCAGTCCAGCCGCCAATCCTGCTCACACCCTGACTCAACCCAAGCCCGTCAAGACTGCCACTGCTACACCACCAGCAGTATCAGCACCCACACCATCCATGTCCGAAGACAATGGTGAAACTGAAGAAGACGGACAACAAAACGATGCCGCCCCAGCTGCAACCAGTGCCGCAGCCACAGGCGATTCACCCAAGGCAAAAGCTCGCAAACTCTTTAAGAGTGCTGTCGACAAACACATGTCCGGCAATCTCACCGGTGCTATTGCCGATTACAAAGCAGCAGTGGCAGCAGACGTAGAGTTACAACAAGCACATTGCAATCTGGGCATCGCCTACAATCAGCAACACAACTACGCCAACGCACTGGCAAGCTTCAGAAAAGCGCTCGCTATAAATCCCAAAGATGCCATCGCCTATAATGGCATTGGTGCAGCCCTAAAAGCGCAAAAAGATATCATCGGCGCCACCAAAAACTGGCAATCAGCTGTCAAACTCAACCCCAAACTGGCGGTGGCTCAGTACAACCTGGGTACTGCCTACGAAGAGCAAGGTCTTTATGATCAAGCCCTCGATGCGTATAACGAAGCAGTCAAAAATGATTCACGCATGGGTGAAGTTTATTACCGCATGGGTCTGATTGCTCAAAAAACCAAACGCATCGATGAAGCTCGCAATCAATTCAAGCAAGCTCTTAAGATGTCGGGCAACTCCGACTACTCAGAAGACGCCAGAAAGCGCCTTGCACTGATAGACAAAAAGTAAAAGCCCTTAGCTTTTAATTTTTTCGACCAGCGAAGTAGTGCTTTTGGATGGTACCAGGGGCAGTAGCGTTACTTTGCCGCCAAAGGATTCGACAATAGGAGTTTCAGCCAGCTGAGCTGCGGTATAGTCAGCACCTTTAACGTGTACGTTGGGCTTGACTATTTTGAGAAATTCCACCGGTGTGTCTTCACCAAAAACATAGACATAGTCCACACTGGCCAGATGTGCTAAAAGCTCGGCTCTATCTACTTCATTGTTGATAGGACGGGTTGGTCCTTTGAGGCGCTTGACCGAATCATCACTGTTAAGACCAACAAACAGACAGTCACCAAGCTCTCTGGCTTGCTGCAAAATGCGAGCATGGCCAACATGCAAAATGTCAAAACAACCGTTTGTGGTGACGACCTTGCGTCCCTTTTTCTTCTCAGCTTCTGCAATCAGAGACAGTTCTTCTGCAGTTACAACTTTACCCAAAACACTCCACCTTCGCATGCGGCTCACTCTTGAGAGCAGCCTTGAACAGGTCTGTAAGTTTATCACCGATCTGTTGCACCGCATTTTGACACGAGCGATGCACAAGGCATATAGCAGACCTGGCCACACATCGACTGCGCTAGCTACGCCAACCGCTTGACATATTAAATTGAGAGCTCATGAGTTTATATACAAGCTTTCTTTACTAACCGCCGTGAGAGTTTCTTATAGGGCTTATTGTTTTGACTCTGTCTGAAAGTTTAGTCTCGATCTACGTTTCACTTTCACCAATCTAAACAAACAAGGCATTTTTCGTCCCCAAAAGACAAGCCTTCTAGCTTTCAACCCATCGCCAGCTCTCCTTTGAGCCTCATAGCTCATCGACTGCCGTTTGGGTTGACGCATGTAACTTCCACATTGTGGCTGCAATCGCATCCATTCACAGCCACACAATCAGGAGTGTCGTATGAAACTATCTTTTGCACTGCTGCTACTGGATGGCACAGGCGTACCGGTGACGGCTCAAGCAGTCAATGTCGACCCCTACGCTGGTGCCAATCAGTTGCCTGAGTTGCTCCGTCTTGCGCAGATGCTCGCCATCCCCACGCTCAACCCGGCTCAACTCCAGATGCAGAGCATCGAAGCGCTGCAAAACACGGTGGTCTTTGTGGCCGGCTCGCCGACTGCAAAGCAACTGACCGACGCTGTAGCTGACCTGACAACGAATGGCGCCACGCCAATCTTGTTGGTCGATGCCCTGCAAAACCGCCCTCAGCTCATGGGATCACTGCACCACCTCTCCGAGAAGCGCTATCAAAGCGCACTGGTGGCGCATGTCAGAGGTCTGGTCAGGAACAGTCGCCTGATGCTCTACGAGTTTGCCAAAGGCGATGCCACAACCACGCTGGTTGTCGTCATCAATGCTGGCACTCCGCAAGCCGCCATCCTCACCATCGAACGAGCGCTACCACCCTTCCAGGGCTGCCGCTCCTTCCCTGGTGGCTTCCTCGACCCGCACCTGGAAAATTTGCCCCAGTGCATCTCCAGAGAGGGCTCGGAAGAGACCAACACGAACGTGCCGACGCGCGACCTCATCCTGCTGGATGTACGGTCTGATGTCGGTCGCGATCATCGCGGTCATGTGGTGGACCACGGCTACATGTGGCTGGTGCCTGCGGCACTGACCGAGCATGTACTCAAGTCAGTCAGGGCCGGCGACGATGCCAGTCAGGATTCGGCTAAGTTTGTCAGCGTCAAAAGCGTGCTCGAAGAGCGTGCCATGGCGTTTGACCACTACGACCTGCTCCTCGCCGCTGTGCGCACGGGCAAGGTGCTACCACCAGCCAGGCCGCTCCTCAAGCTGGTGCGGCGCTGCATGAGCTGGCTTGAGGGCATCGCCCTCAGGCTGGAAAAGTCTGACGCGGTTTTTGGCCGCTTTCATCAACGGTAACTGACTGCTCCGCTGGTTAGCGAGGCAGCCGGTTGCTCAACTGTAACCGGGCGAATCCTCGCTCAACCTGGAGAACTGTCATGACCCAGATGGAAACCCAAACTCAAACACAAAGCAACAACGCGGAGACATCTTTGGCTGAAGCCCTCAATCGCAACAGCAACCCCTATGTCTGGCTGGACATCAGCGCCCAGCAGCCCATGCTCTTCAAGGCGCGCACAGCTCGCCTGGGCAACTACGAAGTGCGCACCGAGGTGATTGAATGCGGCAACCCCGGCGAAGTCGGTCCCTTCAAGGACTACAAGGACTTCGTCGCCCGCGGCATCCTCAAGGTGGAGCGCAAGGTCCGCGTCTACAAGGTGAGCGGTCACAACTGCGAGATCATCGTCCCCGAGGACTACAACCTGGACGAAGTGCGGAAGCTGCGTCAGAGCCGTGAGGACCTGACCCGTGCCAACGCACCGCAGGACCAGCTCGATGCCATCAATCAACTGGTGGCAGCGCAGCCCTTCGGTGACCGCATCCTGCCGGAAGACCTCGTCAGCCATCTCGACGAAGTGCCCGACAGTCGCTACCTCGGCAAAATCTTCTTGCTCGACCAGAGCAATGCCGAGGAGCTGTGGAATCGCCTGACCTACGACCGCAACTTCGTGTCGTCGGCTTCGGTGATGCCCAACGGCGACATCATGTTCTACCGTGGCAAAAAGGACGTCTTCCTGCGGGACAACGTCTTCCACGAGTGGTCGCATCGTCTGGAGCAGAAGTACGGCGATCTGTCCGAGCACTGGGGCTATGCTCTGGAGCTTGAAAACGGCATCGCTCCTCGTCCTTACGCCTTCCGCAGCTATTCGGAACACTTCGCTGTGATTTCCGAGGAGCTTCTGGCGCTGGATGCGGGTCGCTTCATCAAGGTCTGCGAGTACGCTCCTGTGCGCGTGCCGATGTGGCTTGCTGGGCTCAAGAAGTCGCTGGAAGACAGCCTCTACTTCCGCCCCAGCTGCTACCACACGCTGTACATGGAGCGTGTGCGCTACGCCCAGGAAGTGCTGCTGCCGCGTGCCCGTGATTACCTCAACGGCACCAAGCAGCGGCTGACCGAAAAGCTCCACGCTGCACAGGAAGCGTATTCGCTCGACAAGTCGGACGAAAACGCCGCCAAGGTCAAAGCCGCCGAAGAGAAAATCCCGCTCGATGTGGCCAAGGCCGCAAAGGTGCTGGCGTTTCTCGAAGAGTGGCTGTCCTGACAGCAAACTGACCACTCGCTGGGAGTTGCTCTAAAAAGTCGGCAGTGCCAGTACTCCAGTCCGCAAGGGCTAGATGTGCTGGCACTGCCGCTTTCCTTTTGGGCAAAGCTTTATTTTTTAACCATTGCTACTACTCGCATTAGTACAGCATAAAGACGCCCGCTGGCGATAGAGCTGGCGCCACCGCATTGAGAAGCCGCAACAGTTGCCCAAGTGTTGCCGCTCAACGCAGCCAGTAAAGACAGTCAGATAGACTCTATCCAGGTCAAAAAATGCACCGGCACAAGCTCCTTAGCCATTGCCGCAAAAGTAAGAGTGGTCAAAAACATGGCTAAATCTTTTATCCACTGGCGCCCTAGTTGTTTGAAAGTAGCCAGAACACACAAAGCAAAGGCGCTGGCTCTGGTCATCTGGACGTCACTGGCCCAAACAGTTTGTGGCAATTTTAGTATGCCGGCGATGGCGGCTCAGGCTGACAACCCCACTGTACAAGCGCAAATAGATGCAGCCCAAGAAGTCCAGTCACTTGTAATAAAGCCAGGCAATAAGCCAGCTATTGATTGCAGTGAAGTTGACTATGATGGATTGCAAGTAACAATCTGGCAGCAAGCAGGGCAAGTCGAAGCAGCACCACTGGTGGTGTTCAGCCATGGCATTTACAGCTTCGGCAAGCATTCACGTTTTTTAACAGAAGCCTTAGCCAGAGCAGGTTACATTGTAGCTGCACCAACACACGCTGACGGATTGGGACAACCTCGATACCTGACAATCCCTGACAAATCTTTTTTGCGACCGGGAGAGTGGAGCGACAGCACTTACTTTGACCGAGAGCAAGACATAGCCAAAGTATTGCAATTTTTACACCAGGACAAACGCTGGCAAAATCAAATTGACTGGTCAAAAGTGGCTATGGCTGGACATTCGTTGGGTGGCTATACCGCTCTTGGTATGGCTGGAGGCTGGCAGTCCTGGAAGACACCAGAAATCAAAGCGGTGGTAGCACTCTCCCCGTATCTGGCACCTTATTTACTTGACGATAGGCTCTCGCAAATAAATATCCCGGTGATGTATCAAGGCGGCACTTTTGATCCAGCCCTCACACCCAAAATTAAAGGCAAAGCCGGTGCTTTTGCCCGCACCCCAGGTCCCTGCTATTTTGTTGAATTTAATGGTGCCGGTCATCTGGCCTGGACAAACTTTGATCTATCCAAAAAACGCAGAGCCCAAATTGAACACTATTGCATTGCCTTTTTGGACCGCTATTTAAAGGACAAAACAGACTCAGACCTGACTACTAGACTGCCTGGCGTAAAAACGGTATGTGTAAAATAAAGTCCGGCAAATCTCTTTACCGGACTGTCTTTTAGATTGCAAAAGCCAGCTAATTAGTTAGCTTGTGCTGCTGCAAACATTTCGGGATTGGCGGCCTTGAGCTTTTGAACAAAGCTCTGGAATTTGGACTTTACTTCAGCATCCAGATCCACGCGGGCTTCGATTGATTCCAATGATTTGACCACGCGGGCTCCATCTTTGGAGAGCAGATCAATTACTACCGCACGTTGAAGAGCGCTAGGTGTGGAGTGTGTAGCATCGCCAGGCCAGAGCATCAAAGCGCCATGCACTTTGTTGATGTCGTGGTGCGCTTCCAACCAGGGCAAAATGTAGCCTTTGACAAAGACTGGCATCTGCTCGGTGATTTCTTCCAAGTCAAATTTTTCGTCGACCCACCACTTACCGCTCACCGGGTGCACGGCAGCAAGCTCTGGTCCAACATTGGCAGAGATTTGCACAATTGTCTTGGAGTGAGCATCTGGCTTAAGTGGCGGTGCCAGTACATTGAGTGTTTTTTCTACTTCTTCAAATCGCACTCCACATATAACTGAGATTTGAAACTTACCAGAAACATCTCTGAATGTAGAAAGAGTTATGTAATCAGAAAAAACTGGACCAGTACGTCTGAAGTGATTGAGCTTAGGGAAGTATTCAAACCCTAACGGTACAAGAGTAGGCGAAAGCAATTTGGCTACGACCTCAACCAATTGTTGGGTCTTGGGTATTGATTTTGGGGTCGGCATTTAGGTTCCGTTATGGTTAATAAAGTGTATTTTTATATAATCGCACGTATTCTTGCCGATTGCGCCTATTTACATGAGATCTGAAAAAAACTTCTTGTGTATTACATCCAAATGCAAAGAGGAACCCCCCGGGAGCTTATCTTCCCTTAAAGTTAGTTTTTAGCATGGCAGGCGGTTTCTCAGAGTTTTAGAGCACAATTCAAAAAGGCCAGCTCATCTTCCACTAGAGACGAAGGTTTACCATTAGCGTGACCAGTTCCATGCTCCAGCCTGATTAAAAAGCGCGCTTTGCTACCCAATTTGTGGGCAAGCATGCCAGCGTATTTAAATGAGTGCCAGGGCAAAACTCGATCATCGTCCATCGAAATACACAGTAGTAGTGGCGGATAGTCTTTACTGGCTTTGATATTGTGATAAGGCGAATACGATTTTAGATTTAAAAACTCAGCTCGTCTTGTCACCGAACCATACTCTTTTAGCCAGCTCCAGCCATTTGAATGAGTTTGAAACTTGAGCATATCGAGCAAGCCGTTATTGATAATCGCCGCTCCATAAAACTCTGGATGGCGATTTAACAATGCTGCCACAGTCAATCCGCCATTACTTCCCCCTTGCAAAGCCAGCTTTTTACTACTAGTCAATCCCTTGTCCAGCAGATATTTAGCACAGGCTTCGGCGTCCTCAAAAGTCTTGTGTTTATTAAAAACAGTAGCCGATTGATGCCAATCTTTACCGAGCTCCTGACCACCACGCAAATAAGGCTGAGCCCAGATTCCACCGGATTCGATCCAGCTCCAGGATTGATAGTTAAAACCAGTAGTCATATTAGCGCCAAATCCACCATACACTGACATCAGGCAGGGTGTCCGCTTACCGGGCTTAAGATCCTCACGGTGACTCAAATGCATAGGCACTTGTGTGTTATCTTTTGATTTGACCATCACTACACTTGTCTTGATTTTTAATGATGGCTTAAAACTAGAGTGAGCATACACAGTGGTTTTACCGCTGCTGAGATTGTGACAGTAGATTGTCGAAGGACAGTCTTTGGCCGAAGCATAAAAATAGATCTGATCTCCAGCATAGCCGAGACTGATACTACCAATGATACCATCCACAGGACAGGCAATTTCTCCTATTTGCTTGCCGTTATAGTCATATTTTAAAAAGACCTGACGACGGCCATGCTCTACCAGAGCCATAACCAGGATGCAGGACTTGAGCAAATAAACACTGGTGATATTGTTATCACCTTCCGCAATAAATTCTCGAACACTCAAAATCTTGCTATATCGTTTATCCAGCTTTACTGCTATCACCCGCCCACGCGGTGCCTTTTGGTGGGTATAAAAAAACATTTCCTGGTTGTGCCAGCCCACATATCGGTAATCTCCAGGCAAGCCAGCAAAAAGCTCAAGTGGGCGCGCACGCGACTTTTGATCAGCGTTTTTGATATAAACACGGTTATTAAAAGAGTGACTGTAGTTTTCGCTGACCAGGACTTTTTTACCAAATATTGATGGATAGGAGCTAGAAGCTTTTGGATCTATAGCAGTATGAATCACTCGCACACTGGCCAGATTGCCCGGCAATCTATAGTAAAAAGGCGCTCTCAGCCCGCGTTTACCATCTACGCCCTGATCAATTTGATAGACCACTCCCTTGCCGTCACTGTGGAAGTGAATCGCTCCCCAGACAACACCGTCATACGAATGACCGATATCAACGCCGCGCTCGATATCGCGCACCCGCCAACTAGTCAGGTCCGAACCCTTCTTACTGACACCATAAAGCAGTTTATTGCCCTTTTTATTTATCCTGAAGCCTGCAAACAACTCATCGCTTTTAAGCAATTTTGCTGTATCAAGAATGACTTTACCCTTGAGTTTGGCACTGGTGGAGCGCCGCAATACTGTATGGTGAGTACCAATAGGAATCTCAGACTGGAAGAAATAATCACCATAAAAAAATGGCAGCTTTTTAGTCTGGGCCCAACCAGCAGCATAAAAATCTTTAGGCAAAGTGTAGTTATCTTTTGCCACAGCCATAGCTATTTGTGATCGGTGCACCTGTTCCTTGATCCAGGGATGCAAAAGCTCCGATTCTCCCGATTTTTGCTCGCCTTTAGCAGCTGCCTGAGGCTGCGGCGGCATTTCGAAGTGAGCAAATGGATCTGCCACCCTGGCATTATGTTTGACATAGCTAAACCGCTTGCCCTGGACTTTAGTGGCGTGCCAGAGCCTGTCTATCGGTCCGACTGCTTTGAGAAATTGCTTTTGAGCAACAGATATTTGCGTCAGTGCTTTTTTATTTTTAGTGCTGCGCTTGAGGCTAACCAGACTACCAAAGAGCCATAGCATTGTGGTCTTGCAATACTCGCTACCGGGCTCCAGACGGGCAAGTGAATGGCGCCAGTAACGCAGAGCCAGTAATGGCCGTTTTTGCAGCATTGTGGCGTAATAGGCCAGGCTATAGTAATAAGCCAGGTTATTGTTGGGCGCAGCAGATTTTGGACGTTTGAGGGCGATGCACTTGAGATACAAAAGGCGCGCCTGTCCATATTTTTGTGAGCCCATACACTTTTGGGCATCAGCCAAAAGCGACCTTATCCGGACGGCACTATCTTGTGCTGCCTTGGTGCTCTGCCTGGAGGATTGCCGTTCACTACTTTTCACCCAGATGTTATACCCGGCAAGCAGTTGCCAATAGCTAGCAGGACACCGCACGAACCCACTAAGCAAGCTGCGCTATAGGCTACGGATTGCGCCCTTTCCGCATGACATCCGGTTTTCAAGCGACAGGACTGGTGCCGCATGCTGGCAGGCAAGAGCAAATCATGGAGTAATTGCGGGCTATCCTGTAAATTTCCGGGCAGTAAATAAAGCTGTCTTAAGCCTTATGCCTATGAATCAAAAACTATTTCTGTTGCTTATTAGTTCATTAACCAGTTAGTTTTTACAGGTCTTCAAACCCTCCCCAATTTTTCTTGTAACAACAGCTCCAACACCTTTCCCCCAGCGCATTTTGCTCTTTATCCCCAAGGTCTTATGACCCGCAGGTTGAGCGTCGCTTTGTGTCCTGGGTCAAAGTTGACTGGAATGTTCTGACGGTAGGTCGCACATGGTGTGCGGCTTTGCGTTGCATTGAAGACCCAACAAATTTTGGAGGCTATATGTCCAAAAAGTATCGGGTCATCGGTCCTGATGACCCAAAATTCCCCCAGATCAGACGGCGCATGCTTGAAACCTGGGGCAAAACCATTCTCGGCTATCTGGCGATGGGTGGGCTCGTATGGGCTGCTTTCGCTGGTTTCGGCTACACTTATCGCTTTCAGATCGGCTTCGGCCTGCTCTGGTTTTTGATACCGGTAGTGAGCTGGTGGTTTAGTGCCAAAGTGGCACTGGCTATGACCAAGTCCACTCCGGCCGACCCCAATGACCCTGAGCACAAGCGCCTGATCGACATCGTCGACCGTGTTTATGCCAAAAGCGGTCTCAAATACAAACCGCCCGTCTACGTCTCTGACAATCCTCTGCCCAACGCTTTTGCCACCGGTCCAATCCACCGCAAAGCAGTGGTGGCAGCGACCAAGGGACTGTTTTTGACGGGCATGACCGACGCTGAAATCGAGGCAGTTTTTGCCCACGAGCTTGGCCACGTCAAAAACTACGATGTCGCCATCAACAGCATGCTCTCGGTGCTCTCCATGATTTTCTTCATGATCACCGACGCAGGCGTGCGTGTGCTCCTCTCTGGCATCCGCATCTTCAACAAAAACTTCGGACTGGCCGACAATCTGCGCAGCAAACCGCGTGGCTTTTTCGGCGGCGTGCTGGAGTGGGTTGTGATGTTCCTGATCTTCCAGGTGACGGGACAGATGACCAAAATCGTCCAGATGTTTGTCATGCGTTCTCGTGAGTCGGGGGCTGATGCCACCGGTTCGCTCATGACTGGCAAGCCCTGCGACCTGGCATCGGCACTGCTCAAGCTCGTGTCCTATGTGGAAAAGAATCGTCCCAAGGGTCGCGAAGCAGAGCTTTACCGCGCGCTGCGTCCAATCATGACAATTGATCCGCTCTTCGATGCGGTCAAACCGGCGGCAACACCGACCAATCTCTGGCAGCGCATCGTGCGCTTCTGGAAGGAGCTGCAGCTCACCCATCCCACCGTGCCTGACCGTGTCGGTCAGCTCGAGAAGATGAACGGCGGCTCTTGCAACCTGCCTCAGTGAGTTAGGCAGCCCACCAACCAGCGTACATCAAGCCAATTGAAAAACGCTTCTACGACTACCTGGAGCGCTAACGAGCGCTCCTTTGCTTTGGTCGGTCGCGAGCTTTGTGCGCTGAGGTGCACACCGCGGCCGATCTCGTGAGGAAACAATGAAAATAACCAAACCCAAGACCCTGGCGAGTTTTATCGTCGCCATCGCCCTTATTTCTCTCAGTGTATGGTTCTCCAATGGACCGAACTTCTTCAGCTTCTTCAGCTTCTTCGGCAGCACGGCTGACGTCACGTTGACTGGCAGCACACCAGATACGGTGAGCGAGTCGACATTGGTCAAGCATGCCGACGCTGAAGCCAACATGGAAATCGTCATCGGTCTGGCCGGACGCAACACAGCCGACCTCGACGCACTTCTGGAGCGTCAGAGTGACCCGCAGTCATCTGACTATCTCAACTACCTCAGCGTCGACGAATTCGTCGCACGCTATTCGCCGACCCAGAGCGATGTCGACAGCGTGGTCAAATACCTCGCTCTCAATGGCATCAAGGTCAAGCTTATCCCAGCCAATCGGCTGCTTATCCATGCTGAAGGCAATGTTGCCCAGCTGGAACGCGCCTTTCATGTGCAGATAAACGAGTATCAGTATCTGGCTGGCACTGCTTCCACGCCGGTCTCGACGACTTATCTGAGCAATGACCGCGACCCATCCGTCCCGGCTCACCTCAAGAACATCGTCGTTTCGGTGATTGGTCTCAACACTCTGGATAGCTTCCAGAGCCGCATCGCACGCCCCATGGGACCGCCTGCTCATCCGCGTCAGAGTGCTCTGACGCCGAAGGATGTGGCAGAAGGTTACAACCTGCCCAACAGCAACAACAAAAACAGCACGCGCAGGTTGAATGGCTCTGGTGTGACCATGGCCATTGTCACTGCCGAAGGTTACGACCCCAAAGATGTCGAGTCTTACTGGCAGCGCACCAATGTCAATCGCACTGGCAAGGTCATCGACGTGCCCATCAACGGCACGACCAAAGCCATCAACGAAGAAACAACCATGGATCTTGAGCTGATGGGCGCCCAGTTGCCTGCGGCTGACATCCACATGTACATCGCTAGCGATGCCCGGTTTGTCAACTTCGCTCTGGCCTTCAACCAGATGGTGACCGACAACAAAGCCGACGTGATGAGCGTTAGCTGGGGTCTGTGCGAGCGTGGCACCGGCTGGCTGATGATCAAGACCGAAAACATGATCTTCAAGCAGGCTGCTTCGCAGGGTATTGCACTCTTTGCCTCTTCTGGCGATGACGGTGTTTACGACTGCAAGCAAAAGAAGCTGCGCTGGGAAGTCGACTTCCCGTCGTCCAGCCCCTATGTCACCGCTGTCGGTGGCACGACCTTTGTCATCGACAAGGGTGCACGTGTCAGCGAATCAGCATGGGAAGGCTCGGGTGGTGGTATCTCCAACCACTTCGACCGTCCCACCTGGCAGAGCGGACGCGGCATCCCCGATGGGGACAAGCGGCAGTCTGCCGATGTCTCCATGGCGGCCGATCCCTACACAGGCTATCTGGTCACCTACAAGGGTGGCCTGATGAAAATTGGCGGCACCAGCGCCAGCGCTCCCACCATGGCTGCACTCTGGGGCATGAACGTGATTGCCACTGGTCGCCGCCTTGGTCCAGCCAACCCGCACTTCTACCGCATCGGACGTTCGCCCGACTACAACAAAGTCTTCTTTGATGTGGTCAAAGGACAGAACGGTGCCGGTCGCGGTCCTGGCTACAAAGCCAAAGCGGGCTGGGACAATGCCACCGGCTGGGGTGCTCCTGATGGCGAAGAGCTGGTCAAGTACATGACCCGCACTACGCCTAAGAAAACCAAGTAAACCAGCACTAACGCAGGATCTTTATGGAGTGGGGAAGAGAGAACAAGTGCACTTTGTGCACTCTCTTTCCCACTTCTTTTTTGTTTTTTGCCACTATCTCCTATTTGCTATAGTATTTATTTCTAAAAGCAAAGTGTATTGCTTCACCGGCAAAAACGGAAGAATTCAAATATCAATAACACCTGGCATCAAAACAATCATCACTGAAGCGGTCTGGCGATTTCTAAAAGTATAGTATCCTCTTGCACCGGTCTTGAGCCCGCTTCTTCCGCAGGAAAAGGCACAGTAGCACCAGTTTTTTGATAGCCAAGTCGCCTGTACCATTCGAGCAATTCAGCACGCTGCGATAGCACAAACATCTTGCCAGTTTTAGCACCAAAGTGTTGGCGGCCATATTGCTCAGCGGCCTCGACCAGTACTTTGCCCAGCTTCATATTCTGAAAATCCGGGTGCACAGCCAGCATACCAATGTGCACACTGTCTCCGTGCTTTTCGGCAAGGACACAGCCAGCCAGTTGACCATCACCTCCCGTCATCACTTTTATTACCGCTGCCTCGTTATTAGCCAGCAAGGCTCGCATTTTGTTTTGATCTATGCGCGGTCCAGTGACTAAATCATGTTCATTTTTCCAACCGACTTTTGCCAGTCCGCCGCGATAAGCCAGCTGCACAATATCAACAAGCCGCTCCACATCAGCTTCTCCAACCTTGGCTGTGGTAATGGTTTCGTTCATCCTTTTTCCTTTTGTAGGGACAGATACAAGTACTTACTTACCTAACATATAGCCCATCAGACCGCCCAGAGCCGCCCCCGTGACAGCGGCATTGCGCATGCGGCTAATATTATACTTGCCTCCCCGAGCGTTTTTTGAGGTCAAAAGCGTACTAGCGAGCACCGAAGTAGCAGCGCCAGCGATACCGTAGGTGATGGCACGCTTGATGCGCTTATTTTTGTCCGAAGGAGCGTTTGCTGTCGCCCTACCAGAAAAAATCTCACCAGGCTTAGCCGCCCCCGGAGCCTGCGAATTGGCAAAAGGCTGGATGTTACCAGAGGCAGGAGTGGACGGAGCCGCCCCCACAACGGGAGCTACACTGCCACTAGCAGCAGTACCACGCATATCAGCCAGAGCACGTTGATAACTTGTATTGGAGGGTGCCAGGTCGGCTGCCCTGACCATGTACGACTGTGCTCCTACCATGTCACCCTTGGCTTTGTAAGCCTGAGCTATAGCGTACTGTACGTCTGCATCTCGGGGATTATGATTAGCCACCATTTTGAGTTTGTCGATAGCCTGATCATATTGTTTTGCCTTAAAATTGACAGCTGCCTGACTGACAAGTTTTTTATCAGCGGCACTGACATTTTTACCAGCCCCGTCCACCGAGCTAACAGTCGGAGTGCTGGCAGGGCTAGCAGGGGGAGAGGAAGAAGCACTCGACGTCGGTTTGGCACTAGCAGACGCGACAGCTGTAGTGCCATACACTGGACCGAGTTTGGCCTCAATAGCCTGAACTGCACCGGCGTAATCAGCCTCAGTTGGTTTTAGTTTATAAGCCTGGCGATAATTACTGAGGGCTCCGGCAGTGTCGCCGCGACTCTCCTGAATTACCGCCAGATTGTAATAAGCATCAGCACTTTTGGGATCACGGGCGATAATACCGTGGAAGGCCGCTTCTGCCTCGGCGATTTTGCCATCGCTATAAAGCTGCATGGCGTCTTCCAGAGCACCACTGCTGTCCACCTCATAGTCGGGCAGACTGTTGTCTCTTTTGGTTTTAGTGGCTGAGCTTACTGTATCGAGAGTGGGTGTCAGATCATTGACTGACCCCGGCGCCTGAGCCGCGCCATACGAAATTGCCCGGGCAATAGCAGTCAATCTGGTATCAGGAGTGCCACTCTGGCCTTTGCCAAAAAGTTTAACCTCAAGCTCTTTGAGTCTGGCATCCATAGTCAAATATTTGCGCGGCTCGCCATAAATTACTTCTTCAAAGTCATCGAGTCGCTTGTAGCTTGCTGCCATATCATTGGCAGCGCTAGAGCCTGAACTATCAGCAGTAGCGGCAACAGCCTGAGAAGACAGACATGCCGGCGTCAAAGGCAAAACCATCAAACCTGGCGCTAAAAGCAGGGAAAGTGCCAGTGATTTGACCCTGGCAGACTGCCTTTGACTTATAGTAAAACACTCCAGCTTGCTGGATTTCGAGCATTTAAACAGATCGCTTGCCATCATAATCGCCTTCTTGGTCTTCTTACTTTTATTTCCCCACAGTGAGCAGACGGTAAACACATAGGGAAGTGCCACAATCTTGAATGACTTTATGCCTATTAACTCAAGCACTTACGCCGATATTCACAGTTTATGACCAGGACAAAATGACCATAATTCAACTATATGCATGAATAGATACGGTGCAAAAATAATCAAAATTGGTCAGCAGTCCAGTAGACCGCCAACCATTTTGACACATCGAGCTAACAGAGCCCGGTAGGAAAGCCTTTTTGACTGGGCTTTCCTACCGTCACTGTTAAGCAAAGACGATAGCTGCCGATGACTATGAACGACACCGGCTAGGTGACGGGGGTGAACACCGGACAAAGATGCGTACTGGATTTGAGCCAGCTGTCGGTGAAAGTCCAGGGTGCGATGTCGCTTGGAAGCGGCACGACCCGGACTTGCACGGCTTCGCATTGCATGACAAAGGCATCTTCGCCGTCGGCGTAATGTTGCGAGTTGGTACGCACGTGAGCAAAATTGAGACTCTCGTAGAGCCGCTGGGCTTGCACGTTGCTCCGACGCACATTGAGCGAAAGAGCGTGGCAGGGATTGGCGTCCTTGAGAGCAAAGATCATCGTGCTGCCGATGCCCTGACTGCGATGTCCAGGAGCAACGGCAATGTGCGCGATGTGGTTGAGAGCCATGCTGGTCTCGTAGAGCAAGTAGCCGACAACCGTGCCATTTTGCACAGCAATCAGACCACGCGAGTCATGACTGTTGGCAAAGCGGGCAAATTGCTGGGCGCTCCAGGGACGAGCAAAGCTCTGTTGTTCGATTTGAAGCAGGCTGTGAAAGTCCTGCTCCCAGTTGATGTCACGCAGTTGAATCTGCGCTCTGTGTTGCTTGGTTTTTTGCATGATTACCTCGTAGATAAAGTTAAAGAGAGTCGCGCGGACTTATGCGCATCAAACGTCGCACCTGAAGGGAGTAAATCCCTCCAGGTGCCGCCGACTCAGTACGAGGTACTCGCTACTGTTCCAGCTTGGACGCCTTGTTTGTGTCCTGATCGAGATGGCGCGAAGCCCAGAGCCAGACGACGCCGCCCAAAAGGACGAGCACCGACACGACCATGAAGGCTTTGCTCATGCTGCCCGTGGCATCAGTGATGACGCCGATGACGAGCGGCGAGAGCACATCGCCAAAGAGGTGGATGATCAGGATGTTGAGGGCAAAGGCACTGGGACGCAACGAAGGCGCGATCACATTGGCCAGTGCTGTGTTGCTTGGACCTGTGTTGAAGAACAGGCAGAAGCATGCCAGGAACACGAGGATCCAGGCAGTGGGGAAGGGCACGTAGACGATGCCCAGGCAGGCAGGAAAGGCCAGCACCATCGCCCAGCCGGAGACAAGGAAGTAAGAGCCCCTGAACCGCGGCGCGAGCTTGTCGGCCCAGATAACCACCCAGAAGTGTGGCAGTCAGACCGGAGAGCACCAGAATGGCGCCGAAGATGATGTTGACGCTGGCCAGACTGCCCGCATTGCGATACTCATGGATGTAGGTGGGCATCCAGAAAGCCATACCGCCGATGGCAAAAGTCATCAGCGTCATGGCCAGAGTATTGAGCACAAACGAGCGGTTCTTGAGAAAGCCGCGGTACTGTGTCATGCGCGACTGCTCGCGAGCCAGGCTCTGCTTCGGTGGGACCCGTGGGTCTTTCATCAAAAGACATAGCAGGCCCAGAATGATGCCTGGCGGCACCACCACATAGAACGCCCACTGCCAGCCAAGCGTGCTGCCCACCAGTCCGCCCAGGACAAAACCGAGAGCACTGCCCACCGGAATCGCCAGGTAAAACCAGGAGAGAGCCTTGCCGCGCGAAGCAACAGGGAAGTAATCGGCCAGAATCGACGGTGCCACCGGACCATAGGCAGCTTCACCAATGCCCACCAGACAGCGGGTCAAAAGCAAGATGCCAAAGCCGGTTGCCATTCCTGAGCCACCACTGGCCAGAGACCAGATGATGACGCCGCCGCAGATGATCCACCAGCGCTTGACGGGCAGAGAGCTGAGCAGCGGTGCGGCGATGATATAGCTCACCAAAAACGCCATCGAAAGCAAGCTGACCATGGTGTTTTCGGCATTGCCGCCCAACATGGTGCCGAGCACCTTGAGCAAAAATGCCACCACAGGCGAAGCGTGGTCCTGATAAGCGAGCAGACTCTCCTTGATTTGCGGCACCACCGCGGAGAGGACCTGGCGGTCGATGTAGTTAAACAAGTTGATCCCGAGCAAAAGTGCCATAGCAGCCTTTGCACCGGGCAGAGCGACCTGGGGGCCACTCTGGGAAGGGTCTGGGGGAGTCTGAGACATCACGTCTCCTTGTTAGTACCATTAGCCATGAGCAGAGGAGCCGGTCACTGACCAGCTCCTCGCTCTCCCACTAACAGCTGGATTGCTGTCAGCCGCCCTCAGGCAGTACGCATCAGCATCGCCGGCGCATGTCCGGTGATGTACTGGCAAAGACGGCCGTAGAGAGACAGAGTGTCCTCCACGGTGTCCGAGACCAGAGTGCGCACCCAGTGAGGGGCTTCATCGTTGACGGTGATCTCGCCGCCGACGTAGAGGACAGAGGTGACGCGGGCGAGGACCTGCTTGAGGTCATCGTAGGTACCGGTCACTTCTCGAGTAAAGCTGAGAGACTGGCTGTCCGCCTGCCATCCATCACCAGACAGGGCAGATGCCACATACTCGAAGGTATCGAGCGAAGTGGTCTCGACCTGCACGGTGAAGCTGGAGCCGCTGTGACAGCGATAACCAGCGGTACCGATAACGGTGGCAAACGAAACGACGAGAAAAGTGGAAACCGACGTGCCAGCACTGCGGCCGAACTTGGTCATGAGGCTTCTCCAGTCTTGTGCATATCTCCAGCTTAAAATCCGAGGCGCCAGGCGCAGCAGATTTCCGACAGTAGCGGAGACCCATCTACCATCGTCTAAAACTTCACCCAAACCAGCCCACAAAATCGCGTTTTTCACTTACGACACGTCAGTGTCAAAGAGCGTTAGCGATGTTGTGATTTTTACAGGGTCTTTGGTTTTTCTGGCATTAAGGTGGAGTTGAAGATAATTCGACGGTACCTGAAGCCAAGCCTTAAACCAAAATGAGATTTCGTATAAACCGTGCGCCCGTCAGGTAAAGCTATATTTCTTACAAACCTCAAGAAGCTCTACGCGCCATAAATAACTAATAAGAGCGAAGATCTCCGCACGCTCGCGCGAAGTATAAGTTTTATTCACCGGGTTAGCGAGGCTGGCGAACGTGCTTCGGTTTACTGTCTTCTTTTTCCACGTCAAGCAAATCAGTAAGCCCGTCAAACCCTGTCATTGCCGACTTTCCCAAAAATGACCGGTCAATTGTGCCAACATTGCGGTAGCCACTCTGAGGTGGGTCAAACACCTGAGGAGCCACTTCGGTCTGCAATTTACTAGTGGTGCGCAACTGCCAGCCGCGTTGTTTACCTGTGACTGTCACGACCTGGCTCGGTACTCCAGGCAAGAATGGCAAATTGAGAAAGCGCGATATAGCAGGCTCTACAGCCTGATCTAGCGGGAATCTGACACTCTCGATTTCGACAGCATTGATTGTTGCTCTCTCTCTTTTGCCGCTCTGCCAGAAGAGTTCGCTGGTGCCCTTAATTGCAAAAATATATCTAAAGGCCGGCAGTTTATCTTTGTCGACAAAAGACACAGTCTGGCTGGGAGTTTTAAGTTCCTGGGTAATTCCAGCCATGGTAAAAGAAGGCACAACCATTGTTTTGAACTGCGCCAGGGTGCAACTGGCTATTTCTTTGGCGCTTTCGCGGATGGCATAAAAGCGCCACTGTGGTGCCTTTGCCACCAGCGTAATATCAAAAGATTTATTGCTGAGGCGCACACCTTGCGGTGCCAGTAAAAAGTCATATTTGCCGTTGGCACTGGACTCAAGCAGCAAATGCCAGGCTTTGATTTTGGTTGACTTAGCCGACGGCAGTGGCTCAGTAGCTAGCGCGCCCGGCGCCAGACAACACAATGCGACAAAAGCAGTTAAGCCAAACACGACAATTCTTGGAGTTTTTGCTAAAAACATGGGGAGATTTTTACCTTTGGACTTCTGTACATTATGCACCGCTAGTGTGAATGTCTACCTTAGGGAGTATGATCAGCCCGTGCAAAATAGAGACAGACAGAATTGCAATTGGTGCCCCATCTCATTCAAATTGAGCTGGACACTATCGCTCAGCCTTTTATTTGCCAGTGCAGCCAGCGCCCAAAACGGCTTTAAGCTCTATATGGCACCCGCCAGCAATTTGCCTGCCCCTGCGGCAAAAACGCAAAAGCCAGGACAATTAAAAGAGACAGCACCAAAAGCTCAAGCACCTGCAATATTTATACCGACCAGTCCAAACTCTAACAGTCGAGTCGATGCCACCAGTGCTCCGCTGGGCAAAATTTACTATCCGACGAGCAATGGCAGACCAGTCGTGATTGACGCTGCGCTCGATCCCGGCGCAACTTTGACGCCCAAACACTCCATTAAGCCAGTTAAGTCACAAAATCTCAAAACGACACCCGCTGCTATGTCAGCTCAGCTAGAGCCACCAGCTAGACCAGGACAACCGGCTCGGGTTGCTCCTGATGTGGTAATTCACACCAGTGCCGATGATTTTGTGCCCAAGCCCAAAACAGTTGCCCCTCTCAAGACTCAAAAAAATGAGCCAAATGAAAAAAGCACGCCAACAAACAATCAGGTGAGCGCTGACACGACCGCCAAAGCTGGTGAGGAAAAAACCTTCACTGGTAGTGCAGCACCAGTACAAGATCCGGCTACAAACAAGCATATTGGCGCCAATTTTAGCAACGATGCAGAAGTCAAAGCGATCAAAGAAGCCGCTCAAAGGCGCTATGACTATGTCTTACCCAAAGTAATTGCCGCTCCAGTAAACTTCAAAGTAGTCCAGAGCAGTGGCTTTGTCACCTACATTTTGCCGTCGGACAAACTCTTTATCAACGATCACGCCGTCTTTGCCATCAAGGCCGACAACCTACTGGAAGAGCTTTTGCCCCATGTAGCCAAAATGGCTGACCACCCTCTGATTATCAGAGTACACACAGACAATCTGGGCTTTGATCACTACAACACAAAACTCAGCAAAGCCCGTGGGGACGTACTCAAAGAATGGCTGGTCAAGCACGGCTCCATGCACAATGTCGAAATCGAGGTAGAAGGAGTTGGTGGGCGTAAACCACTGGCGCCCAATAGCCTTGCAGGTGGAGCGGACAACGTAATCGGACGGGCTCAAAATCGCCGTGTAGAAATTTTTATCGATACCAATGTTTCAGTCACTCAAAAATTGGCAGCAGCAAAAGCCGCAGCGCTGGCTGAAGCAATCAAAGATCAATCCGAACAAACCGGTCCAGTGACAAGACTACAGAACGGTATGACCGCTGGCAGAGCCCAGTTACAACAAGCCTCAAAAGAAGCTGGCGATGCTCTACCAGCAGCCTTGCAAGAGATAGGACCATTGAGCGACGAGGGCATGGAACCAGTAGAGCTGGAAGAAAACGTTGAAACCGCCTCCGAAAACGGTGACAGCAGACAGCAAGCAAATTGGGACAGAGTCTCAAACAATCAAGCTAATCGCAAAAATCTCAACGCTGAAGGCAAACGAGTTGTACCAGCTATGACCGACCAAGAAAAAATGCAACTGAAAAAAGATCGCGACTGGGCTCGTGGTGAGTTCGGTTTATTTCTTGAGAAATAGTCAGACAAAATAGCTTAGCAAAATCTATGCTGCATCATGGCGCACATGGGCTAGCCAAGAGCCAGCCAGTCCACCATGGCATGGGCGTTAACAGTGCACTGACCAGGGATTGAGGCAAAGCCATAAGTGCTGTCCTGAGAGCTGGACCTGGATCGCCCGCTACCATTAAGCGCTGCTTATCGACAAAGAGATGATGTCGGGCCTGCGGATCCTCTATGACATGGTGTTTTCTTCTTTTTTCTTTTCTGGATTTTTCTTACAGCAACTCATCGCATTGTCTCTAACCCAATTGCTCACTGACCCAGTCAGCCAATTGGTTATGCCATGAGACTCTGCTTTGCCTGGTCTTGCTCGAGATTAGCCCAGAATCCCTTGCCTGCCCCAAAAGCAGGTGTAATCACCCTGGAGTACACCATGAACATCATGGCACTTGTTCTTCTCATCGTCTTTTCAATCATCGGCAACATTGCGGGTCGTCAGATCCAAGCGATGTTCTCTGGCGAGGTCAGCCGCATTTCGTCCAACGGTCTGCGCAACGCTGCCCACGCCGCTGTCTACGCCCTGAGCTCGACTGTTGTCGTCTATATCCTGGCCATGCTGGCGGGTATCGGCTTCTCGGTTCTGCTGTGGTTCATCATCCTGTTCGTCATGGAACTTCTGATGACCAACCGCAGCTAAGCTCTTAGCGGCACACTCTTGAGGAGAGGCTGTTTTTGCTTGCAAAAGCAGCCTCTTTCTCATTTGATTTTGTGCCCGCACCCTCCTGCTTAGCGGCAACTTGTCCGCATCAGCGCCAATCAGCAGAGTTCGTTACAGTAAGGAGGTTAGCGCCCAGTTGTGTGGTGGTAAATTGCAATAGAGGACATCAATGACTGGCACCAGCATACGACTAACAAAACAAAGACGCTGGCTACCTTCGCGGCAGCTTGCCTATACAGCGTTTTGTTGGCTTTATGTGCTTTTTTGCTTTGGTGCTGCCATTTTTTGCCTGAGTATCGCCATACCAGAGACTCTGACTTTTGGTACCTACGGCAGTCTCATTTTTTCGTTATCACTTTTGCTGGCATTTACCTATGCTTTCGCCAGTTATTTGATACTTTCACCGCCAATTATGCGCACCATCACCATGATGAGAGAGCGTCGCTTTTATCAGGCCGAAAAAATGATGTCGCGCTCAATCAATATCGTGCGTCGGCTGGGCTTGCGTAAGGACTGGAGCTATTGCACAGCAGTCTCCAATCTGGCTGTTCTAAAAGTGGCCACAGGTCAGTTTGCCGAAGCCGAATTGATGTACGACGAACTAGTGCAATACATCAAAAAGGACAAACGTCTGGCAAAATCCTGCCTGGCAGCCATTTATCTCAATAATCTAGCCTACGCCCATCTGCGTCAGGATGAGCTAGAAGCAGCAGAAATCAATGCCCTCAAGGCCAAAACAATCTGGTCCAATCTCAAGCCGAAACAGCGCTCTGGTACTGCCTTTCCACTGGTCAATCTAGCCGAGATTGATTTATGCAGAGACAATCTCGCTGCTAGCGAAGCCAAACTCGATCAGGCTCTGGCTCTCATAGACGAGCAAACCAAGCCAATTGAGCTGATGGAAGAAAGTTTTGTCAATCTCAAAATCACCGCCTATATTTTAAAAGCCACCATTTATTTGCAAACCGATCGCAAGGCCAATGCCGATGCACTGACCAAGCTTGCCCTGGAGCACATGAATGGAGAAGATTGTTACACCGGTTTTTGTATTAATACAGTCACCAATCTAGCCAGTGCTTATCTCGTGCAAGGTGACAAACAGTTAGCCGAAGCCCTTCTGGAGCATGCTTATGATCACGCCCGGGCATTTCCCACTCATCCAGACAACGTGCACTTACTTGATTGCTACGAACAGTTGCTTGCAGGCTCAGAACGCGCTCATGAGCTGCCAGACCTCAAAGCCTGGGTAAGACCGATCCAAATCGGAGAGGATCCAGCCGGATAAGGTTTATCTGCATAGCACAATATTTTTTTAGACTGTATTTACTTTTTTTGAATCTCATTTTTTTACGCCACGCCTACTACCCATCATAGTACAACAGACAAAAAAAAACGTGGAGAGAAAGGCCAAAAGCCAATCTCTCCACAGAGTCAGGGTCCAGTCAGGGTCAAGCCAAGTTCAGGACCGACAGTCTATTAGCTCGCCAAAAGCTTGAGCAAATTGCCGCCGTTGACGGTGCGCAGCTTCTGCAAGGCCTTGGCCTCAATCTGACGAATGCGCTCGCGGCTAACGCCGTGAGTGACACTGAGCTGCTCCAGTGTTTGCTCGCCATCACCGACAAAGCCAAAGCGCTTCAGGACGATGTCCTTTTCACGCTCTTCGAGAGTATCGAGAGCCTGACGCAGAGCGGCGATGGTCGTTTCCCTGTCCATCGCTTCGGTCGGGTCGGGGACGTTGTCGTCGGCGATTACATCGACCAGAGTCAGGTCATCATCATCACTCGTCATGGGGCTATCGAGAGAGGTAGTCCCGAGAGCGGCCATTTCGAGCTGACTGAGCTTTTGCACATCCACCCCCAGAGAGCTGGCCAGCGCCTCGCTTGTGGGCATGACGCCGCGGCGAGCAAATTCATCCTGCAGCTTTTTGAGAGCCCGCAGCTTTGCTTGCACAGGAGCTGGCAGACGCACAGTGCGCGACAGGTTGGCGAGGGATTCGGAGATACGCATGCGCACCCACCAGCCCGCATAAGTCTTAAACCGGCCTTTGTCCGGCTCAAACTTATCGAGAGCGTCATAGAGACCCACAACACCATCCTGCACCAGGTCTTGCAGCGAGATACCGCGACCGAGGTAGTTGGCAGCAACAGCCACCACAAGACGCATATGCGACTCCACGAGACGTTTCTGCGCGCGCTGACGCAGCACACCCGGCTGCTTCAGCTGTTCGTAGAGACTGCGCTCTTCTTCAGGGCTGGTAAAAGGAGCCTTGCCAATTCCGCGCAAAAAGCGCTGAAAGGCAGGGTCGCTGTAGACTTCGTAACCTTCTGTCTCCATAGCAATGTCCTTTCTGATTGCTACGAACTGCCGCTGATTCGGCAGATTCGGTTGCCTCGCGCCATCTTTTGCCTGCCAGAAGTCAACTTGTGGCTTCCACAGACACCCCTTCCATGGCGGCAATCTCTCCAACAGTTCCTACCTCGACCCAAACTTGCATGACCGTGCACTTCTAGCTGAAGCAAATCAGGCCATAAAAGCTCAAGAAGAGGAAAGGGAGTTGGAAGTGATTAAAAAATCGGGGATGGAAATAAAAGGGGTACTTCTTGATAACAAATCCTGAGAAGCAGAAGGAATGGTTTACCAAAAACCACTTTACAAGTCTCAATCAAGCTATTTGCCGACTGCCGGACTCCGCCCGGTTTAAAACTCTGCACACGGCTGTTTTTGGGACACACAAACAAGCAAAAAATGGTCGGTATAAAAGCCGACAAATGCAATAGCAGCTAGCAAATCGCAGCAATTAACCGCTAGCTCACCTAGCGCGACTGATTGATAAAACCTACCTCAACCTGGCTTGAGATTGCCTTAGCGGTCAAGCCCAAAAATGACTTTTCAAGCCAGTTGGCAATTACGAGAGAGTATATACACAGCTCACTTCTTGGCAAGAGTCTTGATAAGAGCTATAGCTAAGCACTAAAAATAGCTGCTCTCTTTCTTTTAACTCACTATAAGTTTTCCACCAATATCTGACCCCGCCTACATCCCAACCTGCTTTTGAGAGCTTTAGCCTCTTTTGCAGTTGTGTCCTGGCTAGCAGTGTGCGCCGGTTTATCGGATGACGTCGCACATGGTGGTTACTTGAGAGCAGCCTCTCATCCGGTGCTCCATTTTGGAGAAATCATGAAATCCGTTTACAACGTCCTGTTCTGGGTCATCCGCGTCCTCGTCCTCACTTTCGCCGTCGGTCTGATCCTGCCCCATTTCGACAACATCGTCCTGGCCGCCGGTCTGCAAAACGCCCTCATCGTCGCCACGCTCTTCACCCTTATTGGCATGGGTCTGCGTCACGCCATGCGTTTTGCCACTTCCATCCTCGGTGGCGTCGTGGGCTTTGTCGTCGCTGTTGCTGGCCTCTTCGTGCTACCAGCCTTCGCCCTTCTCGGCGTCTCCGCCGTGCTGCCCCAGGTCCTCACGGTACACACCTTCGGTGCGGCCTTTGGCGCTGGTCTTGTCACCCTCGTGGTAGACCTCGTGCTGGGCCTTTGCTTTGGCATCGTCATCGCCGGTCTTTTGCTCAAGGCCGCCGCCGAAGCTGCCAAAGCAGCCAAAGCTGCCCGCCAGAAGCAAGAAGCAGAACAACAACAACAACAACCCGAACAGCTTGAAGGTCCGGACCAAAACCCGGATCAAAGCGGCGAAGATCAAGGCTCGGGTCAAAACCCGCAAGACAAGCCGTAACAAGCCTTTTTTGATGGCCTGAGGGGTGGGACTTTGTCCCGCCCCTTTTTTGCTGCCATGCCAGGCAGAAAGGGACAAAAAAATGAAAAGTGTCAAAACCGAAGAGCTGAGCAAGCTCTTCCTGGTCAAACCCTATCTACAACTGGGACAGCAGTTTGCTGTCACCACAAACGAGCACTACGAAGTGCTCTGGCATACCTACGACATGGAAGGCGACTTCCAGGTGCAGTACAGCGCTTATGGCGAGAATGACAATGAGACCGGGGCACAAAGCTGGAAACCGCAGGTTTCGCTGATACCCACACTGGTACGCACCAGTGGCTCAGTCGCACCCCATTACCGCTATCAAGCTGTTATCGGTCCGATTGCCGCAGGCAAGAGCTTTACCTACCGCGTCTACAAAGACAAAGTAAAAGTCTTCGAAGCCAGTGGCAAAGCTGCACCCAGGAAGGACCAACCCTGGCGCTTCATCGCCATCGGTGACATCGGTGATGGTGGCAAGGGCGCTCGCGCCAATGCTCACGCTATTCAGGCGTACCAGCCACAGCTCTTGCTCATACCGGGCGACGTGGTCTACGACCGTGGCCGTGTCGGTGAGTATCTCAAGAACTTTTTCCCCATCCTCAACAGCGACCGAAGTGCCAGATCGCATGGTGCGCCACTGATGCGCTCGACTATCACAGTGGCTGCCCCTGGCAATCACGATGTCGGCACACCGGTGCAAACCGAGTCTCTCAACTGGAAGAAATTTCCAGACATGTTTGGCTTTTATCTTTTCTGGTCGCATCCGGCAAACGGTCCCGCGCTGCCCCAGGGACTGATGGGACGTCTACTTTCGAGCGCTCGCAACCGCAAAAAGATGCTGGCGCTACGAGGCAACACTTTGAGTGATGGCTCCAATTTCCATTTCCGCTTTGGCAATGCCCACTTTGTCGTGCTCGATGCCAACATGCACATGGACTGGACCAAGCCCCTTGTGCGGCAGTGGCTCAAGGATGCCTTGCAAGCCGGCAGTGATGCTCAGTGGCGCATTGTCACATTCCACCAGCCCCCCTTCAACTCCGACCGCAAATACAATGTCGAGCAGCGCATGCGCATGATTGCCGACATACTGCAGGAGGGCAAAGTCGACTTGGTATTGGGCGGTCACTGCCACTACTACGAGCGCAGCGCTCCCATCAAGCTCGATGGTGGCAGCAGTGGTCTCAGACTCAATAACGACGGCACGGTCAGCGCTCGACTCAACATCGACGACAAATATGACGGACGGACAATCACCAGTCCAGACGGCATCATCTACGTGGTCACAGGCTCTGGTAGCCGCATGGTGGACGAAGGACATCTGCCGACCAGGTCGTCCTTTACCCGTTGTCTCAATATCACGGACAACTCTTTTACTGTCATCGATGTCGATGGTGCCAGACTGACTTTGCGTCAGCTCACACCGGACAACAAAGAGATTGACAAAATCACAATCGACAAGTCTGGCAGCCACTGATACCGGTGGCTATAGCCAGGCGTGTCTCTTTTAACTCTCAAAACCAGCCCACAAGAGGCTCGGGAGAACGATATGAAAGAACTACTGGCTATAGACATCGGCAATTCCAATGTCAAATACGCACTGTTTGTAAACGGCAAGATCACAGAAACCTGGCGCCATCCCACTGACCAGGTCACTGCTCAAGCTGCCCCTATCCTCAAGTCGCAAAGCTGCCCAGTGGCCATCTCCAGTGTGGTGCCCGCAGCCGAACAACATCTACGCTCGCTTTTGAGCGATAGAGAAGTGATCTCGATAAGCGAAATTTGTCAAAATCTCCTCACCGGCATGGACCGCACCATGGGCGCCGACCGTGTCGCTGACGCTGTTGCGGCCTGGATGCTGCATGGCAAAGGACGCACACCGGTAGCCGTAATTGGCATGGGTACTGCTACGACCATGTTGGTGTTGTCGGGCTCTGGTCACGTCAAAGGCGGCTGGATTGCCCCCGGACTCAGTGTCACGCTAGAGTCCTTGCACCAGCGTACAGCCCTTTTGCCACTGCTCAAGATGGAGGGTCAAACTCTCGGTCTCGGTTTTGACACTGCCACGCATATGCGCAACGGTGTCTTTACCGGTCACATTGGTCTGGTAAGAGAATGGCTCAGTGTTGCCAAAAGCAATCTCAGCGGCCGCGCTCTCACTGTCGGCACCGGAGGTTGGAGCAAGTCTGTCGACCAATTTGGTAAAGTGTTTGATGTGGTAGACCCCAATTTGACACTCAAAGGCATTTATCTTCTGGCCACTCATTCCAACAAACCACCTCTGGTTGCCTCAGCTACTCAAGTGGCGCTGGCCAAAAAGAGCTTTGCCAGACTGATGGCAGAGCTAAAGGTCAGCGAAGAAAAGTGGCTTAGCATCTGGCAAAAGCTCGAAACGCTTTATGGCGAACGCAGTCGCTACTACCACAATCTCAAGCACATCAACAAAGTGCTCTACTGGTTGCGGCAGTTTAGCTCAGGATCTCCCAGTGTGCTTTTGCGCCTGGCGGCCTTTTACCATGACGCCGTATACGATACCAGGCAAAGCGACAACGAAGACAAAAGCGCGATTATGGCCCTTAGCGATCTCAAAGAGCTCGGTCTACCCGACCAGCTTGCTGAGGACGTCGCCGCACTTGTCCGAGCCACAAAAGGACATCGGCCTCTGGCTGGCAGACTGGCGCGTGAATCTCGTATTTTCCTCGATGCGGATCTATCCATACTCGGGGCTTCTGCTGGCGAATACGGACGCTATGCCGCCAATATTGCGCTGGAGTACGACTGGTTTGAGCCAGAAGCCTACCGCAAAGGACGCGCTGGTGTGCTCAAGCGCTTCGTCGATCGCAAGCAAATTTTTTACACCCAAAAAGCGACTAGCTTACTGGACAAGGCCGCACGCAACAATCTCCAGAGAGAGTTTATGCGGCTGCGCCAGGTACGCAACGCCTGCCACCAGTAACCTAGCGCCAAGACAACAACAACAACAACAACAACAACAACAGCAAAATCCGAAGGAAACACATCATGTCGGACCGCAAGCTCTATGTGGGCGCCACCGCTCACTGCACGATTTACATTGACCAGGACGACATCAGACATCTTGCTCGCATCTCTGGCAATCAAAGCCAGGTCCATGTCAACTGGCAAACAGCGGTCGCTGCCGGCTTTGGCAAGCTCGTCGCCCAGCCAGCTTTGCTCGAAGCCTATGTGGAAGCGGTAATCTCCAACCATCGCGGCGGTCAGAGCCTCTCCAACTGCCGCAAGACCACGCATATCGAGCACTATGCCAGCCCCCATGCTGGTGAGCGAGTCTGCGTCGCCGCCACCATCAAAAGCATCGCTGGCGCTGTCACCTCCTACGAAGTGACAGTAGAAAGCGAGCGGGGCAATCTGCTTGCTGCTGGCACGATAGACATCGTGCGCCAGTAAGCATCACATCTAGGACCCACCATGACGGCAGTCATGGTGGGTCTGCTTTGTTTGTCTCCACTAACTTTTAGTGCCTTCCGAGATCAAACAAACCAGAGCTATTGCAATATTCCAGGGCATTTCAAAAACGATAATTCTACTACTCCACTTCGTATACAGAGAGTCAGCTGACACTTTTTGACGACTATCAACAAACACTACAGTTGCCACCCATAACGATGAGACGGTACTAGGACAAATCGGCACGACAGGCGCAAAAGCCCATACAGTGGCACTGTTAGCTCTTTAGTGCATAAAATGCTGCGCCACCCCAGCTGCTGCGTAGATGTACCACTGAGCTGCATTTTTTGTTGCCACCACGACTTCATATCTGATACCAGTAGTTGATCTCTCTTATTTTTTGCAATCAACAAGGACGTTTATAACAAGCCTTAAACACCTACATAGCGATGCTTATAGGATGCAACTAGTTGCTTTGTAGGCATACGGACTGAGAGATCGATTGTAGTATCCCAACTTTTTTAGCAACCAATAGGGTGAACAAATGACATATTTTATATTTGCGCTTATTGCAGGCGCTGCCGCTGGACTGGTTACCAAAAGGTTTCTGGCAGCGACTCTAAACTTCATAATTTTCTTGGTATTGGCCTGGTGCTTCATGCCGACTCTGGCCTTCGGCTTTTATCCAACTGCTATCTTCTTTGCAGCGATGGCTCTATCAGTCTGGCTCTGGACCCTTGTTCTCAATGACCTGAATGAAAGCACCAAATCTATAAGCACAATATTTGCCTTCACTGGTGCATTTGCTTTGCTCATAGTAATACCGCTATTGACCACATGGGGAGCCTTTCATGATGATGCTTACCGCGGACTGCTAGATGTCGAAGAAAAGGACTTTGATACCGGGCAGGTCTTGCTTGACCAGACGCAGGCGCGCTTTGTCGATCAAGAACTAGCAGTAAGAGCTGCTCATGAGCTTTTGGGCAATCAACAAGGACTGGGCAGCATGGTCGATATCGGCACCATGTCAATACAGTCAGTCAAAGGACGTCTTTGGTGGGTGGGACAACTGGAGCACAAGACTATTGCTAAGTGGCTGACAAATGAGACAACCCCTGGCTATGTCATGGTCTCAGCTAGCAATTACAGTGATCGCAGAATAGTCCTGGGGCAAAAGTACCGCATCGGCATGAAAGCGTTCTTTAGCGACAATCTGGTGCGACACCTTTATCAGAGCGGCTTTGCCACAACTGGCTTTGACGATTACACATTTGAACTTGACGATGAAGGCAATGCTCACTGGGTTGTTACTTCAATTGCTCCCAAAGTGGGATTTGATGGTTTTGTGGCCACTGGTATCGCCATCGTCGATCCTACAAGCGGCGCTGTCCAACACTATGGCATGGACGACGCACCAGCCTGGGTAGACAGAATTGAACCAGCGGAACTGATCGAAGAGCGCATCAACGACTGGGGTACTTTTGTCAAAGGCTGGTGGAATCAGTTAACTAGCGGCAATGATGTAATTCAGGCATCAAAAGGCATGGCACTGGTCTACACCAAACAAGGACACGCCGCCTGGTATACCGGGATGCAGTCAACAAGTAACAACAACGGTCAAGATGAGCAGGGCACCATGGGCTTTATGCTTGTTGATACACGCACCGGCAAAGCTAGCTTTTATCGCCGTGCTGGCATTACCGAAGACGCAGCAAAGAAAGCACTGGAAGGTGCTGTACAAGAAAAGCAATATAGCGCCACCCATCCTATCCCTTACCTGGTAGACGGTGTACCCACTTTTATCAGTGTGCTTAAAGACGTCTCTGGCAATATGCAGATGGTTGGTCTAGTCTCTTACAATGACAGAAGCATTCTATCTGTAGCAGACAATCTGCCCAATGCATTGCGTACCTACAGTGCCAGACTGCGCGGCAAAGGTACCGGTATCGCTATCGGCAGCACGGCCGAAAAGATAACACTGGAAGGCACCATAGTGCGCTGGGGTACTGAACAAATCAAAGATGACAGCTATGTCACCTTTATGATCGACACAATACCCAATAAAGCATTCAGCATGTCTGAACGCCTTTCTCCAGAAGTTATCATAAGCAAAATCGGAGACCACGTAAAATTTCAGGTCACCGCCACTGGTGTCACCTTGATTGGCGTAGACGGTTTTGACAATCTGGAAATAAACCTGACAGAAACAGGCGACGAAAAGATTTTAAGTGAGCGCTACCAGGAAGCAATCAAAGCCAGACAGGAAAGACAGAACGCTATGGATGCTAACACGCTGCTTAAAAACGTTGATCCAGAAACACTGACTCAAATACTGGAAGCAATTAGAAAAGCCAAAAGCAACTAGGACTGGTTGAGGTAAACGGATTATTTAGCGACATGGAAGTCGCTTTTTATCCATTTTTCGCACATCAGGACCAAATCCCAGCTCTCATGCAAAAAAAATCAATCACATCTACTACCATCCATCGTACTCGTCACGATTGCGCAGACTGGTGCACCGCAAAGTAATAACTCTTACTCTCCAGCTACAGTCATTTTGCTAATTTTGATTGTCGGACTGACAGTGCTGGAGCGGAAGTTCAGGTCATTGCCGATGGCTTCGATATTGCCAAACATCTCAAGCACATTGCCTGCCACTGTGATACCACTGACTGGATAAGCCAACTTGCCATTCTCAATCCAGGTCCCACTGGCTCCCATCGAATAATCGCCCGTGACCGCATTAAAGCCCATGCCTGAGACACTAGTCAAAAGCAAACCGTTTTTAACAGACTCGATAATTGACTCCGGTGTGCTGTCTCCAGGCTTGAGATAGAGATTGCCAACTGAGCCACTATTTGGTTTGCAATTGAGTTTGCGACCAGCATAACTTGAGAGCAAATAAGTCTCCAGACGTCCATCTTTGATTAATGTCCTAGTCTGGCATTTCATGCCCTCACTGTCAAAAGGCTTACTACCAAGCCGTCCTGGCATCAGCGGATCATCTATTACAGTAACAATACTATTTGCTACCATCTCACCAAGCTTATCTACCATAAACGAACTCTTACGATAGATATGCGCGCCAGATGCTGCACCGATAAACTGAGAGAGTAAACGAGCGGCCATCAACGGATCGTAAATAACAGGTACTTCTTGCGATTTTACTTTGCGCGCGCCGAGCTGCCTAAGCGCTCTTTGAGCGGCTGTTTTACCGACTTTTTCGGGACTCTCTAAGCCCTTAAAATCTCGACTGGTAGCCCACCAGCCGCCAGTCTGCATCTCGCCATCTTTACTGGCTACAACACCAGCAGAGAGACTGACATGACTACCCTGATAACCACCAACAAAACCGCGGCTATTAGCATGGATAAAGGCACCACTGCTATCGTTAAAGCTAGCACCATCAGAGTTTGTGATACGACTATCAGCCTCGCGGGCAGCACTTTCAGCGGCCATGGCTAGTTCAATTTTGCGCTCTACTGCAATCTCAGCAATGCTTGGATCGTACAAGTTTAGCTCTGGATAACCTGTACAGAGGTCTTCTACCTCGGGCAAACCTGAGTAGGGATCGGCTTCAGAGGCTTCTGCCATGGCGATGGTGTCGCGTACCATTTGCTTGATAGCACTGGCGCTGAGATCTGATGTCGAGGTACTGGCACTCTTATGCCCTACCAGAGCGCGGAATTCCACTCCGCGCATTTGCGCGCCTTCAAGCTTCTCTACTTCGCCCATGCGCACTGTAGTTTCTACGGCCGAGCGAGTAGAAATAGTGACATCACAATCGGTGGCACCAGCACGCTTAGCTTCAGCAATTATGTTACGGGCAATTTTTTCCAGGTCTTCAGATGGCATTGATACTCCAGCAATGAAATTAGAGACTAGCTCTTAGAGCCGCCTACAGTGATATTATTGATACGTATTGTAGGCATGCCGACACCGACCGGCACACCCTGTCCGTCTTTGCCGCATGTACCGACACCCTTATCGAGTGAGACATCATTGCCCACCATCGTGACATTATGCAAAGCCTTGGGACCATTACCTATCAATGTGGCACCCTTGACCATGCGTGTGATTTTGCCGTCCTCTATGAGAAAAGCACCGGTGGCACTAAAAGTAAAATCGCCATTGGTGATATCCACCTGACCACCACCAAAGGTAGTGGCATAGATACCATACTTAACCGAAGCGATAATCTCCTCAGGACTGGACTCGCCCTCAGCCATATAAGTGTTGGTCATGCGCGGCATGGGAGCATAGCGATAATCTTGACGGCGGCCATTACCTGTCAGCTTGCTCTGCATCAAAGAAGCATTCTGCTTGTCCTGCAAATAACCCGTCAGTCTGCCGTTTTCAATTAGCACAGTGCGACCTGTCGGTGTGCCTTCGTCGTCGATATTGAGTGAGCCTCGTCTATCAGCGATAGTGCCGTCATCAATTACAGTGACCAGCTTTGATGCCACAGATTGACCCATCAAAGTGCTAAACGCCGATGTCCCTTTACGGTTAAAATCACCTTCCAGACCGTGCCCAACTGCTTCGTGTATCAGTACACCAGGCCAGCCACCGCCTAAGACTACATCCATCTCCCCCGCCGGAGCAGCTGTCGCGCCAAGTAAATCGATAGCTTGTTTGGCAGCTATTTGGACGTGCTCGCGCCAGTAGGTTTCATCAGACAATACTTCAAAGCCAAATCGTCCACCACCGCCCGAGCTGCCTGTTTCGCGTCTGGTACCTTCTTCGGCCAGACAGGAGACATTGAGTCTGACCAGTGGTCGCTTATCGGCCATGATGTCACCACGAGAGGTGGCAATGATGACTGTATAGTCCTCCACAAACAACCCAACAGTAACATTGGTGATGCGTGCATCGTAAGCTCTAGCTAGTTGATCCATTTTGCGCAATAAGGCGATGCGCTCTTTGAGCTCGATACCAACTGGCGAGTCGGTCACCGCATACAGGTCATGAGGCACTGAGCTGACAGGGCTCAATGGCACATTGCCACTATCAACAGCATGCTCAGAAATCGCCCTGGCTATCGTGGCACACCGTCTCAAATTGCCAACTGTGACATGGTCGGTATGAGAATATCCGGTCTTATCACCGACAACTACTCTCACTCCCGCCCCACTGGTGTGCGAAGCAGATGTGCTCTTAATCACACCCTGGTCCAGACTGACACCAAGTGCTGATCCTGCCTGCAAAAAGACATCACAAAAGCCATTTTTACCGCCTGTGCCTTTGACGGCATCAGCAATAACCTTTTGTAGTTGCCCATAAGTCAGACCAAAGCGGTCATGTAACGCAGCCTCCGCGCTCATAACATGAGCGTCTAGAGTGGACGACTTAGCTGGGGTGTTAGATTTAGCCATGGCGGTGCAACCTGAGCGAGGGATAAGTTAGTCTTACCCTACTTTAGAGGCTTGCGCACCATTTTGCCAGGCTTGAAAACACCTGCCAGCCAAATAAACAACCGACTATCTTAAAACCGTCCTGTGCGGTTTTGCACTAACACTTTTCAAATTTCTACTACCTGTTTTAGTATTACAAAACAAAAAAAAGAGAACCCTCCAGAGCATTGCTCCAGAGGGTCTCTACAGATCATGCGTCGACCACGCTGACCAGGTGACTGATCAGTGAGTAACACTGCCAGGCATCCGGGTCGATGTCGTTGACGGCGCTGGCAATCACTTCCACTTTGCTGTCGGGACGGCTTATGGCAAGCGCCTTGGCTGTCTCGTACACACAAGCAGAAGTGTTGACACCGCAGATACGGAAGTGCCTCTGGTCAAAGCCGTAGGTGTGGCAAGCCTTGAGCACTTCATTGCCACCAGCTACGGTGGTCTTGATTTTGAGCACCCAGAAGGCTGGATTGTCGACATCGTCGAGAATGTCCAGCAGCTCTTTGTGCGTCCGACTGAAGTCGGGTGCCGTACCAGGTACAGCCAGCTCCAGGACGACAATTGGCTCATGGCGAGCAATCGCGCCCCGGATCTGGCTAGCCACGTTTTGCAACGTGCGGGGATCGCAGCTAGCGCGGAAGCGCGGCTGCATATCGACTACCACCAGCACAGGCTTACCAGCGATGAGCGGGCGATAGTCGATTTTCTTGCGGGCAACAGGTTGATTGTTCATCGCACCCCTGTGTCCAAGGTTTGCTGTTCCTTCGCCTTGAAGCGACGGTCCAGAAGAGCCACGTGCCGGCGAATGCCCGCAGCGTGGAAGGTTATCGGTGCTGCCGGAATGCGCCGCTGAATCAACCCCTGAGCTGCGGCATCGGCAAGCGAGCCAGCAGCTTCGTAGTTGACCGTGGAGGGCAGAATCGGCATCAGGCCAAGGGCGGAGTAGGCCCGCTCGGTCTTCGCAAAGCGCTCCATCAGCTGATCTTGACTGAAGAGCTTGCCGTACAAGCGAATCGACTTGAAGAGGTTGCCGATCTGATGGCAGGCCGACAGGTAAGCGCGCACGTCTTCGCGTTGAGCCGGTGTCAGGCCAGCGATGATGCGAGCCGAGTCGCTCTGGTAGTTGACGCGCATCTGCTCGACATCGACGGGCAAGCCCGACTTGACGTTGAGCCTGGTCACTTTGCTGCGACCAAAAGCGTCCACCGCTCCCTGATGCACCGGTGCAGGACCGGTCAGGAGCGGCACATTGCGTGCAACAGGTTCGGCCGGCACTTCGCTCTCAGCTTTGAGACCGAGGCAAGCGCGCGCCAGGGAAAGAAGCCCCTTGAGGATAGCTCTCATAAGAATTCTCCATGTTCGGACTCATGGTCCGTTGTTTGGACCGTGGTCCGGTTTCAGGTTTCGACTACTTCACTTTTGCGGTTACTCCGTTCAACTTTTAACGGCAGCCGCCACCGACGCCACCGGTAGTGGTGGCGTCGGGCACGATTCACGGACTGTGCTTGGAACCGGTCAAGACCAGCGGCAGGTACCGGGAGCGCAGGGTTCGACCACTTCCGAGAGGGTCAACACCACCTCGCCGTCATCGGGACTGAGCCCGGTGATGCTGAGGATGGGCGTACCCGCACAAAAGAGCGTCTTGCCGATGTCTTCGGTGCCGATGCTGATCTGCTGGGTCTCGAACTCTTCTCCGTGGATGGAGACTTTGCAGTCGAGAGCCATGCCGCCGGAGGGGGCACCAAACCAGCCCTTGGCTCGGCTGTTCTTGACCGTGACGACAGTACGGAAGTGCGACAGGTCGAGCCGTTCACCGTTTTGAGCGGTGACTTCCACTCCGCTACAGAGTGGCTCGCCCCTTCCAGGAGGAAGGAGCTGCAGTATTTTCTTTGATATCACGTGTTGTTCCTTATTTGTCCCAGAGGCCGCCGGTGGGCTGACGCACCCCCCAGATGTCGACCACGCCATCGAGCGTGGAGCGAGCGGCGTTGAGATTGGCGGAGATGGACTTCATCTGCCGCTCGATGAGAGCGGTCTCGACGTTGATGCGAATCAGCTCGTTGCCGGCAGGCCGGGACTTGGTCTTGGTCTGCTGGGCGAGCACGGCCTCCACTTCACGTACGGCGGTGAGCATGGAGTCCAGCTCACGACGGCTGTTGAGGCAGATGCTGTAGGCAAAAAACGCACACTCCTGCTGACCCGGCGTGGCCATATTGCCTTCAGCTTCGCCGACGAGTTCAAGCAGACGCTTGGACTCGCTGGCAGCACTGGCGCGCACGGTCTTGATCTTGTGTTCGATAGCTTGAGTCATGTCATTCTCCTGGTAAGTGTTGGAGGAGGGTCGCGATCCTGCGACCCTCCTTGGATGGGATAACAGCCACTACTGGTGATGCCCTCCCGGGTATCACTCACTCTTCGGTTCCACTGCCGGCTCAGACGCTTCGCCCGCTTCCTTCCAGATGCGGCGGAACTCATCACCGGTCAGGGTTTCCTCTTCGTAGAGGACCTGCGCGCAAGCTTCGATTTGCTTGCGGTGCTTGGCCAACAGCTCATCACACGACGTTTCTGCGTTGTCGACAATTTCGCCCCAGGCCAGGTTGAACTTATCCAGCAGAATCTCACCCACCTTGGAGACGGGGAAGCCATGCTGATCCAGCGGCAGGGACTTGACGCCGAAGGTCTTGGACATGCCGTAGACACCGACCATCTGACGCGCCAGCTGGCTGGTGCGCTCGAAGTCGTTGCTGGCACCAGTCGAGATCTTGTTGAGCACGAGCTTTTCGGCACCGCGACCAGCAAGCATCGTCTCCAGACGGATCAAGAACTGCTGATCCGTCCAGTCGTAGCGCTCACCTTCTTCCGGCGAGCTGTCCATCAGACCGAGAGACTTTTCGGTCATGACGATGGTGATGCGATTGACCGGATCGCCGCCACGAATGGTGGGAATGGCAGCGTGACCAATTTCGTGCACGGCAGTGGCCCAACGTTCCTTGTCGGTGCGCACACGGCTCTTGATCTGAGTACCATAGGCCATCTTGTCCACGCCCTCGTTGAGGTCGTCGACAGTGATGATGGCCATGTTCTTGTACTCTTCCATCTGCTCTTCGGTGATGTCCTCGGTGACGTTGCCGAACTGACGCTCGACAGCGATAGTGGCACCATTCTTGATGGCACCTTCGATTTCAGCACCGGAGAAGTCATGGCTGCGGCGAGCCATGTCATCGAGCAACTTGGCGTAGGCAGCCGCCTTTTCTTCGACCGTGCCATCGGGCAGCACGATCTTGAGCTTCTTGAGGTAGACGCCATAGATCTGCGAGCGCCCCTTCTTGTCCGGCTTGGGCACCTTGACCTTGATGTCGAAGCGACCCGGACGCAGGATGGCATCGTCCAGGATGTCGAGCCGGTTGGTGGCAGCCATGGTCAGAACGAGACCGTGATTGCCGAAGCCGTTCATCTGCACGAGCAACTCGTTGAGGGTCTGCTCGTACTCTTTGTCACCACCACCTTCACCGCTGCCACGCTTCTTGGCGATGGCATCGATTTCGTCGATGAAGACAATCGAAATGCGACCACTCTTGCGAGCAGCAGCACGGGCCTTGGCGTACATCTCGCGCACGCGCTTGGCGCCGACGCCGACATACATCTCGACAAACTGAGAACCACTGCAGGCTTCGAAATGTCCGCCGATTTCACCGGCCAACGCCCTCGCGAGGAGTGTTTTCCCTGTGCCCGGAGGGCCGAAGAGTATTACACCACTTGGGACGGGCGCCCCGAAGACCTTGTAGATGCGTGGACGTCGAATTTTCTTTTCGACAACGCGCAGTTCGTCGATTGCTTCCTGGCAGCCGGCAACATCGGCAAAGGTCTTGCGATCTTCATCGCGGATTTCGACCTGAGCGTTGCCACCACCACCACCGCCGGCGCCGACCAGGTTGGTACGACCCTGCGGTGTCTCGCCTTCCTTCCAGTCCGACCAGCAGCTGATCAGGGTGACACCGACACCTATCGACAGCACCAGCAGAACGAGGAAAGTAACTCGTCCGGCGGAGGTGATGCTCTCGAAGTAACCGGTCTCGCGGGAGGGAGGCACTTGCTTGTATTCGATCTTCTTGGCCTGGACCTTGGCGATGAAAGCGTCATAAGCTGCCTTGCCAGCCGGTGTGGCCGGGAAGACGACGGTACGCTCCACCGAGAAGGTCTTGGACGCAGGCGAAGGTCCAGACGGCAAGATCGAGTCTTCTTCATCACCGTGCTTGGGAGCGGTTTGCGGCGTGACAGTGTCGAGCACGACATAGGCAGCGCTCAGCTCCTTGATGCCGGTGACTCGCAAAAACTCCGACGAATGACGGTCGAGGTGACGATCAATCTGCCAGGGCTGAATCGTCCTGATGCTCGCCATCTCGGGCGGCAAGACGTACATGTTGTTGTCGTGGTAGAGCCGACCGAAGAAGCCCAGCGAATTGATGCCAACCAGCGCAAAGAGCAGCACAAGGAAGAACTTGCGCTTGGGCAGGCGGGACATTTTGACCAGAGCTTCAAAGACAGGCGGAGTGCCTTCGAGGATGACGCGCAGGCGGGAATGCTCTTCTTTGTTGTGACGACGGAAGAACATCAGCCAGCTGAACCAAGCGAAGAAGGCTGCCACAGTCCACCACCACCAGCTGGGCAAACGCTCAGCCTTGTTGTCGGAGAATTGGGAGGCCTTCTCTATTACCGGCACTTTGGCGCTGGTAGCAAGCTTGCGCATCTGGTCGATATCGGCCTGGAGGACGATGCGATCAGTTTCGAAGCCGGCGCCCTGGACAACGACGGTTTTGATGCCATCAAAGAACACCAGTCCTTCGACCTCGTTGGAATTCTTGCGCAGCAGGCGCTCCAGGTCGACGGCAGGCATCACTTTGGTGGGAGTAGCGAGGACAGCGTATTCTGCCGGCACGACACGCTCGGGAGCGCGGGTGATGATGTCGGCGGCAGTGAGATAGTAAAAACCTGCGATTGCCGCGAAGAAGATGCTGAAGTGCAGCAGCGTTTCACGAAAGAGCAGATTCCGACTCAGCTTGCGCAGATACACAAAGAGCTGTTTCATAATCAGTTTCCTTGGTTTGTCTACGCGCGGGTGCAGAACACAGATAGACTCACTGTCGATCTGCACCGGCGGGTAGGGTTAATCTTGTGCCTCAAGAGCCCTTGTTGGCAGGGCTTTTAGTAGGCAGGTTTTGTAGGAGGTGTTGCACGAAGGCATAACTGGCGGGCATGACGTCCTCCCAGTCATTGGCGTAGTAAGCCAGACAGCCACCGCCCATGAAGGCAGCGACAATCTCAGCGAAGGTCTCGCTCGGGCCCTGCGGCTCATCAGCGATGATGTACGAGAGCGCCGATTGATGACTGGGGGCAAGTTTTGCGCGGATACGTTCCACGTCACTTTTCCAGGCAGCGACAAATTCGGGCGACTCGGAGATGTAGTCGAGAGCAGCGTCAACACAGTGTGCCAGCTCGTGGTTGAATGTGCCCTGGCGTCCGTCTACCTTGCGGTAGTAACCGTCGCGCTGAGCGTATTCAGTGATCACAAGCAGGTGACCTTTATCCTGACACAAGCCGCTAACGGCTGCCCAGGTAAATCTGTCACCGTGTCCGCGCGGGCCATTCATGAAGTGCCAGTCGCAGACCTCGTAGATATCCCGAATAGGAGCCACCGCCACACCGTAGTCCACAAGCAGGGGCTTGAGGTATTCGGGTGTGGCAGCGACCATGACGCCTATCGAGCGGATGAATTCTTGAGACGCCGAGGTGACAGTCGCAAGCTCAAGCATCTTCAAGCCGTAAGGTCTGAATTTGCGGAGCTGTGGCTGAAAGCCAAGATAGCGCCAGGTCCTGGGTGGGGGAGTGGGAGCCTCTCCAAACCACAAGACTCTGTTGAAGTCAGGTTTAGCCATAGTGTCCTCTCTGAGCCTCCATTAGAGGCTACACAAGAATGTTAAAGAGTGGGTAGGTGGTTATTAGAGAGAAATGCCTGAATGAATTTGAAATTGAAATACACGTTATAGCTATCAAAAGCGGCGTTAAATAAGCAGCCAAAAATTTGCTAATGTGCCTCCCATAGATCTAATTACAGCTCATAAACCCATTTAAGGGGCTTTGCTAGCTGCGCTGGCTGCTGCGACGTCTGCTAATTTGCCATTCTCAAAATTCCTCAATTTTTGCCTGATTAACCCATCGATTTCGGGTCATTCGCGAAGCTCTTGGCAACTAGCGCTAGCTCACGCCAGAGCCGGTTTGCGGGGATCCCCACTGATGTCTTAGACGGCACTAATATGCGCCCCATATATGGTTGTTATTAGTGTCTTATTAAGTGTAGATTCCAGGGTAATCTCATTCCACCAATTCCCCCAAGAAGTTTTCAAAACCAAGCTATAGCAATGCCTTAAGCACAATCTTTCTTTCAGCACAGCTGATTGTTAGAGCGTGTATTTGGCATGGTGGTGAGATAAGCGTTCGTGCATGGATGCATGAGCAGTCGAAAACCTTCACACAGGAAGGAGAACCAAGCATGGCAAGCCCCGCTCGCCATACGCATGACCTCCTTCCAGGAGGGATGCAAGACCTTCTACCGAAATCAGGCAATGCAAGTCGAGGCACGATAAACGAAGACTGGAATGTCTTAGTTTCTGCCCTCGCGCCGCAACAATCCTCCGATCGGAACGAATATGAATAAGCGCAACTGGCTCGATAAAGCGCCGACACTCTTCGTTCAATCGGAGGGTCAATCGTGCGAAAAATTCTTTGCCAACTTCTTCAGTCAAACTCGGCACTTCGTGCTGCGTGGGACCGGAGGCTGCGGCAACATGAAACCCGAGTTTTACCCGGGCATCCAACGGCTTCAAGATGCACTCAGTGGCGGACCAGCTGACTCTTCGGGAACAACCACACATCCCAAGTTTGCTGGCTTCTGTCTCTTTGGTGGCACTCGCATGATTCTCAAAGACGACCCTTCACAGGTCGTTCAGGGTATCACTGAAGCCTTTCCGGCCCTCAAAGAACGCTGCCCGGACTCTCGCGTCCTGGGTATCGTCGTCAAGGCCGGACACCTCCAGACAACCGCTCACGGTATCGTCGTTTCTAATAGCGACGACGACCCCTATGCCACCATCATCCATCCCGAACAGCACAGCGTCCTCTTGCTGCAGCCGAACGTGGATCACAAGGCTGACTGGGACGCAGAATGGCAGCGTTGTCTGGAGATTTGCGAAGCGCACCAGGCTAACAACTGGGACGCTTTGCTCACCGTCTACAACGGCGGTGGGGTCTCAGAAAGAGAGCTTCTGGCATGGGCCGAACTCGGACTGACCAACCCGTTTTATCGAGTCTTGCTGATTCGAGACAGCGGTGGCACAGCCGACAAGTACGCCAACAACGAGGCTTTTCTTGCTGCGCACCCCAACGTGCATGTGGCTCAAAACGACACTGAGTCCATGCGCGCCAAGCTCCTGGAACTGGGTGCAATCGTCTGATTGCACTCACTTTTAAACCACCCAACCAAGGAACATCAATGACCTCGACCAACGCATCCACCCCCAAGTTCGACAACGACGCCCGCGGCTGCCTCATCACCGTGATGACGCCCAAGGAGCCCCTGCCGGCCGCTTTCAAGCTCAAGGCCGCCAACGCTGCTCACCGCGCCATCGTGCGAGTGACCGGCGGCTGCAAGGGCTTCACCAAAGAGGCCCAGGAAGGCATGATCCCGTTCTTCGTCGACAGCTTCGCCGTGCGCGACGCTGCCGGCAACATCACGCAGGAGTTCCAGGGCGTCGCCTTCTCCGGCGGCACCATCAACCGCGACAAGGCAGAAGCCCTGGTCACCGACATGGTCACCACCGTGCCGGCTGTCCTGGCGCATCACTACGCCTGCGTCGCGCTCTCGTCCACGCCGCGCACCGACGACATCTTCGCCGCGCGCCACCGCTCGGGCCTGTCCATCGGCAACCAGGACATCGACCTGGGACAGCATGCCGCTGCCATCGTGCAGGTCTCGGCGGCGCAAGCGGCCTCGGCGTGGGACCTCGACCTGCCGGTCTACTTCGACTTCATGGAGGACCTCCAGGGCCAGGGCTTCAAGACCGCCATCATCGCCATGAACGGCGGTGACATCACGCGCGACGAAATCTACGGTGCGATCAAGCGGGGCTTCCCGGTGATTGCCATCGAAGGTTCGCTGCGCGAGACCGACGCCTTCATCAAGGCGGCGCGTGACGGCGACTGGTCGGCGACGGCGGCGGAGTTCAAGGCCAAGCAGCTGGGCAAGGGTCTGCCGGCCGCTGACGTCGACGCCAAGGTCGATGCCATCGTCAATGGCTGCAAGGCCATCCTGGCGAACGTCGACCCCGAGAAGGTCTCGATCGTGCCGCTCAACGACAGCGCCGCCATGCGCGCAGCGCTGATCAAGCACGGCATGCTGGTCGCCTGAAGCGCGACTAGCGCTATTGCGTAAGCAGTAGCACAAGAAGAAGAGGCGGGGTGCGCATGCACTTCGCCTTTTCACCTCGGATTCTAAAACCCAATTCTCAACTGAAAACCGAAGGAAATCACATGACCAACATCATCTCCACCTCCGCCGCCTCTATCGCCGCCGCCGCCGTCCGCGCCATGCCGATGCCGGTCCTCGCCGCCTCCGACTCGGTGCGCCAGTACTGCCTGCCCACCCACGTCATGTACAAGGGCTCGCTCGCCGAACTCGCGTCCGACGGCGTCAACTTCGTCGAGCACCGCGACAACGGCTTCGCGCTCTTCGACATCCCGGCTGGCTGGAGCATCCACGGCACCGACCTGAGCGTGATGCAGCACCGTCTCTACGACGATGCCGGCCGCTGCCGCGCCAAGCTCTTCTACCAGCCCGGCAGCGCCGGCGCCGGTGGCGAGATCATGGTGCTCGACCGCGACAACGACGAGCCCATGCTCGACATGGAAGCCGTCTACGCGCCGGTGAAGCAGCTCTCGGTCTACCTGGCCAAGAGCGACAAGCCGACCGACTACTGCCTGCCCACCAAGATCTGGCACGGCAAGGGCATCGCCGACGTGGAAGCGATGGGCGTCAAGCTCATCGCTGAGCGCGGTCACAACTACGCTCTCTTCAGCATCCCCGCTGGCTGGAGCATCGTCGAGTCGCCGGTGAGCATGTTCCAGCTGCGTCTCTACGACGAAGCCGGTCTGTGCCGCGCCAAGATCTTCACCAAGCCCGGCAGCCAGGGCGGCGGTGCCGAGATGGAGCTGCAGTCCATCGAGGGCAGCACGACGCTGGCAATGTTGGAAGCTATGGGCGTGTACATGGTGGACATGCGGTCGGAAGACCACGCCATTTTTGTCATCCCACCCGGCTGGAGCATCTACCGCTCTGGTCTGAACATCCACCAACAGCGTCTCTACGACCAGGATGGTCGACCTCGAGCCAGGCTCTTCTATCGCCCCGGTAGCCCCGGTGGTGAAATCGAAGTGCTTGCCCTCGATTGTGAGGAGCCGACGCTCCAGCAACTACTGTCCCCGCCACGCTACTGACGCGGACAGCACTACCCACGGTGCCATAGACAAGATGGCATTTTCTTATATCAAACCAGATAACAGAAAGGGTACCCCATGGATAAGGCACAGCAAATCGAGCACTTCCTCGGCAAGACCAACGCCGACACGCTCGACCAGTACGCCCAGACTGCCATAAAAGCAATCCGCGCCCTGAGCCGGCTTGCCACCATCGCCGACGACCGGGGCGACTACAATGCCTTCGTCGCCGTCGACCACGCCCGCGGCAGCGCTGTGTGCGCCTTCGCCTGCGCCCATGCCACCAAGGACTACGGCTTCGCCGAAGCCGTTGCACCGGGCATCGCCGAGCTGACTGCGCAAATCGCCAGCCAGCAAGTCTCCGGCGAAGACGCCGCCCCGCACATGCTCGCCCACGCGCTGGCCATCGTCGACCACTACCAGGACGTGCTCCACCCGGTGACCGCCATCCGCGGCATCACCTCGGTCGCCATCCTGCGCGGCGATAAGTGCAAGCTCCTCGTCGCCGAGATGAGCGCGCACAACGACAACTAACCGGTAAACAGCCCCTGAAGTTCCTCGCCGAATCTCAGGGGCTGTTTCACCACACACTCTTTCTCTTTTTTTGAACAGGATTGTCAAGCATGCGCAAACACCTCCGCATCCTCGCCTCTGACGAAGAACAGGTCAAGGCAAACTGGCTGGTCTGGTTTCTCATGGCAGCCAAAGTGGCGGCCCTGGTCGGATTGGTCAACTGGCTTTTCCCGACAGCCATTCCCTACAGCTTCTTCCAGCTGTGGCACACCACCGGCACCCCTGTCGAGTGGCTCTGGGCTTCCTGGCCGATTCTCGTCTGGGCAATCGGCTGGACCGCTCTGATTTCGGCGTTGACGCTCAATAGCCGCCGCGAAAACTACAACGCCGAAGCCTTCTATGCCCGCGGTCTCTGGCTCAGCTTGCGAGCGGGCGTCATGGAAGAAGTCGTCTTCCGCTGGCTTCTGTTCATGTGGTCCATCGCCATGGCCAAGGCTGTCGACTACATCCTCGGCGGCTTCATCTTCGAACATGGCTTCGTCTGGTGGTTTCAGACCACGCTCATTTTGCCCGTGGCCAACTTCTTCACCATGGGACTGCTCAAGAGCGTGCTCACTGACGCCAGCACCTGGTACATCGCGGCGGGGCTGATCATCGCCAACTCGCGCTTCCGCGACGGTCACAAATACCAGGGACTGTTCGGTCTGATCAACTCGTGGTTCATCGGGATGTATTTCTTCTACCTGATGTTCACCTTCGGGCTGGTCGCCGCCATCATCGTGCACCTCGTCTATGACGTGCTCATCTTCACGATTCGCTATCTGGACCAGCTCCAGGAGCGCGCTCGCGGAGTGCACAAGGACAGCAACCAGTAGCGAAAGTCAATTCTCAAAAATGGTATCAGCGGCCGCTCACAGGATGAGTGGCCGCTGCCTACCCTATCAATGCCCACGTCAACTCAAGTAGTATATTTTTAAAAAAGTATGCTTACTATATTTTTTAATACTACGCACTCAAGTAACAACAAAACTTATGCATATGCAA